>NZ_JAOWHE010000082.1:0-2325 GCF_030332765.1 Citrobacter sp. Cpo071 | reverse complement strand
TTCCGGCGTCAGGCCGCACCCGGCCAGCCACTGCCGGTTTTCATCGCTGATAACCCCGGCGCGCAGCTCTCCTTCCAGGCTGTCCAGCATCGCCCTCAGTGCCAGCTTCTCCGCCAGGCTCCGGTGCTGTGCCTTCGCCTGTTCAGCCGCGTCAGAGATCCCGGAGGACCTTCCACCATCTCTTCACAAACTTATGCATACTCCGTACAACGAACCCCTCACTATACGTTTCTGCCTACGGCACACGGTGATCTTGCCCTGCCTACCCTGTTGCGGGTAACGTTAACAGTGATGGTTATAATGCAATCCATATCCCTTCCTAATAGCACGATAATTTGTCGTAAACCGGACAGATCATCTTCATTATTCTAATTGCTATAAAAACAGCGACAAACTATGTTATAGATGACATATGCACCACTAATTAAAAATGCAAATGAGCAATAACGCAACCATCCTCCATCTGAATATAATGACAGAGATATAATAACTGATATTACAACACATATTATTGCGATAACGAATAATTTATGATACACATTATCATTAATAGCAGTTACGTTAATCACTATTAAGGCAATGATGGATAAAATTAATCCTATGCAAAAAAATAAAGTTTTCACTGTGATGTTCCACTATTTGTTGTAGTACTGCTTCCCCTTGATGATGATGCCCCTACACCCATTGTAGTAATAGCTCCTTTTCTTTCTGGTTGAGTAGCAGATTTACCAGGAGCAGATTTGAACTGACGTTGGCTCCAGCTACGACAAATATCATCATACCCATAGTAGCTTCGCTCCCCAATTTTCTTATCCATCATCCCCTTAAAGATTTTGTCTTGTTCAGCATTTGTTTTTTATAATCGACTATTACCCCTCCATGTGATACATCCTTATAAACCTCTCCGTGCGGGAAGTCACTCATCCCATAGCTATACGAATCATAAACGCCATTTGGATCACCAATATTTACACTTTGATGGAGATCTGGCTCACTTGGTGCCGCGCCTTCTAACCAAATATCCAGTCCTCTGGGATCAATAAATTTCACCGGATTATTAAATACGTAGCTATATAAATTCCATCCCCCCTCCAGCCCAATCGGGTCCTGGGTGATATACTTCCCTGCCCCGGATTGTAGTAGCGGTGGCGGTTGTAATACAATCCTGTCTCCTTATCCTCCTGCTGTCCTGGCAGCCGTATTAACTGATCCAGATTGTCCGGATTATCCTCCCGCAGCACATTAACCCCATTCGTCATACTCTGTCTACCAGGCAATCTTCCCGTTTACGTCAATCAGCACCAGCGGAAGGTAGCAGTGGTACAGATGAACTTCTCTCTCCAGCGTCAGTCCGCACGGTGCCAGCCAACGACGGTTTCCCCTTGCTGATTTCTCTGTAGCTTTATTCCTTTATGTGTTCTTTAATTAGTTCATATATACCCAAATATTTTCCAATTCTGGCAACATCCGCAGCTGTTTGTCCAAATTCATTTTTTATCAAAGGATTTGCATTCAGCTCTAGCAGGACCTTTACAGAATCAAGTGTTCCTCGCATTGCAGCTTGGTGTAATGGTGTATTCCCTAAGTCACCAATAGAGTTTACATTTGCACCAACTGATATCAAAATGTATATGTCTTCAATATTACCTTTCCTGGCAGCAATATGTAGCATGGTGTCGTCTACTGCGCCTGGTTGATTGACATCCAAAAGATCCATCCCTAAAAATTCGGCATGTTCTTTATATCTATCAATCAAATTTTTAATTTTTAATTTCTTTGCTTTTTTCATTTTGTACACTTTTTATTGTGTTCTTCTTTTAAATTATTCAAGCGCTGTCGCCAGCCGTCAAGCTTTTCATCATGACGACCTGGCAACCAGTTGGAATCCCAATTTTCATATAAATTGATACACTCCTTTGAGTGATCTATTTTTTTTGAAAGTGATGAACATTCGTTACTTCCCGGAGGTGGGGGAGTATCACAAAACATTTTTGCGTGTTCATATTCACTTTGTCTTCCACCATCCCAAGACGGACTGTTACTTTGTCCTGAAGAATTAGCTGAATTAGCCTGTATTTGTTGTCCTGCAATAGAGGCTGACAAACCCAATCCCACAAGTATTGCTTCACATCCTCCCGCAGCGCAGACGCCGGGAATTACCATCCATACTATCAGCCCCAGTGGATCTACCTCTGTGACCGGATTAAGTGGGTAGGTATAGGGGTTTAACCCGCCTCTTAGCCCTATCGGATCCTGGGTGTTATACCGTCCCAGTCCCGGATTGTAGTACCGGTGGCGGTTGTAGTGCAGTCCGGATTCGTCGTC
>NZ_JAOWHE010000081.1:190217-192546 GCF_030332765.1 Citrobacter sp. Cpo071 | reverse complement strand
GGTTAACCGAATAGGGGAGCCGAAGGGAAACCGAGTCTTAACTGGGCGTTAAGTTGCAGGGTATAGACCCGAAACCCGGTGATCTAGCCATGGGCAGGTTGAAGGTTGGGTAACACTAACTGGAGGACCGAACCGACTAATGTTGAAAAATTAGCGGATGACTTGTGGCTGGGGGTGAAAGGCCAATCAAACCGGGAGATAGCTGGTTCTCCCCGAAAGCTATTTAGGTAGCGCCTCGTGAATTCATCTTCGGGGGTAGAGCACTGTTTCGGCTAGGGGGTCATCCCGACTTACCAACCCGATGCAAACTGCGAATACCGAAGAATGTTATCACGGGAGACACACGGCGGGTGCTAACGTCCGTCGTGAAGAGGGAAACAACCCAGACCGCCAGCTAAGGTCCCAAAGTCATGGTTAAGTGGGAAACGATGTGGGAAGGCACAGACAGCCAGGATGTTGGCTTAGAAGCAGCCATCATTTAAAGAAAGCGTAATAGCTCACTGGTCGAGTCGGCCTGCGCGGAAGATGTAACGGGGCTAAACCATGCACCGAAGCTGCGGCAGCGACACTATGTGTTGTTGGGTAGGGGAGCGTTCTGTAAGCCGTTGAAGGTGTATCGTGAGGTATGCTGGAGGTATCAGAAGTGCGAATGCTGACATAAGTAACGATAATGCGGGTGAAAAACCCGCACGCCGGAAGACCAAGGGTTCCTGTCCAACGTTAATCGGGGCAGGGTGAGTCGACCCCTAAGGCGAGGCCGAAAGGCGTAGTCGATGGGAAACAGGTTAATATTCCTGTACTTGGTGTTACTGCGAAGGGGGGACGGAGAAGGCTATGTTAGCCGGGCGACGGTTGTCCCGGTTTAAGCATGTAGGCGGAGGTTCCAGGTAAATCCGGTACCTTTTAACGCTGAGGTGTGATGACGAGGCACTACGGTGCTGAAGTAACAAATGCCCTGCTTCCAGGAAAAGCCTCTAAGCATCAGGTAACACGAAATCGTACCCCAAACCGACACAGGTGGTCAGGTAGAGAATACCAAGGCGCTTGAGAGAACTCGGGTGAAGGAACTAGGCAAAATGGTGCCGTAACTTCGGGAGAAGGCACGCTGATATGTAGGTGAAGTGATTTACTCATGGAGCTGAAATCAGTCGAAGATACCAGCTGGCTGCAACTGTTTATTAAAAACACAGCACTGTGCAAACACGAAAGTGGACGTATACGGTGTGACGCCTGCCCGGTGCCGGAAGGTTAATTGATGGGGTTATCCGTAAGGAGAAGCTCTTGATCGAAGCCCCGGTAAACGGCGGCCGTAACTATAACGGTCCTAAGGTAGCGAAATTCCTTGTCGGGTAAGTTCCGACCTGCACGAATGGCGTAATGATGGCCAGGCTGTCTCCACCCGAGACTCAGTGAAATTGAACTCGCTGTGAAGATGCAGTGTACCCGCGGCAAGACGGAAAGACCCCGTGAACCTTTACTATAGCTTGACACTGAACACTGGTCCTTGATGTGTAGGATAGGTGGGAGGCTTTGAAGTGTGGACGCCAGTCTGCATGGAGCCATCCTTGAAATACCACCCTTTAATGGCTGGTGTTCTAACGTAGACCCGTAATCCGGGTTGCGGACAGTGTCTGGTGGGTAGTTTGACTGGGGCGGTCTCCTCCTAAAGAGTAACGGAGGAGCACGAAGGTTAGCTAATCCTGGTCGGACATCAGGAGGTTAGTGCAAAGGCATAAGCTAGCTTGACTGCGAGAGTGACGGCTCGAGCAGGTGCGAAAGCAGGTCTTAGTGATCCGGTGGTTCTGAATGGAAGGGCCATCGCTCAACGGATAAAAGGTACTCCGGGGATAACAGGCTGATACCGCCCAAGAGTTCATATCGACGGCGGTGTTTGGCACCTCGATGTCGGCTCATCACATCCTGGGGCTGAAGTAGGTCCCAAGGGTATGGCTGTTCGCCATTTAAAGTGGTACGCGAGCTGGGTTTAGAACGTCGTGAGACAGTTCGGTCCCTATCTGCCGTGGGCGCTGGAGAATTGAGGGGGGCTGCTCCTAGTACGAGAGGACCGGAGTGGACGCATCACTGGTGTTCGGGTTGTCATGCCAATGGCATTGCCCGGTAGCTAAATGCGGAAGAGATAAGTGCTGAAAGCATCTAAGCACGAAACTTGCCCCGAGATGAGTTCTCCCTGACCCTTTAAGGGTCCTGAAGGAACGTTAAAGACGATGACGTTGATAGGTCGGGTGTGTAAGTGTAGCGATACATTGAGCTAACCGATACTAATGAACCGTGAGGCTTAACCTTACAACGCCGAAGATGTTTTGGCGAA
>NZ_JAOWHE010000081.1:1361-190108 GCF_030332765.1 Citrobacter sp. Cpo071 | reverse complement strand
GAACTGCCAGGCATCAAATAAAAGCGAAAGGCTCAGTCGAAAGACTGGGCCTTTTGTTTTATCTGTTGTCTGTCGGTGAGCGCTCTCCTGAGGAGGACAAATCCGCCGGGAGCGGATTTGAACGTTGCGTAGCAACGGCCCGGAGGGTGGCGGGCAGGACGCCCGCCATAAACTGCCAGGCATCAAATAAAGTGAAGAAGCCCATCCTGCCGGATGAGCTTTTTTGCGTCTGTGCGGGATGAAAACCGCCGGATGCAGCGTGCCGCCTTATCCGGCCTACAGAGGCTGGGCTGAACGTATTTTGTAGGCCTGATAAGCGCAGCGCATCAGGCAACGCGGCGGTACATTGCCGGATGCGGCGTACCGCCTTATCCGGCCTACAGGGGCTGGGCTGAACGTATTTTGTAGGCCTGATAAGCGCAGCGCATCAGGCAACGCGGCGGTACATTGCCGGATGCGGCGTACCGCCTTATCCGGCCTACAGGGGCCGGGCTTAACGTATTTTGTAGGCCTGATAAGCGCATCGTATCAGGCAACACGGTGGTACATTGCCGGATGCGGCGTAACAGCCTTAATCGGCCAACAAAAGCACACTGTCTCGATCTACTACACGGATCTCTCCCTCAGAACATATCTGAATCCTTTCTCTGCTAATTAAAATCGTGATCTTTACCGCACAATAAGATATAACAATTATATAACATTCTGTTCACCAAAAAACACACAACCATCATTGATAAATTCACGCGATCGTTGGCAGGGGTACAATTCTAATGGCTGATAGTAGTGTAACTGAGAACGGGGCGCTGGCAGACGGCGATACCCGTCGTCGTATATGGGCGATTGTCGGAGCATCATCAGGGAATCTGGTCGAATGGTTTGATTTCTATATCTATTCATTCTGCTCTCTTTATTTTGCTCATATCTTTTTTCCATCAGGAAATACCACCACACAACTCTTACAAACCGCTGGCGTTTTTGCCGCTGGCTTCTTGATGCGACCAATTGGAGGCTGGCTGTTTGGCCGTATCGCGGATAAGCACGGGCGTAAAAAGTCCATGTTGCTGTCCGTTTGTATGATGTGCATGGGATCGTTGGTGATCGCTTGTCTACCGGGATATGAAACTATCGGTACCTGGGCGCCTGCGCTATTACTGCTGGCAAGGCTATTCCAGGGGTTATCTGTCGGTGGTGAATACGGAACCAGCGCGACCTATATGAGTGAAGTCGCCGTTGAAGGTAAGAAAGGTTTTTATGCTTCATTCCAGTACGTAACGTTAATCGGCGGACAGTTACTGGCATTACTGGTTGTGGTCATATTACAGCACACGTTAGAAGACTCTGCGCTCAGAGAGTGGGGTTGGCGTATTCCATTTGCGTTGGGCGCCGTGCTGGCTATTGTTGCGCTATGGCTGCGTCGCCAACTGGATGAAACCTCAAAACAGGATGTTCGCGCGCTGAAAGAAGCGGGTTCCCTGAAAGGTCTGTGGCGTAATCGCAAAGCTTTTGTCATGGTGCTTGGTTTTACCGCCGCGGGTTCGTTGTGTTTTTACACGTTCACAACCTATATGCAGAAGTACCTGGTTAACACAGCCGGTATGCATGCCAACGTAGCCAGCGGGATTATGACGGCGGCACTGTGTGTGTTCATGCTGGTACAACCGTTGTTCGGCGCCTTGTCAGATAAAATTGGCCGACGTACTTCAATGTTGTGTTTTGGCGCTTTGGCCGCGATTTTCACCGTTCCCATTCTGACAGCATTGCAAAGCGTAACATCCCCGTATATGGCGTTTGCTCTGGTGATGTGTGCTCTGTTAATCGTCAGTTTCTATACGTCAATTAGCGGTATTCTGAAGGCCGAAATGTTCCCGGCACAGGTACGCGCTCTTGGGGTCGGCTTATCTTATGCGGTGGCCAATGCGCTGTTTGGCGGTTCAGCCGAATATGTCGCGTTGTCCCTGAAGTCTGTCGGTATGGAAACGACATTCTTCTGGTACGTCACTGCGCTGGCAGTAGTTGCGTTTTTAGTATCGCTAATGCTGCATGGGAAAGGGAAAGGTCTGCGCCTCTAGTAATGTGCCAGTTGCCAGACCGCATAGCCGGTAGATGCGCCTGCAACATCCCAGGCGAAGTCCTTCCAGCTCCAGCCGCTCCCTGCGGGACGGCTGTCCCATAGCTCTTTTGACGCACCCAGGCTGACTGAGAACATCAGGCCGATAGCCGCACTGCGATCGCGGCTGTTGCCCTGATGTTGGGCATATTCATTGCCGGCTGCGGCAAGCATGGCGGAGGCGATGAAGTGTTGAGCTTTGTCTTGCCCGCTCCACTGGTCGTTAGCCATATGGCTGCAGCCCGAAATGGCAAGGATACTGGTAAGAATGAACAGGCGCACCGTTGCCTCCATATGAAAAACCCCGTCACTGGACGGGGTCTTGATTACAGAATACGGCTAATTAATCTGTCGATACGAATACGGCGTAGTCGACGGATGAGCTTACGCACTTTGACCGGATAGTCAGCAATGCTTTGCAGGTCGCGATAGTGCTTAACGACGGTAGTATGCGTACGGATAAGCTCCAGCTCTTTATCGCGCTGAGGGGTGAGCTCTTGCTTAGGATCGTGGATAAGGATGGCGTTTTCCAGATCCAGACGCCAGGCACGAGGGTTAAGGTTGTTGCCGGTGAGCAGCATCCATTTATCATCAACCCACATACCTTTCAGATGATAGGTATTGTCATCATCTTTCCATAAGCGCACGACCAACTGGTCGGTATTCACGTAATACTGCAATCTGCTCAAGAAACGGCGCAGATTTATTTCATACAGATAAGGCAGCGCACCGATGATCTTGAATGGCTCATCTTCCGGGATGAAAAAGTCGTTGGCGGTTTTATCACCGACAATGATTTCGACCTTTTTCCCTTCACGCAGCAGTTGAATGATATTGCGCACCAGTATGGCGGGAAGGTTGAAATAAGGGGTACAGATTGTAAGCTTGTGCTCCGCGCAGGGCATAAGATGGAAAATGGTCTTATTTAACAGACTGGATTTCCCAAGGCCCACCAGAGGCGTAACCGAAAGCTGTTCGTTATCAGCATCACCCTGAAAATGGAATGACGCATCGCGCAGTTCCTGACGGTACAGGCGGATGTCGTTTTTAATTTCTGGGCTTTTAGGGCGGTTGATATCATCAAGACGGTTAACGCCGCGACCGTTCATCAGGTTTTGCGTCACCCAATCGAACATGATATCGGCCATTTGCGCGTTGCGAATCAACTGATAACGGTCATAGCGATATTTATCATGCTGATGCAGGTAAACATCGTTCAGACTGGCCCCGCTGTACAGGACGCTGTCATCAATGATAAAGCCTTTGAAATGCAGGACGCCAAGCGCTTCACGGGTGTTAATCGGGACACCGTAGACAGGAATATCGATACCAGGGTTTTCTTGCGCCATTCGGCAATACCAATCAGCATTGGTATTGGATGCCGCAGCACCAATACGACCGCGCTGGGCTCGGTGCCAGTCGACAAGCACCCGGACATCCAGCTCAGGACGCTGCCGTTTTGCCGCATAGAGAGCGTCAAGTATGCCTTTACCACCGTCATCCTGTTCCAGGTACAGCGCAATAATGCAGATCCGTCGCGTCGCGCTGGCTATTTTTTCCAGCAGAGTCTCCCTGAAATTAGCGGGAGCATAAAAGAAATCTACATCATCAACTGACTGAGAAATCTTGGGTAGTTGGGCAAGGTGTTGTTGATGTTTATTACGCTTAAATTTTGACAACATCACAGTGCATTTCTTCTCTGTTCATTGAAGGGTCCTCTGTGCTATGCAGACGACATAAGCGGGCAATGATACCACCAGTACCCATTAATGTGGTCAACATTTCCAGTACCTTACTCACGATTCCTCACATTGGGCCAGATTAAGCGTTAGCCCAACAATTCCCTCTTCGAGCTGGACGTCAACAACAAACCCGAGTTTTCGGGCCAGGGCGACCATCCCACGATTGTTCGGCATCGTAATACCATTCAAACGTATAAGTCCGTGATCTCGAGTATAGGCAATTAATTTTTCCATCAATCGGCGACCCAGTCCAAGCCCTTTGAGATCGGAACGAACCAGTACGGCAAACTCAGCGTCTACGTTATCAGGATCCGAGATTGCTCGCGTTACGCCGAGGATCTCTTCGTGATTATCTTTACAACGCACCGCAACAAAGGCCATTTCCCGATCGTAGTCGATCTGCGTCATATTGGCTAAATCTTCGTGGGTAAATTCGTTGATCTCACTGAAATAGCGATAATAAAGATCTTCTTTTGTCACCTGAGAAATGAACTGCTGAAGATGAGGTTCATCCTCCGGCAAAATGGGGCGGAACAGACAGCGCTCGCCGTTCTTCAACTCCACCCACTCTTCAAGCTGATGAGGGTAGGGACGTACAGCCAGTCTGCTTTCGTTATCTCCCGTGAAAGGGGCAATATCCAGCGTAACGTCCAGCGCGGTAAATTCTCCGGCCGAGGCCAGCAGCGGATGAATATCCAGACGCTGAATTTCCGGGCAATCGACGATCAGGTTGGAGACCTGCACCAGAAGTTGGCTCAACCCGGCGATATCCAAAGGGCGCAGTGCGCTGCGCGCGCGGATCTTTTTATTTTTGATCCCCTGGATCACCAGATAACGCGCCAGATTCATGTTCAATGGCGGCAATGCCACCACGGCTTGCTCTTCCGGTCGCCACTCAACACCACCTTCACCCAGCATAATCAACGGGCCAAATACCGGGTCGTGTTCAACGACGACACGAAGCTCCTGAGCGCCGGCGCGATTCGCCATACTTTGCACTAATAAGCCGTGAATGCGTGCCTGCGGCCAGGCCATTTTTACCCGATCGAAAATTGCATTGGCGGCCTGCTGCACTTCAGTGGCTGTACGCAGGTAGAGCATCACCCCCTGAACTTCTGATTTATGCGGAATATCAGGAGAACGCAGCTTGAGCGCCACCGGGTAGCCGATTTGCTCCGCGATGTGTACGGCTTCCGCGCTGTCGCTGGCGATCCATGTTGGCAGCGTGTGTAAGCCATAAGCCTGTAAAATCGGCTGCACTTCATGGGTATCAAGCGATGTCGCTCCTTCAGCAATCGCCCGCTGTAACAGATTATGCGCTTCGGCGGTGTTGGAGGTCAGGCTGTCAGGCAGCGCAGGCGTTTCTCGTAGCTGCTTCTGGTTTCGCCGATACTCCACCATATGCATAAATGCGGTGATGGTACCTTCCGGCGTGCGGTAGGTGGGCAGTCCGGCTTCGCTAAACAGTCTGCGGGCTTCCTGAGAGGAAAACTCTCCGCACCAGTTGGTCAGCAACGAGACGAATTTTCCTCGGGGGTGATGCTTTACCGCTTCAATCAATGCCAGTGCGCTTTCGGTTCCGGGAGCGGCTGCGCTGGGTGAATGAATCACCATCAGCGCGTCGAAATCCTGGCTGGCGAGCAAAATATCCAGCGTCTTAACGTAGTGTTCGCTGCTGGCGTCATCACGCAGATCCAGCGGGTTGGCGATATCAACATGTTCAGGCAACGCATCACGTAATTTCTGGCAGGTGTCTTCACTCAACGTCGCCAACTTGCCATTTTTTGACCACAGTTCATCTAATGCCAGTGCGGCAGGCGCGGCCCCATTGCTGATGATCATCAGCCTGTCGCCACGTAGTGGACGCATGTGACTCAGGGTTTCGACCGCCGAGAACAGCTCGTGGGTGTCTTGTACGCGTAGTAAACCGGCGCGCTGAATAGCGGCATCCCACGCAGGGTCCATCCCGGCGCTGGTATGCAGTAAACGCTGCGCCGCTGGACTACGACCGCTCTTAATCACCAAAATAGGTTTATTGCGCGAGGCGCTACGGGCGGCGGAAACAAAGCGTCGGGCATCACTTAAATGTTCGAGATACAGCAATATCGCGCTGGTTTTGCTGTCGCGCGCCAGGTAATCCAGCAGCTCATCAACGTCGATATCCAGGCTATCACCCAGCGCGATAAAGTAAGAAAAGCCCATTTCTCTCTGCTGTGCCCAGTCGAGTATGGTATTGGATACGGCAGCGGATTGAGAGATAAAAGCCAGCTTGCCGCGCTTAATCGGGACGGGGGAAAAGCTGGCGTTAAGCCCTTGCCAGGGCGCGAGAAGTCCCAGGCTGTTGGGGCCCAGCAAACGTATGTTGTAGCGTGATGCGCAGGCCAGCAGCTCTGCGTGCTGCGCCGCGGGAGCTGAGAGAATAATGCAGGTTTTACAGCCTTTCTCGCCAAGCGCTTCGAGTAACGCCAGGTTACGGCTGGCATTGGTGCACAACACGGCGAGATCCGGGCTAAAGGGCAGGCTGTTGATATTGGGCCATGCCAGTACGCCCAGCACCGCTTTCCATGCGGGCGTCACCGGTAAAACAGGTCCATTGAAACCGCCGGCAAGCAGGTTACGCATCATCAGGTAACCCGCGCGATTAGGCTTCATTGACGCCCCAATCACCGCAATGGATTTCGGTCGCAGTAGTGCTTCCAGACCACGCTGACTCATATCGGCTTCCTTAATGACACCAGTGACCGAATGATTTTAAACGTTTTCTGAGGAATCTGCTGTGACGCTTCCCTGATGTTGAGTTTTTCCTGCCAGGTAGCGGGTTTTAAAGCGAGTGAAATGATCGCTTAACCCTTCTGCGGCTTGCGTATCTCCCGCCAGATCCAACAAGGCGATGGCCACTTCGGCAGTGCAATATTGCCCTTCAGCGTGAACGCCACGCAGGTGGTAAGCAGAAAGGCGTGATAAATCAACGGAGATCACCGGTAGGTTATCGAGGTACGGGCTTTTGCGGAACATTTTACGCGCCTCAGGCCAGGTGCCGTCGAGCATGATAAACAATGGGGGCTTACCGGCTGGTGGCGTGAAAATCACTTCACGCTCTTCACCCGCATAGGAGGCCGGGAATACAACCATCGGCTGGTAATCCGGATTTTTCACCAGTTCCAGCAGCGCCTGCGGCGGCTCGGTGCGTGACCACTGAAAAGCCGTGGTATCGGGCAGAATATCAGCAATCAAACGCCCCGTGTTGCTGGGCTTCATCGGCTCGGTATCAAACATCACCAGACAAAAGCGACTTTTTGCCTCAGAGGGTGCCAGCGTTGCGCACAAGCAGAGTTTCTGCGGCAGCAGGCAGCGCTGACAGCGGCGAACGCGATTACCTCGGGCAAGGAAAGGACGCGTGGCGCGCGCGAGGCGCTCAGCGCGTAACTGAAGAACAGCGTTATCGGTCATGGGGAAACACGTTGAAAAACGCTATTGTCGCAGAGGTGAAAACGGGGCACAAGATGCGCCCCGTAGAGATTATAATGATTCGTTAAGCCAGCTATCAAACGGGGCTTTTGGTACAGCGCCGTTAAGCATGTCGACGATTTCCCCTTTTTTGAAAATCATAATGGTCGGAATGCTGCGGATACCGAAACGGGCGCTGAGTTCACGCTCGGCTTCCGTATTCACTTTAACAAAACGCACTTTACCGCTACGCTCTTCCGCGACATCTTCAAAAATCGGGGCGAAGTTACGACATGGACCACACCAGGGGGCCCAAAAGTCAACGACCACCGGGAGATCGTCTTTTAACAGTTTATCCAGTGTCTCACCGGTCGCATTGATCACCTCCCCATCAAACAGGTCGTGACCACAGCGTCCGCATTTAGCCGCTTCCTGGACACGATCGTCGGGGATGCGGTTGATAGCCTGGCAGCTGGTACAAACGGTATTCATAACTAACCTCTGGATGAGTGGAGTGGACTTCACGGCAGGAACGCCAGTATGTTTCTATTATGTTACATATTATCGGGGAGTCTGTTCTAAACAACAATGCGTTTTATTCAATGAGTACAATAGTCCTTAGCTTTTAAATGAAATAATGGCTAACGACGTGCACATCGGGTAATCTGCGCGCTTCGCGCAGAGCAGGTGGAGAAAAACATGAGCGACGAACTGAAGAACAAAAACGGCAAGGTCAAAGTGATGTACGTCCGCAGTGACGATGACTCGGATAAACGCACCCAAAATCCACGTACCGGAAAAGGCGGCGGTCGCCCCGGTACTTCCCGAGCCGAAGGCGGTCGTCGCCCTGCCCGTGATGACCGAAAGGGTCCGAACAGCGAACGCGGTCGTGAACGTGGTCGTGACCGCGATGTAGAACGTGACCGCAGACGTGAAGATTCACCGTGGCGTACCGTGTCCCGCGCACCGAATGATGACGCAGCGGATAAAGCCGATCACGGCGGTATTAGCGGTAAGAGCTTTATCGATCCTGAAGTGTTACGCCGTCAGCGTGCGGAAGAAACCCGCGTTTACGGTGAGAATGCCTGTCAGGCTCTGTTCCAGAGTCGTCCGGACGCCATCGTCCGCGCTTGGTTTGTTCAGAGCGTAACCCCGCGCTTTAAAGAAGCATTACGCTGGATGGCGGCAAACCGCAAAGCCTATCACGTGGTTGACGAAGCCGAGCTGGCGAAAGCCTCTGGCACAGAACACCACGGTGGCGTTTGTTTCCTGATCAAAAAACGTAACGGTACTACCGTTAAGCAGTGGGTCGGTCAGGCAGGGGCGCAGGATTGTGTGCTGGCACTGGAAGATATCGCTAACCCGCATAACCTGGGCGGCATGATGCGTAGCTGCGCGCACTTCGGTGTGAAAGGCGTAGTGGTTCAGGATGCGGCGCTGCTGGAATCAGGTGCGGCCATCCGTACCGCTGAAGGCGGAGCTGAGCACGTTCAGCCGATTACCGGCGACAGCATTGTTGATGTGCTGGACGACTTCCGCCAGGCGGGTTACACGGTTGTGATGACCTCAAGCGCGAAAGGCAAACCGCTGTTTACTACCACGCTGCCGGAAAAAATGGTGCTGGTATTAGGGCGTGAGCGTGAAGCTCTGCCAGAAGCAGCATGCTCAGCCGACGATTTGTGCATAGCGATTGACGGCACTGGCAAGGTAGAAACGCTCAACGTTTCTGTGGCAACAGGCGTGCTGCTCGCGGAGTGGTGGCGTCAGAACAAAGCCTGATAATAAAAATGCCAGCGAATCGCTGGCATTTTTTTACTCGCTTTCTGCGGGTAATACCGGCATCCAGTCAATTGGCTTTTCACCTCGTTGTTCCAGCCATTCATTCGCCAGTACAAAGTGATTGCAGCCAAAGAAACCGCGATGCGCAGAGAGCGGTGATGGGTGGGGCGCTTTCAACACATGGTGACGCTGCGTATCAATAATCGCGCCTTTCTTCTGTGCGTGAGAACCCCAGAGCAGGAAAACCACGCCTTCCCTATGTTGGTTAATCAGGCTGATGACTTTATCGGTAAATGTTTCCCATCCAAGGCTGGCGTGAGAATGCGCCTGACCGGCGCGGACGGTGAGTACGGTGTTGAGTAACAGTACCCCCTGGCGTGCCCAGCTTTCCAGATATCCGTGCGTTGGGCGCGTGAAACCTGGAATCGTTGCCTCCAGCTCTTTGTACATGTTCAGCAACGAGGGGGGAGTGGCAATGCCGGGGCGAACAGAGAACGCGAGACCGTGTGCCTGGCCTGGACCGTGGTAAGGATCCTGACCCAGGATGACGACTTTCACGTCACCAAGCTCGGTAAAGCGAAAAGCGTTAAACACATCTTTTTGCGGCGGATAAATTGTCATTCCCGATTGACGCTCGCCGGCAACAGTATGCAGTGTGTTAACAAAATAAGGCTGCTGTTTCTCTTCAGCCAGCACATCGTGCCAGGTTAATTCGGTGGCCATCTCGCTCTCCTGCGAATTTTCAATCCCCCTAGCTTAACTGCTTCTTTCGACGTCGCAAAATTCTGTACGTTACTCAATGGTCTACCCCTTAAAGATAGTTGAAAATTTATGTAAAAAGTTTATCTGCACACATGGCGTAAGTTGATGTAAAACAATAAAATCCACCTATCACCACTTTTCATGTGTGGTTTTTATTGATTTAAATCAAAGATTCAAGGGTGTGTGAGGGGTATATATACACTCAAGCAACAATGGTTTTACCAATTGGCCGGATGACGGCCAACCGAGATCAAATAATTTTGCCGGGGAGGCATCAAATGATTACAGGTATCCAGATTACTAAAGCTGCAAACGACGACCTGCTGAACTCTTTCTGGCTGCTGGACAGCGAAAAAGGCGAAGCTCGCTGCATCGTTGCGAAAGCAGGTTTCAATGCTGATGAAGTTGTTGCAGTCAGCAAACTGGGCGAAATCGAATACCGTGAAGTACCGGTAGACGTACAGCCGGAAGTCCGCGTGGAAGGTGGTCAGCACCTGAACGTGAACGTTCTGCGTCGCGAAACGCTGGAAGATGCAGTTAAGCATCCGGAAAAATATCCGCAGCTGACCATCCGTGTTTCTGGTTATGCAGTGCGTTTCAACTCTCTGACCCCAGAACAGCAGCGCGACGTTATTGCTCGTACCTTTACTGAGAGCCTGTAAGGCTCACGGGGAATAACCCCGTTTAGCAGAGAATCAAAAAGCGGAAGATGCCAGTGCGTCTTCCGCTTTTTTGCATCTGTTAGTAAAAGATCCTCACCGCGCAATACACCAACAGCAGCGCCAGAATGATATTCAACTGTCGACCGTAACGGTGAAAAACGCGCTGAAAAAGATGGCCCGCCAGCGCCCAGCAGGCATTCCCGAAGGTGCCGATCAGCGCTAACAGAATACTCACCCCAATCAGCCAGTGGGCGTCCTGAGTGTACGGTAATACGAACGTGGATAACGCGGTAATGCCGTACAAAATGATTTTCACGTTAACAAACTGCAAGCCAAAACTTGCCCAGAAGCTAATCGGCTCTGACTGCAATCTATCGTTCGAGGTCGGGCTGGTGGCGATCTTCAGCGCCAGCCACAGGATATAAGCGGCCCCAGCCCAACTAAGCCAATGGATGATGGCTGGATCCATGACCGCCAGTGAAAATGAAATCCCGGCGCACATCATCATGACGATTAAAAAGCCCAGACTCATTCCGGCCAGTACGCGTGTACTCTGACGAAAACCGTGTGACGTCGCGGCGCTGAGCGCAAGGATGTTGTTTGGTCCGGGGGTTAGCGCGGTAATCAATGTATAGGTCCAGAATGCACTTAAAAGCGTGGGGGTCACTTGTTATCTCCTCTGTTTTGGTAGACAGTACCCGAGGCAAAACATTAAAAAAAATGAATGTTTTTGCATTCTGAGTTCGATATTTTCGATGGGTTGGTGCGGATGGATTTACGTCGGTTTATTACGCTAAAAACGGTGGTGGAAGAGGGTTCATTTCTGCGGGCATCACAAAAACTGTGCTGTACGCAATCAACGGTTACCTTTCATATTCAACAGCTTGAGCAAGAGCTTTCGGTGCAGTTGTTTGAAAAAATTGGTCGCCGGATGTGTCTCACCAGTGAGGGAAAACGGCTGATGCCGCATATCCATGACCTGACGCGCGTGATGGCATCGATTCGACAGTCGGCACATCAGGATGCGCAGCCGAGCGGCGATCTACGTGTCGCAACAGGTGAAACGCTGCTGGCGTATAAAATGCCGCAGGTTTTACAGCGATTTAAACAACGTGCGCCCCATGTGCGGCTGTCTTTACAGTCGCTGAATTGTTATGTCATTCGCGATGCATTGCTCAGTGATGATGTTGATCTGGGGGTCTTTTATCGGGTGGGTAATGACGATGCCCTGGAGTTGATGCCGCTTGGCGATCAGTCACTGGCATTAGTTGCTTCGCCACTGCTTCAGCACGTTGATTTTACTCAGCATAACCAGCACATTCCCTGCAGTTTTATCATTAATGAGCCGCAATGTATTTTCAGACAACGCTTCGAGGGGCTACTGCGTAAACGACAGATTACGCTGGAAAATACCATTGAGTTATGGAGCATTGAAAGTATTAAGCAGTGCGTATCGGCAAATCTTGGGATCAGCTTTTTGCCGCATTTTGCCGTCGAGAAGGAGTTACGTTCAGGGGAGTTGATTGAATTACCGTTCAGTGAACAACCTGAGTTAATTACGGCATTGTGTGGTTATCATGCCGGAAAAGTCGTTAGCCCGGCGATGCGGGTGTTTCTTGAGTGCATTGAAGAGAGTTTTGCATCACGTGAAAAAATGCCGGGCTAAATGGCCCGGCATTCGGTTTACTCTTTGTCGGACTGCTGGGTAGCAGCGCCGCTCGGCTTACGACGTTTGCCGATATTTTTGGCGTCGCGGTGACGTTTTTTCACCCGCGGCTTCTCTTTCTCTTTCGCCTTTTTCTCAGCGCGCTTCGCCAGCACTTTCTTGGATGGCTTACCGTTAGATTTCTCA
This sequence comes from Citrobacter sp. Cpo071, assembly GCF_030332765.1. NCBI lineage: Bacteria > Pseudomonadati > Pseudomonadota > Gammaproteobacteria > Enterobacterales > Enterobacteriaceae > Citrobacter > Citrobacter sp. Cpo071. The sequence goes on along the minus strand of NZ_JAOWHE010000081.1, from coordinate 177,754 downwards.
CTTGGCGCGCGCGTGGTTGGACGCAGTTCGTCAATGACGCGAGCTTTCAGCGGTTCGTCAATATAGCGGCTCGCTTTGCCGAGCAGCAGGTGGTCGTGCGCTTCAACCAAAGAGATCGCAGTGCCTTTACGGCCAGCACGACCGGTACGGCCAATACGGTGCAGATAGGCATCGCCACTGCGCGGCATGTCGAAGTTAAACACGTGGCTGACGTCAGGAATATCGATCCCGCGAGCGGCGACGTCGGTTGCTACCAGCACGTTCACACGACCATCGGTCAGGCGTTTGATCGCTTCGTTACGTTTGTTCTGCACCATCTCGCCTTCGAGATAGCAGTTATTAATGCCCGCCTGGCGCAGCCAGCCTGCCAGCTCGTGCACACGCTCACGTTTGCGTACGAAGACAATCGAGCGAGTCGCTTCCGGCTGTTTTAACAGGTGGATCAGCATGGCAGTTTTGTGCTCGATATCATCGGCACGGTAGTAAAACTGATGGATCTTCTTGCGTTCACGGGTGGACGGATCCGCTGAGACTTCGACCGGGTCTTCCAACAGACGCTCGGCAAAATCTTTAATCGCATCGCCTTCCAGCGTGGCGGAAAACAGCATGGTTTGTTTACGCCAGCGTGTTTCACCGGCGATATGCTCGATGTCCTGGGCAAAGCCCATGTCCAGCATACGGTCTGCTTCATCGAGAACTAGCGTTTCAACCGCATGGCAGTCGAAGTTTTCTTCTTTAATGTATTGCAGCAGACGACCCGTGGTGGCGACCACGATGTCCTGGTTTTCGCTAAAGACTTCCATGTGGTTCATGTAAGCCACGCCGCCGGTAATCGTAGCGATATCCAGATGTGTATTCTTCGCCAGCTCACGAGCGTGTTCGGCAACCTGCATCGCCAGTTCGCGCGTTGGCGTCAGGATTAAAATGCGCGGCGGACCAGATTTCTTGCGCGGGAAGTCGAGCAGGTGCTGCAACGCTGGCAGCAAATATGCCGCCGTTTTACCGGTGCCTGTCGGCGCAGAACCGAGTACATCACGGCCATCGAGCGCAGGCGGAATGGCGGCAGCCTGAATGGCGGTCGGGCGAGTGAAACCTTTTTCCTGGAGGGCATCCAGAAGGCTTTCATCGAGTTCAAGTTCGGAAAAAGTCGTTACAGTCATGTTCTACCTCTGAGTGGGGCGCTGATTATAGACGTTACGGCTGCAATCTTCATCTGTTTGTATGGATATACCTTCTCAGGTATTGTTTTTATCCTATGTTATCGTTTTTTTTCCAGGAAGGTTGTTCTTCATGCCCCAGTCTACATCCGTACTGAGACGTAATGGATTTACTTTTAAGCAGTTTTTTGTGGCACACGATCGCTGTGCAATGAAAGTCGGAACAGACGGCATTTTATTGGGGGCCTGGGCCCCCGTTGCGGGCGTAAAGCGGATCCTGGATATTGGTACCGGGAGTGGCCTGTTGGCGCTGATGTTGGCCCAGCGCACGGATGAAAACGTCATCATTGACGCCGTGGAGCTTGATGTCGATGCCGCGCAGCAGGCGCAGGAGAACATCGCGCAATCTCCGTGGATGCATCGCGTGAGTGTTCATACAGAAGATGCGCAGCAGTGGATACCGCGTCAGACCGTGCGTTTTGATTTGATAATCAGCAACCCTCCCTATTATGAACAGGGCGTGGAATGTGCAACACCGCAGCGCGAGCAGGCGCGCTATACCACCACGCTCGATCACGAGGCGTTGCTTACGCTGGCGGCGGACAGCATTACGGAAGAAGGTTTTTTTTGTGTCGTGCTGCCGGAACAGATTGGGAACGCGTTTACCCAGCAGGCATTAAGTATGGGCTGGCATCTGCGATTACGTACGGATGTAGCAGAAACGGAAGCCCGACTACCGCATCGGGTATTGCTGGCATTCTCCCCGCAGGCCGGGGAGTGCTTTAGCGACAGGCTGGTGATTCGTGGGCCAGACCAACGTTACTCTGAAGGTTATACGGCGCTGACCCAGGCGTTTTACCTGTTTATGTGATGACTTAGCGGCGAGAGAATGGACGGGCCGGCTTCTGGAAGCTGCTCTGGGTAATCCAGCGTGTAGTGCAGGCCCCGACTCTCTTTGCGCATCATTGCGCAGCGGACAATCAGCTCGGCAACCTGCACCAGATTGCGCAGTTCCAGCAAATTGTTCGACACGCGGAAATGGGCGTAATACTCGTCGATTTCCTGTTGCAGCATGGTGATACGGCGCAGAGCGCGCTCCAGGCGCTTGGTCGTACGCACAATACCGACGTAATCCCACATAAACAGCCGCAGCTCATGCCAGTTATGCTGGATAACAACCAACTCATCCGGATTTTCTACCCGGCTTTCATCCCAGCCCGGGAGCGTGCTAACGCCGCGAGCATAAGGCATGCGCCTGTCGATATCTTCAGCCGCGGACCAGCCATAAACCAGACACTCCAGCAATGAGTTCGATGCCATCCGGTTGGCGCCATGCAGGCCGGTGTAACTCACTTCGCCGATCGCATACAGCCCGTCGACATCGGTACGGCCAAAGTCATCCACCATCACACCGCCGCAGGTATAGTGCGCGGCAGGCACGATGGGAACCGGCTCTTTGGTTAAATCAATGCCCAATCCCAGCAACTTTTCATAAATCATCGGGAAATGCTGACGAACAAATTCTTCCGACTTATGGCTGATATCGAGGAACATGCAATCTGCACCAAGGCGCTTCATTTCATGATCAATGGCGCGGGCGACAATATCGCGGGGAGCCAATTCGCCACGTTCGTCAAAATCGGGCATAAAGCGTGAACCGTCCGGGCGCTTCAGGTGCGCTCCTTCGCCGCGCAGCGCTTCGGTCAGCAGAAAATTGCGCGCCTGCGGATGATACAGCGCTGTCGGGTGAAACTGGTTAAACTCCAGGTTGGCGACGCGGCATCCTGCGCGCCAGGCCATTGCAATCCCGTCACCCGAGGAAATATCCGGATTGGTGGTGTATTGATACACCTTTGATGCGCCGCCGGTGGCCAACACTACCGACTTCGCATGGCAGGTTTCGACGGCTTCTTTATTACGATTCCAGATCCATGCGCCGACAACCCGACGCGTTCCCGGCAGACCGATTTTATCGGAGACAATCAGGTCGACGGCGTTGCTCCGCTCAAGAACCCGGATATTGGGGTGATTTTGTGCCTGGCTGACGAGGGTGGTTTCGACTTCTTTGCCGGTAGCATCCGCAGCGTGCAGGATGCGTCGATGGCTGTGACCGCCTTCACGGGTCAGGTGATAGCTCTCTTCGCCGTTAGGCTGAACCTGTGTATCGAATAAGACGCCCTGATCGATAAGCCATTGAACGCAGGTGCGAGCATTGCTGGCGACAAATTCAACCGCATGGCGATCGCACAGCCCGGCCCCGGCAATCAGCGTATCTTCAACGTGGGAGTCGATACTGTCGGTTTCATCGAAAACCGCGGCAATACCCCCCTGGGCATAAAATGTCGAGCCTTCGCTGACCGGCCCTTTGCTCAGGACAATAACCTGATGTTTTTCAGCCAGGCGCAGCGCCAGTGAGAGTCCGGCAGCCCCGCTGCCAATGATCAGCACGTCACAGGATAATTCAGGAGTCGTATTCATGATGTTTGTTTAATTTACTAAACAGTGTTTGGTCACCATAGCACCACATTGCGCGATACTGCACGTTTTATTTTTAAATGTGTTGCAATGACTAAACATGAAGGAAAAGCATGATGAGGGCGAAATAGGCAAAAATATTTTGTGAAGCAGGCCGTTAGCATCAGATTATGTGATGAAATAAAGTGCCCGTTGGGTTACTCTGCAAGCGGTGAAATGGGCATTTCTGTACAGATAGTGCGTTGATCGGGTTATGTAGACTTATAATGAGAGATAAGACCTGTCTACAACATGACAAACAAAAAACAATGCGTAACGGAACTTTACGAAACTTGAGCACTCTAAGCATTTGCTTGCTCATAGTGAAGCTGATGGAGTGGCGTTTCGAAAGCGCGTGGAAATTTGGTTTGGGGAGACTTTACCTCGGATGAGCGAGCAGTTAACGGACCAGGTCCTGGTAGAACGGGTCCAGAAGGGAGATCAGAAAGCCTTTAACCTACTGGTAGTGCGCTATCAGCATAAGGTGGCGAGTCTGGTTTCTCGCTATGTACCGTCGGGTGATGTACCCGATGTAGTACAAGAAGCATTTATCAAAGCCTATCGTGCGCTGGACTCGTTCCGGGGAGATAGTGCTTTTTATACCTGGCTGTATCGTATTGCAGTCAATACAGCGAAGAATTACCTGGTCGCTCAGGGGCGTCGTCCACCTTCCAGTGATATTGATGCGATTGAAGCAGAAAATTACGAAAGTGGCGGTGCGCTGAAAGAAATTTCGAACCCTGAGAACTTAATGTTGTCAGAAGAACTGAGACAGATAGTTTTCCGAACTATTGAGTCCCTCCCGGAAGATTTACGCATGGCAATAACCTTGCGGGAGCTGGATGGCCTGAGCTATGAAGAGATAGCCGCTATCATGGATTGTCCGGTAGGTACGGTGCGTTCACGTATCTTCCGAGCGAGGGAAGCTATTGATAATAAAGTTCAACCGCTTATCAGGCGTTGACGATAGCGGGATACTGGAAAAGGTATTAGGCATGCAGAAAGAGAAACTTTCCGCTTTAATGGATGGCGAAACGCTGGATACTGAGTTACTCAAAGAGCTAACTCACGACCCGGAAATGCAAAAAACCTGGGAGAGTTATCACCTGATTCGCGATTCCATGCGAGGTGATACTGCCGACGTTCTCCATTTCGATATTTCCGCCCGCGTAATGGCCGCCATCCAGGATGAGCCAGTACGTCAGACGGCGCCATTGATTCCTGAGGCCCAGCCAGCACCGCACCAGTGGCAGAAAATGCCATTCTGGAAGAAAATGCGTCCGTGGGCCGCGCAGCTTACCCAAATGGGTGTGGCCGCGTGCGTATCACTTGCAGTTATCGTTGGCGTCCAGCACTATAATGGGCAATCTGAAACGTCCCAGCAGCCCGAAACACCGGTATTTAATACATTACCGATGATGGGTAAAGCCAGTCCGGTAAGCCTGGGTGTACCTTCTGACGCGACGGCCAGCGGCGGTCAACAACAGCAGGTACAGGAGCAGCGTCGTCGTATTAATGCTATGTTGCAGGATTACGAACTGCAACGTCGACTGCACTCTGAACAGCTTCAGTTTGAGCAGGCCCAAACACAGCAAGCCGCTGTGCAGGTGCCAGGAATTCAAACTTTAGGAACGCAATCGCAGTAATGAAGCAACTTTGGTTTGCCATGTCACTTGTGGCTGGTAGCCTGTTCTTCTCTGTAAACGCCTCGGCCAATCCTGCGTCCGGGGCGTTGTTGCAGCAGATGAATCTGGCCAGCCAGTCGCTAACCTATGAGCTGTCATTTGTCAGCATCAATAAGCAGGGTGTTGAATCCCTACGTTATCGTCATGCCCGCCAGGATAACCGTCCACTTGCGCAACTATTACAAATGGATGGACCGCGCCGGGAAGTGGTGCAACGCGGCAACGAAATTAGCTATTTTGAGCCAGGTCTCGAACCGTTCACATTGAACGGCGACTATATTGTTGACTCTCTGCCATCCCTGATTTACACCGATTTCAAACGCCTTGCTCCCTACTATGATTTTATCTCAGTAGGCCGCACCCGTATTGCCGATCGGCTCTGTGAAGTGATCCGCGTTGTGGCGCGTGACGGCACCCGTTACAGCTATATCGTTTGGATGGACACGGAGACCAAACTGCCAATGCGTGTCGATCTCCTCGATCGTGATGGCGAAACGCTGGAACAGTTCCGTGTAATCTCCTTTACCGTGAATAACGGTGTTAGCGACAGCATGCAGACGTTAGCAAAAGCGAATTTACCACCGTTGCTGTCGGTTCCTGCAGGCGAGAAAACCAACTTCAACTGGAGTCCGTCGTGGTTGCCACAAGGTTTCAGTGAGGTCTCAAGCAGTCGACGTCCGCTGCCGACGATGGATAACATGCCGATTGAATCACGCCTTTATTCTGATGGCCTGTTTAGTTTCTCCGTGAACGTAAACCGTGCGACGCAGAACAGCGCCGATCAACTGCTGCGTACTGGTCGCAGAACGGTCAGCACCAGCGTGCGTGATAACGCGGAAATTACGATTGTGGGCGAGCTTCCGCCACAAACGGCGAAGCGTATCGCGGACAATATCAAGTTCAGGGCAGCACAATGATTAAAGAGTGGGCGACGGTCGTCTCCTGGCAAAATGGTCTGGCGACGGTCAGCTGTGATGTTAAAGCATCATGTAGCAGCTGCGCTTCCCGGGCCGGATGCGGGAGCCGCGTGCTGAACAAACTGGGACCACAGACCACACACACTATCGTGGTGCCCTGCGACGAACCCTTGACCCCTGGTCAAAAAGTTGAACTGGGCATTGCCGAAGGTAGCCTGTTGGGATCGGCGATGCTGGTCTACATGTCTCCGTTGGCGGGACTGTTTCTTTTCGCGGCGCTGTTCCAGGTGCTGTTTGGTTCCGATCTTGCGGCATTAAGCGGCGCAGTGCTGGGGGGCGTGGGCGGATTCCTGATTGCTCGTGGATACTCTCGTAAGCTTGCTGAGCGCGAAGCCTGGCAGCCGGTCATTCTAAACGTTGCTCTCCCACCCGATCTTATTCGCGTCGAAACCCAGCAGTGATATCTTTGCCTGATGGCGTTGCGCTTATCAGGTCTACAGCGTGCTCAGATGCAGGCGTAGGCCGGATAAGGCGTTTATGCCGCCATCCGGCAAAAGTTTCACCGACTTTGCAAGGTTGTTTCCAGTTCCCGCTATCCTTGCTCTATGAACGTTTCCTCGCCTCAGCGTTGTAGTGTAGAATGCGGCGTTTCACTTAAACAGACGTTAAGCTCAGATCAGCGACTTCTCAGAGCCTGCTCCGGCGGGCGTAAGGCACAATAATTACACTATATGAAGAACATACGTAACTTTTCAATCATAGCTCACATCGACCACGGTAAATCGACGCTGTCTGACCGTATTATCCAGATCTGCGGTGGCCTGTCTGACCGTGAAATGGAAGCGCAGGTTCTCGACTCGATGGATCTTGAGCGTGAGCGCGGTATTACTATCAAAGCGCAGAGCGTGACGCTCGATTTCAAAGCATCTGATGGTGAAACCTATCAGCTTAACTTTATCGACACCCCGGGCCACGTTGACTTCTCGTATGAAGTTTCCCGCTCGCTTGCTGCCTGTGAAGGCGCATTGCTGGTTGTTGATGCCGGACAGGGCGTAGAAGCGCAGACCCTGGCTAACTGCTATACCGCCATGGAAATGGATCTGGAAGTAGTACCGGTACTGAATAAAATTGACCTGCCAGCCGCCGATCCTGAACGCGTAGCGGAAGAGATCGAAGATATCGTCGGTATCGATGCGACAGATGCCGTTCGCTGCTCGGCGAAAACCGGCGTTGGCGTCACTGACGTTCTTGAACGTCTGGTACGCGACATTCCGCCGCCGGAAGGCGATCCGGAAGGCCCATTGCAAGCGCTGATCATCGACTCCTGGTTCGATAACTACCTTGGCGTGGTGTCACTGGTGCGTATTAAAAACGGCACCATGCGTAAAGGCGACAAAATTAAAGTAATGAGCACCGGTCAGGTCTATAACGCCGACCGTCTGGGCATCTTCACGCCAAAACAGGTTGACCGTACCGAGCTGAAATGCGGCGAGGTAGGTTGGTTGGTTTGTGCGATTAAAGACATCCTCGGCGCACCGGTTGGCGATACCCTGACGCAGGCGCGTAACCCGGCAGACAAACCGCTGCCAGGCTTTAAAAAAGTGAAGCCGCAGGTTTACGCCGGTCTGTTCCCGGTGAGCTCTGACGACTATGAAAACTTCCGTGACGCGCTTGGCAAACTGAGCCTGAACGACGCCTCCCTGTTCTACGAACCGGAAAGCTCTACCGCGCTGGGCTTCGGCTTCCGTTGTGGCTTCCTTGGTCTGCTGCACATGGAGATCATTCAGGAACGTCTGGAGCGTGAATACGATCTGGATCTGATCACCACCGCGCCGACCGTAGTCTACGAAGTCGAAACCACGGCGAAAGAGACTATCTACGTCGATAGCCCGTCCAAGCTGCCGCCGCTGAACAACATCTACGAACTGCGTGAGCCGATCGCTGAGTGTCACATGCTGCTGCCGCAGGCTTACCTTGGCAACGTCATCACCCTGTGTATCGAGAAGCGCGGCGTCCAGACCAACATGGTTTACCACGGTAACCAGGTGGCGCTGACGTATGAGATTCCAATGGCGGAAGTCGTACTCGATTTCTTCGACCGTCTGAAGTCGACCTCTCGCGGCTACGCGTCGCTGGACTATAACTTCAAACGCTTCCAGGCGTCTGACATGGTGCGTGTTGATGTCCTTATCAACAACGAACGTGTCGATGCGCTGGCGCTGATTACCCACCGCGACAACTCCCAGAGCCGTGGCCGTGAACTGGTTGAGAAGATGAAAGATCTGATCCCTCGCCAGCAGTTTGATATCGCGATCCAGGCGGCCATTGGTACGCACATCATCGCGCGTTCAACGGTTAAGCAGCTGCGTAAAAACGTTCTGGCGAAATGCTACGGTGGCGATATCAGCCGTAAGAAAAAGCTGCTGCAAAAACAGAAAGAGGGTAAAAAGCGCATGAAGCAGATCGGTAACGTCGAACTGCCGCAGGAAGCGTTCCTCGCCATTCTGCATGTCGGTAAAGACAGCAAATAATCTTAAGGAGTTGGCATGGCGAACATGTTTGCCCTGATTCTGGTGATTGCCACACTGGTGACGGGCATTTTATGGTGCGTAGATAAATTCATCTTCGCGCCAAAGCGCCGGGAGCGTCAGGCAGCAGCGCAAGCTGCTGCAGGTGATTCACTGGATAAAGCTACGCTGAAAAAAGTGGCACCTAAGCCAGGCTGGCTGGAAACCGGGGCGTCCGTTTTCCCGGTACTGGCGATTGTGCTGGTGGTGCGTTCATTTATCTATGAACCATTCCAGATCCCGTCAGGTTCGATGATGCCGACGCTGCTTATCGGTGACTTTATCCTGGTGGAGAAATTCGCCTACGGGATTAAAGATCCGATTTACCAGAAAACGTTGATCGAAACCGGTCATCCGAAACGCGGTGATATCGTGGTGTTTAAATACCCGGAAGATCCGCGTCTGGACTACATTAAACGTGCTGTCGGTTTACCGGGAGACAAAGTAACGTACGATCCAGTGGCGAAAGAGGTGACTATTCAGCCAGGATGCCGTTCCGGTCAGGCGTGTGAAAACGCGCTGCCGGTAACGTACTCTGATGTTCAGCCAAGTGATTTTGTACAGACCTTTGCTCGTCGTAACGGCGGTGAAGCGACCAGCGGCTTCTTTGAAGTTCCGCTGAACGAAACGAAAGAGAACGGTATTCGCCTTTCTGAGCGTAAAGAAACGCTGGGTGAGGTTACGCACCGCATTCTGACCGTGCCGATTGCGCAGGATCAGGTGGGGATGTATTACCGTCAACCTGGTCAGCCGTTGGCAACCTGGATCGTTCCGCCGGGACACTACTTCATGATGGGTGATAACCGTGATAACAGCGCGGACAGCCGTTACTGGGGATTTGTACCGGAAGCGAATCTGGTTGGTAAAGCGACCGCTATCTGGATGAGTTTCGATAAGCAAGAAGGTGAATGGCCGACCGGTGTGCGTTTAAGCCGTATTGGTGGCATTCACTAATCACCGATAATCGTTCACGTTGTCGTCATTACGGCGGCAGCGTGAATTATTTCTCGGATAAATTCCCGCAGACTAACGACATCCCTTGTCGTTGTGTATAGAATATTCCCCCGAAGTTTTAGGTTGGCACCGACAGGTTGCCACGGCACACGAAACAGCGTTGGTTTGTATACAAAAGCATGCAGGCGAAGCCGGATGGCTCAGCGAAATGCGTATATCAGGTCTGTTTCGTGTGCTGAATTGTTGACGCATTCATTTATTGGTATCGCATGAACCCCATCGTAATTAATCGGCTTCAACGGAAGCTGGGCTACACTTTTAATCATCAGGAGCTGTTGCAGCAGGCATTAACTCACCGGAGCGCCAGCAGCAAACATAACGAGCGTTTAGAATTTTTAGGCGACTCTATTTTGAGCTTTGTTATCGCTAATGCGCTGTATCACCGTTTCCCGCGTGTGGATGAAGGTGATATGAGCCGCATGCGCGCGACGCTGGTTCGCGGCAATACGCTGGCTGAATTAGCCCGTGAGTTTGACCTCGGTGAATGTTTACGTTTGGGGCCAGGTGAGCTGAAAAGCGGCGGCTTCCGTCGTGAATCAATCCTGGCGGATACCGTTGAAGCTTTGATCGGCGGCGTCTTCCTCGACAGCGATATTCAAACCGTTGAGCAATTGATCCTGAACTGGTATCAAACTCGTCTGGATGAAATTAGCCCAGGCGACAAACAAAAAGATCCGAAAACGCGCCTGCAGGAATATTTGCAGGGCCGCCACCTGCCTCTGCCGTCTTATTTGGTGGTACAGGTCCGTGGTGAAGCACACGATCAAGAATTTACTATCCACTGCCAGGTCAGCGGCCTGAGTGAACCGGTGGTTGGCACAGGTTCGAGCCGTCGTAAGGCTGAGCAGGCTGCCGCCGAACAGGCGTTGAAAAAACTGGAGCTGGAATGAGCGAAGAGAAAACCTACTGCGGATTTATTGCTATCGTCGGTCGCCCGAACGTCGGCAAATCCACCCTGTTGAATAATCTGCTTGGGCAGAAGATTTCTATTACCTCACGTAAGGCTCAGACAACACGTCACCGTATTGTTGGCATCCATACCGAAGGCGCGTATCAGGCGATTTATGTTGATACCCCGGGTCTGCATATGGAAGAAAAACGGGCTATTAACCGCTTGATGAACAAAGCGGCGAGCAGCTCGATCGGTGATGTTGAACTGGTTATTTTCGTTGTCGAAGGCACCCGCTGGACGCCGGACGACGAAATGGTGCTCAACAAGCTGCGTGATGGCAAAGCCCCGGTTATTCTGGCCGTCAACAAAGTCGACAACGTTCAGGAAAAAGCCGATCTGCTGCCGCACCTGCAGTTCCTGGCAAGCCAGATGAACTTCCTTGATATCGTACCGATTTCTGCCGAAACCGGCTTGAATGTCGATACCGTAGCGGGCATCGTGCGTAAGCATTTGCCGGAAGCTATTCATCACTTCCCGGAAGATTACATTACCGACCGTTCTCAGCGCTTTATGGCCTCTGAAATCATCCGTGAAAAGCTGATGCGTTTTCTGGGTGCTGAACTGCCGTACTCCGTTACCGTGGAGATTGAGCGTTTTATCTCTAACGAACGCGGTGGCTACGACATTAACGGCCTGATCCTCGTCGAACGTGAAGGGCAGAAGAAGATGGTTATTGGCAACAAAGGGGCCAAGATTAAAACCATCGGCATCGAAGCGCGTAAAGACATGCAGGAGATGTTCGAAGCGCCCGTTCACCTCGAACTGTGGGTGAAAGTGAAATCCGGCTGGGCCGATGACGAACGCGCGCTGCGTAGCCTCGGTTACGGCGACGACGTCTAAACACATCCTCTGAAACACGGCGAGTATATGGAAGGATGGCAACGCGCTTTTGTCCTGCATAGTCGCCCCTGGAGCGAAACCAGTCTCGTGCTGGACGTCTTCACGGAAGAGTCGGGTCGCGTGCGCCTTGTGGCTAAAGGCGCACGTTCCAAACGCTCCAATCTTAAAGGCGCACTCCAGCCTTTTACCCCGTTGTTGCTTCGCTTTGGTGGACGTGGCGAGGTCAAAACCTTGCGCAGCGCCGAAGCCGTTTCTCTGGCACTCCCCCTTAGCGGAATCACGCTGTACAGCGGCTTGTATATTAACGAGCTTATCTCGCGCGTACTCGAATACGAAACCCGCTTTTCTGCACTCTTTTTCGATTACCTGAACTGCATTCAGGCGCTGGCTGGCGCGACGGGTTCGCCAGAACCTGCGTTGCGTCGCTTTGAGCTAGCCTTACTTGGTCATCTGGGGTATGGCGTCGATTTTACCCACTGTGCGGGCAGCGGCGAGCCGGTAGACGACACCATGACCTATCGCTACAGGGAAGAAAAAGGGTTTATCGCAAGCGTAGTGATTGATAACGCCACCTTTACCGGACGCCATCTGAAAGCACTCGAATCGCGGGAATTTCCGGATGCTGATACGCTTCGCGCCGCGAAACGCTTTACCCGCATGGCGTTAAAGCCGTATCTTGGTGGTAAGCCCTTAAAGAGCCGCGAATTATTCCGGCAGTTTATGCCGAAGCGAAAATAAAAAACGAGGATTGTCATGGCCGAATTACTGTTAGGCGTCAACATTGACCACATTGCCACTTTACGTAATGCACGCGGTACCGCATATCCGGACCCGGTTCAGGCAGCGTTTATCGTTGAACAGGCGGGCGCGGACGGTATTACCGTACATCTGCGTGAAGACCGTCGTCATATCACCGACCGTGACGTACGTATTTTGCGCCAGACGCTGGATACACGCATGAATCTGGAAATGGCAGTCACCGAAGAGATGCTGTCGATTGCCGTTGAGACTAAGCCGCATTTTTGCTGCCTGGTGCCGGAAAAGCGTCAGGAAGTTACCACTGAAGGTGGGCTGGACGTCGCCGGTCAGCGTGACAAGATGCGCGATGCCTGCAAACGCCTGGCGGACGCAGGCATTCTGGTTTCGCTGTTTATCGATGCCGATGAAGAGCAGATTAAGGCCGCTGCGGAAGTTGGCGCACCGTTTATTGAAATTCACACCGGCTGTTACGCCGATGCGAAAACCGACGCAGAACAGGCCAGCGAACTGGCGCGTATCGCCAAAGCGGCAACCTATGCTGCAAGTCTTGGCCTGAAGGTGAATGCGGGTCACGGTCTGACGTATCACAATGTTAAAGCTATCGCGCGTATCCCGGAAATGCACGAGCTGAATATTGGCCATGCCATTATTGGACGTGCGGTGATGAGCGGCCTGAAAGAGGCCGTAGTAGAAATGAAGCGCCTGATGCTGGAAGCGCGTGGCTAATGGCGATTCTGGGATTAGGTACGGATATCGTGGAGATTGCCCGCATCGAAGCGGTGATCTCCCGTTCCGGCGACCGCCTGGCAAGACGTGTGCTCAGCGACAACGAATGGGCAATCTGGGAAACGCATCAGCAGCCGGTGCGTTTTCTGGCGAAGCGTTTTGCAGTCAAAGAGGCGGCAGCAAAAGCCTTTGGCACGGGTATTCGCAATGGGCTGGCATTTAATCAGTTTGAAGTCTTTAACGACGAACTCGGTAAGCCGCGTCTGCGATTATGGGGAGAGGCGTTAAAACTGGCGGAAAAACTCGGCGTTGCGCACATGCATGTGACGCTGGCCGATGAGCGTCACTACGCCTGCGCCACGGTGATTATCGAAAGTTAGATTCAGGACGATGCCGGATGGCGACGCGTAGTGTCTTATCCGGCCTACGGGTTATGCGTTTGTTGCAGGGGCAGGGTAGGGGCTTCATCGCCAGATGGCGACGCGGCTAAAGTTTATCGGCGTGGTGCATCAGCACAAACTTATCCCACAGCTGCTCTTCTGTTTCGACATGCGCCGGATCTTTCAAAATAGTATTGGGGATCGGGCACACTTTCTGGCAGGTTGGCGTGTCGTAATGGCCTACGCATTCCGTACACTTGTCGCTGTTAATCTCGTAAATGCTATCACCCATCGAAATCGCCTCATTCGGGCATTCGGGCTCGCACATATCGCAATTGATACACTTTTTAGTGATTAACAGGGCCATCAGGAAACTCTCAAAACATCACAAATCGGGCGGGCATTATACGCGCATTCTTTGCTCAGACCAGTTTTTTTACCAGTGCCTCACTGTGGCGAATACGTTCCGGGGCATGCTCCAGATCCTGCTGCACCAGCGCCATAAACAGTAAATCGGTGAGCATCATTTGCGCATGGGTGGAGGAAATCGCTGCGCTGCGCGTGGCCTGCTCCTCGGCAATGGTGTACAGACAATGACTTGCCCGTTGCTGCAGTGCGTTCGGTGTAAATCCGGTGATGGCGAGGATTTTCGCGCCGGTGCGCAACGTTTCATCCGCAGCCAGGTTGAGCTCGCGACGCTCTCCGGTATACGAAATGGCCAGCAGTAGATCGTTGGGCGAAAGCGCCTGCACCGTCGCCAGTAGGGCGTGCATATCGCGTTCCACCACCGCGTTAAAACCAATCTTCAGCAGCTTCCAGGCAAAATTCTGTGCCACCAGACCCGATGCGCCAATCCCGGTCACGATAATGCGGCGGGCTGAACGCAGCATCGTGACGCTCTCCATCAGTTTCTCTTCGCTGTTGACGTCCAGCGTCGCATGCATCGCCGCCACGTTCTCCTTAATCAGTTTCTCGCCTACCATTCGCATCGGGTCGTCACCGCGAATCTGATTATGTACCGGAATGGAATGGGGGTTGGGATTGCTGGCCAATGCTTCGCTAATCGCCAGTTTGAGTGCCGGGAATCCTTTAAAGCCCATCTTTTGCGCGAATTTCACCACGCTGGACTGGCTGACGCCCGCTTCAAAGGCCAGCTGTTGTGAACTGAGATGACGCGCAGTATCCGGCTGAGCAAGAAGATAATCCGCAAGTTTTTTATCGCTTTGCGCGAGATCCGGATAACGCTGACGAATGCGAATTAAACAGTTCATGCTTTCTCCTGGCGAAAATGTGATGGCGATTACAAAACAAAATATCACTCGCCTTAGTGAATATAATATTCCATTATGACAGATTATTATGAATTAAAAATTCCTAAGGAACAAAAAATGAATCTCGGTGCGTTAGTTTCAGAAACCCGCAATCCTCAGACCATGGATCTGGATGCTCTCTCCACTCTGGAGTTGGTTCATCGTTTTAATCAACAGGATACGCTGGTAGCTGAAGCAGTAAAAGCAACTCTTCCCGAAGTTGCGCGTGCGGTCGATGCGGCAGCTGACGCGCTAAAAGCCGGTGGACGCATTATTTACATGGGAGCAGGTACCAGCGGGCGTCTTGGGGTGCTGGACGCGTCTGAATGCCCGCCGACCTTCGGCGTCCCGCACGGTCTGGTGGTTGGGCTGATTGCCGGGGGACCGGGCGCTTTGCTGAAGGCAGTAGAAGGCGCAGAAGACAACCCGCAGCTAGGCGAAGACGATCTGCGTGGGCTCAATCTTACCGCACAGGATCTGGTGGTGGGGCTGGCAGCTTCTGGTCGCACGCCGTATGTAATTGGCGGGTTGAAATATGCGCGTTCGGTGGGCTGTACAACGGCGGCTATTTCTTGCAATCCGGATTCCCCTATCGCGCATGAAGCGGATATTGCTATTTCTCCGGTAGTAGGGCCTGAGGCGCTGACCGGGTCAACACGACTGAAATCCGGCACCGCGCAAAAGCTGGTGCTCAATATGATCTCCACCGGCGCGATGGTGAAATTTGGCAAGGTGTACCAGAACCTGATGGTGGATATGCAGGCAACCAACGTCAAACTGGTCGATCGGGCGTGCCGTATGGTGGTTGAAGCCACCGGTATTGCGCGGGCTCAAGCTGAAACGCTGCTGAAGCAGACGGATTATGATGTTAAGCCAGCTATTTTAATGGCGCTCACCGGTCTGGATGCCGCTGCCGCCCGCGAAAAGCTTGCCGCTCACCAGGGTTTTTTACGCGCGGCGTTAGAACACTAAGAGGTGTATATGGATAAGACGGCGTTGCTGGCCAGCGACATCCTGCTGGGCGTTGGCGGAGAGAACAATATTCTGCGTCTGGAAAACTGTATGACCCGTGTCAGGGTGGAAGTTCAGGATGACGGGCAGATCGATATTCCCCGCCTCAGGCAACTGCCCGGCGTTAGCGGCTACGTGAAGCAGGGCACACAGCACCAGATTATTGTCGGCCCCGGTAAAGCTGCCAAAGTGGTGGATGCCATGCGTTCCCTGATTGCCGATGGCGGCGAGCGAGTAGGTGCCAATGATATTGAGCGCACCAAGTCAGAGGCCAAAGCGAAGTACAAAGCGCCGATGAGCGATGCGCTGCGCAAGCTGGCGAACGTCTTTATCCCTCTTATTCCGGCGTTTATCGCCTCTGGTTTGATTACCGGCATTATTAACATCCTTAAGCGCCCGGATATCGTGGGGGATTTTGCGACCCACTATCCAAATATGCTGGGACTGATGGGCATATTTGGCAGCGCCGTGTTTGCCATTATGAATATTCTGGTCGGGGTGAATACCGCCAAAGTTTTCGGTGGCTCCCTGGCAATGGGCGGGGTGATGGCGGGGATCCTTTCCAGCCCTCAGCTGGCGCAAATTACCCTGTTTGGCGAAGCGTTGCAGCCGGGGCGCGGTGGGGTGATTGCGGTATTGCTGGTGGTTGCGCTGATGTGCTGGATCGAACGTAAATTCCGCACGCTGTTGCCGGAATCACTGGAGCTTATCCTTAACCCGCTGCTAACCACCATCATTACCGGTGTCATCGCGATTGTGGCGCTGCAACCGCTTGGCGGATGGATTTCTGAATCTATCGCTCACGGCGCATCCTGGGCTATCGATCGCGGTGGTTTTCTGGTCGGTGCTGTGCTGGCAGGAACCTTCCTGCCGTTGGTGCTCACCGGACTTCATCAGGGATTGGTGCCCATCCACGTTGAGCTGGTTCAGGCGCACGGTTATAACGCGCTTTTTCCGATCCTGGCGATGGCGGGCGTTGGGCAAATAGGTGCTGCGATCGCGGTTCTGATGAAAACCCGTAATGCGCGGCTAAAGAAAGTGATCAAAGGGGCGCTACCGGTCGGACTGCTGGGGATTGGCGAGCCGCTCATTTTTGGCGTAACGCTGCCGTTGGGTAAGCCGTTTATCGGTGCCTGTCTTGGCGGCGCGGTAGGTGGGGCGCTGATTAGCTACTGGAAGGTGGCGACGGTCATCACCTTTGGCATCTCCGGATTACCGCTGGCACTGACGATTGTTGCCGGAAAAGTGATGTTCTATCTGTTAGGCTATCTGGTAGCAGTTATCGCCGGGTTCCTGTTTACCTGGCTATTGGGATTCACTGATCCAGAGGAATAAGGTTTGACCAATCACCAGCGCCGCGTTGTCTTTTTTGATTTGGATGGCACGTTACACCAGCAGGACATGTTCGGTAGTTTTATTCGTTATCTGCTGCGTCGCCAGCCGCTGAACGCGTTGCTTGTGCTGCCTTTGTTACCGGTGATTGCGCTGGCGTTGCTGATAAAAGGACGTGCCGCCCGCTGGCCAATGAGCCTGCTGTTATGGGGATGCACTTTTGGGCGCAGCGAAGCGCGTCTGAAAGCGCATCAGGCCGACTTTGTGCGCTGGTTTCGCAGTAACGTGACGGCGTTTCCGCTCGTGCAGCAGCGGCTGACAACCTACCTGTTAAGCTCCGACGCTGATATCTGGCTTATTACCGGCTCTCCGCAGTCACTGGTCGAGCAGGTTTACTTTGATACTCCATGGCTACCGCGAGTCAATCTGATCGCCAGCAAAATGGCGCGGGGATACGGCGGCTGGGTACTGACTTTGCGCTGTCTGGGCCATGAGAAAGTGACACAACTGGAACGCCACATTGGCGCGCCGCTAAAGCTTTACAGTGGCTATAGTGACAGTAATCAGGACAATCCTCTGCTCTCTTTTTGCCAGCATCGCTGGCGCGTCACGCCGCGCGGAGAGCTTCAGCAACTCGAATAGCTAACGCACATGCAATTTGAAGTATGACGTGTATAATGCGCCCGCTTTGATTACTGGAGTTACCCCTTTGTCAGATGTTGAATTTAGCCACGAATACTGGATACGTCATGCTTTAACGCTGGCTAAGCGCGCCTGGGATGAGCGTGAAGTCCCGGTGGGTGCGGTATTGGTACATAACAACCGAGTAATTGGCGAAGGCTGGAACCGCCCTATTGGACATCATGATCCGACTGCCCACGCTGAGATTATGGCGCTTCGTCAGGGCGGCCTGGTGCTGCAAAACTACCGCCTGTTAGATGCCACGCTGTACGTCACTCTGGAGCCGTGCGTAATGTGCGCTGGCGCGATGGTGCACAGCCGTATCGGTCGGGTCGTTTTTGGTGCGCGCGATGCGAAAACGGGCGCTGCCGGGTCATTAATGGATGTACTGCATCACCCTGGAATGAATCATCGGGTTGAAGTGACAGAGGGGGTACTGCGGGATGAATGTGCCACGTTGCTCAGTGATTTTTTCCGCATGCGCCGGCAGGAAATCAAGGCCCTGAAAAAATCCGCTAATCAGTAACTCTCAGCCTGATGGCAGTGCGCTTATCAGGCGTACAAGACTACTTCTCCTCTTTTTTATGCGGTGAAAACAGCAGGGAAGGGGAGTGCGTCAGGTAGTTTGACGACGTTTGAGACAGAAACGCCGAAAGCGGGAATTTCTCTTTACCTAATAGTTCTGCGGGCGTCACCGTCGGGTAATCCTGCGCCAGTTGCTGCGTTTCTAGCGCCTGTTTTTCTTTCTCTTGCAGATATCCCACCAAGCTAATTTGGTACTTACGGATATTTTCCACATAGGCGTAAGCTTCGTGGCCACGTGCATAGCCATAGGTCAGCTTGTTGTAATACGGCTTTTGGCTGAGCAACGGTAATCGCTGTTTTACGTCGGACCAACTGTTCGGATTGCCTTTGGTTTTCACCGTCAGCGCCCGCGCATCCAGCATGTGTGCATAACCCATGTTATAGGCTGCAAGGGCAAACCAGATGCGTTCTCCTTCGGGGACGGTATCCGGTACTTTACTCATCATATCCTGCAAGTATCGCGCGCCGCCGCTGATACTCTGTTCGGCATCGGTACGGTCGGTCAGCCCGAGACTTTGAGCAGTATTTTTGGTCAGCATCATCAGTCCGCGTACGCCGGTTGGAGAGGTGGCCTGCGCGTCCCAGTGTGATTCCTGATACGAGATAGCGGCCAGCAGTCGCCAGTCTATCTCTTGCGCATATTTCTCAAACAGCGGCTTGAGGTCCGGCAACACGCTGTCTACGGCGCGTAAAAAGGAGCGGGTATCAACATAGTCAAAATCATCGCCATGCCCGAGATATTTCTCTTCCAGCCGTGCCAGAGAACCGTCTTCATTCATGGTGTTGAAGAAATCCAGTAGGGCGGCAGACAGCGTGTTGTCATCGTCCAGCCGACTAAACCATGTCACCGGTTGTTCGTCAGAGACGTCGAGCGCTACGGCCAGCTCAGGATGCACGCGTTGATATAAGCTGATGGCAACAGAATCGGCAATGGTGTAATCCAGCTTTCCGGCGATTACATCATCAAGCAGTTCGGTGGTGCCCTTTTTGTCATCGACTTTCCAGCTCAGATCGGGAAATTTTTTCTCTTTTAGCTGCTGGAGGTCATTAACCACCACGTGCCCCGGGGCGATAGTCAGTTGGTTTTCGTTCACCGTGGCAAGCGTGCGCGGACGGTATTGCCCAACCCGGTACACCAGCTGTTGTGAAACCGAATAATAGGTCGGGCCGGGCTGGTAATTTTTAACCCGCTCGCTGTTATAGACCAGGCCTGCGGCTAGCAGGTCGGCATTGCCGTTATCCAGGTCGTCAAAAAGCTGGCTGATGTTCTGGCGTACGGTAACTTTTAACTTCACGCCTAAGTAGTCGGCAAATTCCTGGGCCAGTTCATAATCCAGACCGAATTTTTTGCCGTTGAGGGTCGCGTAAGTTAATGGCGAATCAATGGTACTGACGCGCAGCTCTCCCCGCGACTGAATGGCGGCGATACGATTTTCGGCTTTACCGAACCAGGGGATAGATGGCCAAAGGGCCGCTGCCAACAACAGCGTCAATATGCCGATGAACAGATAATTAATCTTTAATTTTTTCAATTAGTTAATTCTCTGAACCGTACGTTGTCTCTGTCTGCTGTGGTGTTGATTAAGAAGTGAAGTCGTCATTGATGAACGGCATTTTGCTTAAACTTGCGTCAGTTGGCAACTTATTCAGAAATCTGACCGCATTTGATGATAAGTGACGGTCGTGATTTTATTTCGACGCAAACGGTTTCGTCGGCGCGGTAGATTCTTTATAATGACGCCCGTTTCCCCCACTTGGGCACACCGAAAGCTTAGAAGACGAGAGACTTATGATGGAAATTCTGCGTGGTTCACCTGCACTGTCTGCATTCCGTATTAACAAACTGCTGGCACGTTTTCAGGCTGCCAACCTCCAGGTCCACAACATTTACGCCGAGTACGTCCATTTTGCCGATCTGAATGCACCGTTAAATGAAGATGAGCACGCGCAGCTTGCACGCCTGCTGAAATATGGTCCTGCTCTGCAAAGCCACGCCCCGGAAGGCAAACTGCTGCTGGTTACGCCTCGCCCAGGCACCATCTCCCCGTGGTCTTCTAAAGCGACTGATATTGCCCACAACTGCGGTCTGCACCAGATTAGCCGCCTGGAACGTGGCATTGCCTGGTATGTAGAAGCCTCTACGCTGACCGCTGAGCAATGGCAGATGGTGGCCGACGAACTGCACGATCGCATGATGGAAACGGTTTTCTCTGCGCTGAACGATGCCGAAAAACTGTTTGCCCATCACCAACCGGCGCCGGTCTCCAGCGTTGATCTACTGGGTGAGGGGCGTCAGGCGCTGATCGACGCTAACCTGCGTCTGGGTCTGGCGCTGGCGGAAGACGAAATTGACTATCTGCAGGATGCGTTCACCAAACTGGGACGTAACCCGAACGATATTGAACTATACATGTTTGCGCAGGCCAACTCTGAGCACTGCCGCCACAAGATTTTTAACGCCGACTGGGTTATCGATGGTAAACAGCAGCCGAAGTCGCTGTTCAAGATGATCAAGAATACCTTCGAAACCACGCCGGACCACGTGCTGTCTGCCTATAAAGACAACGCTGCGGTAATGGAAGGCTCTGAAGTGGGCCGCTATTTTGCCGATCACAAAACCGGCCGCTACGATTTCCATCAGGAACCAGCCCACATCCTGATGAAGGTTGAAACTCACAACCACCCGACGGCTATCTCTCCGTGGCCAGGTGCTGCAACCGGCTCCGGTGGCGAAATCCGCGACGAGGGCGCAACAGGTCGCGGTGCAAAACCGAAAGCCGGGCTGGTGGGTTTCTCCGTTTCCAACCTGCGTATTCCTGGCTTTGAACAGCCGTGGGAAGAAGACTTCGGTAAGCCGGACCGTATTGTTACCGCGCTTGATATCATGACCGAAGGCCCGCTGGGCGGCGCGGCGTTTAACAACGAATTTGGTCGTCCGGCGCTGACCGGCTACTTCCGTACCTATGAAGAAAAGGTCAACAGCCATAACGGCGAAGAGCTGCGCGGTTACCATAAACCGATCATGCTGGCAGGCGGGATCGGTAACATCCGTGCCGATCACGTGCAGAAGGGCGAGATCGTCGTTGGCGCTAAGCTTATCGTCCTCGGCGGCCCGGCAATGAACATTGGCCTTGGCGGCGGGGCAGCCTCCTCTATGGCTTCCGGCCAGTCTGATGCCGATCTTGATTTCGCTTCCGTACAGCGTGACAACCCGGAAATGGAACGTCGTTGCCAGGAAGTTATCGACCGTTGCTGGCAGATGGGTGATGCGAACCCGATTCTGTTTATCCATGACGTTGGCGCGGGTGGACTGTCTAACGCTATGCCGGAGCTGGTAAGCGATGGTGGTCGCGGCGGTAAGTTCCAGCTGCGCGATATCCTCAGCGACGAGCCGGGTATGAGCCCGCTGGAAATCTGGTGCAACGAATCCCAGGAGCGCTACGTGCTGGCGGTTGCTGCCGATCAATTGCCGCTGTTTGATGAACTGTGTAAGCGTGAGCGCGCGCCGTATGCGGTGATTGGTGAAGCTACCGAAGAACAGCATCTGACCTTGAGCGACAGCCACTTCGACAACCAGCCGATCGACATGCCTCTTGATGTGCTGCTGGGTAAAACACCGAAAATGACCCGCGATGTGCAGACGCTGAAAGCCAAAGGCGATGCCCTGAATCGTGGTGAAATCTCGATTGCAGATGCGGTTAACCGCGTGCTGCATCTGCCGACTGTCGCGGAGAAAACGTTCCTCGTGACCATCGGTGACCGTACCGTTACCGGCATGGTGGCGCGTGACCAGATGGTTGGTCCGTGGCAGATCCCGGTCGCTAACTGCGCGGTCACTACCGCCAGCCTCGATAGCTACTACGGCGAAGCAATGTCTATCGGCGAACGCGCGCCGGTTGCGCTATTGGACTTCTCTGCCTCTGCGCGTCTGGCGGTCGGTGAAGCGCTGACCAACATTGCGGCAACGCAGATTGGCGACATCAAACGTATTAAGCTGTCGGCAAACTGGATGGCGGCTGCTGGTCACCCTGGTGAAGATGCTGGCCTGTACGAAGCAGTAAAAGCCGTCGGGGAAGAGCTATGCCCGGCGCTCGGCCTGACCATTCCAGTGGGCAAAGACTCTATGTCGATGAAAACCCGCTGGCAGGAAGGTAACGAGCAGCGTGAAATGACTTCGCCGCTGTCGCTGGTGATCACCGCCTTTGCCCGCGTAGAAGATGTGCGCCACACCATTACCCCGCAGCTGTCTACTGAAGACAACGCCCTGCTGCTGATTGACCTCGGTCTTGGTCACAATGCGCTGGGCGCTACGTCGCTGGCGCAGGTTTACCGTCAACTGGGCGATAAGCCTGCCGACGTGCGTAACGTTGAGCAACTGAAAGGCTTCTACGATGCGATTCAGGCGCTGGTCGCTGCGCGTAAGCTGCTGGCCTACCATGACCGTTCTGACGGCGGTCTGCTGGTTACGCTGGCGGAAATGGCCTTCGCCGGTCACTGCGGTATTGACGCTGATATCCACTCTCTGGGTGAAGATCGTCTGGCGGCGTTGTTTAACGAAGAACTGGGTGCGGTGATTCAGGTTCGTGCTGCTGAGCGTGAGGCGGTGGAAGCGATTCTGGCTACCCACGGCCTGGCAGACTGCGTACACTTCCTCGGTAAAGCCGTTGAAGGTGACCGCTTCACCCTGACCGCTAACGGCCAGCCGGTGTTTAGCGAAAGCCGTACTACCCTGCGTATGTGGTGGGCGGAAACTACCTGGCAGATGCAGCGCCTGCGTGACAACCCGGAATGCGCCGATCAAGAACACGACGCTAAAACCAACGATGCGGACCCTGGTCTCAACGTTAAACTGTCGTTTGATATCAACGAAGATGTTGCCGCTCCGTACATCGCCACCGGTGCACGTCCCAAAGTGGCCGTACTGCGCGAGCAGGGTGTGAACTCCCACGTTGAAATGGCAGCTGCCTTCCACCGTGCGGGTTTCGACGCCATCGATGTGCACATGAGCGACCTGCTGGGCGGACGTATCGGCCTGGGTAACTTCCAGGCACTGGTGGCCTGCGGCGGCTTCTCTTACGGCGATGTGCTTGGCGCTGGTGAAGGTTGGGCGAAGTCGATTCTGTTCAACAACCGCGTCCGTGATGAGTTCGAAACCTTCTTCCATCGCCCGCAAACGCTGGCACTCGGCGTGTGTAACGGTTGTCAGATGATGTCTAACCTGCGTGAGCTGATCCCAGGAAGCGACCTGTGGCCGCGCTTTGTGCGTAACCATTCCGACCGCTTTGAAGCCCGCTTCAGCCTGGTCGAAGTGACGCAAAGCCCGTCTTTGCTGCTTGCCGATATGGTGGGTTCGATGATGCCGATTGCCGTTTCTCACGGTGAAGGTCGTGTGGAAGTGCGTGACGGTGCGCATCTGGCTCAGCTTGAGAGCAAAGGTCTGGTGGCGCTGCGCTACGTTGATAACTTCGGTAAGGTGACCGAGACCTATCCGGCTAACCCGAACGGTTCGCCGAACGGCATTACTGCAGTGACCACTGAAAATGGTCGCGTCACCATTATGATGCCGCACCCGGAACGTGTGTTCCGTACCGTGAGCAACTCCTGGCACCCGGAAAACTGGGGCGAGGATAGCCCGTGGATGCGTATTTTCCGCAACGCGCGTAAACAGCTCGGTTAATTCGCTCAATAGTCATCAAGCCCCTCTTCGCGAGGGGCTTTTTTTTGTCTGCCGGATGGAACCCGCCTGATGACGCTACGCTTATCAGGCCTACAGGGAAAATGCGGTTGTAGGCCGGATAAGGCGTTCACGCCGCCATCCGGCAATAAACTCAGCGCTTGCACCTAAAAGTAAAGTGTCGGGAAATGCCGACATGGACAGGGTAGCGGTGTCGTCAAAAAGAGACGTTTAATTATTTGATTTAATAGTAATTTGTTTTTAAGTGCTGCAAGTGTTGCTGATTGGCGACAGAGAGAACAAAAAACAGACAGAATTGTTATTTGTGAAAATAATAATATTTTTCATACTTATCATTGTGTTAATAAAGTGTTTTGAATATTGGCACAGATGCTGCATAATATTAACCAGTGGCTCATTCACCTTCTTATGTCAGCCCCTTCGGGACGTGCTACATAAACTTCGAATGACGCACAACAAGGTGCCTGCCGTCCAACATCTGATATTAGCATTGCTCATATCAACCTCCGGGCGAAACGTCGAGTTAGGCACCGCCTTATTCCATAACAAAGCCGGGTTAATCCCGGCTTTGTTGTATCTGGCGTTCCCCTCAGTTAGCATCAATCTTTTCCTGTCCATTGAGAGTAACGCCTTGAAGCGCTGGTCAGTTTTTCCCCGATCTTTACGTCAATTGGTGACGTTGGCCTTCTTGCTTATCCTGCTGCCGTTGTTAGTTCTGGCCTGGCAGGCATGGCAAAGTCTGAATGCCCTGAGCGCGCAGGCTGCGCTGACAAACCGCACCACGCTGATTGATGCCAGACGCAGCGAGGCGATGACCAACGTCGCGCTGGAGATGGAGCGCAGCTATCGGCAATACTGCGTGCTTGATGACCCAACATTGGCCAGGGTCTACCAAAGCCAGCGTAAACGCTACAGCGACATGCTGGATGCGCATGCGGGGGTGTTGCCGGATACCAAGCTCTACCAGGCGTTGCGTCAGGATCTTAACGATCTCGCGCAGTTGCAGTGTAAAAACAGTGGTCCTGACAGTGTGTCGGCTGCACGGCTGGAAGCGTTCGCCAATGCCAATACCGAGATGGTGCAAGCGACGCGTACCGTGGTCTTTTCTCGTGGGCAGCAGTTACAGCAGGAAATAGCCGAACGCGGGCAGTTTTTTGGCTGGCAGGCACTGGTGCTGTTTCTCGTCAGCCTGGCGATGGTCTTGCTGTTTACCCGCATGATTATCGGCCCGGTGAAGGGCATTGAACGGATGATCAACTGTCTGGGAGAAGGGCGCTCGCTGGGGGATAGCGTATTATTTACCGGGCCACGGGAATTGAGATCCGTGGGGCAGCGTATCATCTGGTTAAGCGAACGTCTCTCCTGGCTTGAGTCGCAACGGCATCAGTTTTTACGCCATCTTTCCCATGAGCTGAAAACACCGCTGGCGAGCATGCGCGAAGGTACCGAATTGTTGGCCGATCAGGTGGTTGGCCCGTTAACACCGGAGCAAAAAGAGGTGGTCGGTATTCTGGATGACAGCAGCCGTAACCTGCAAAAGCTGATTGAACAACTCCTCGATTACAACCGCAAGCTGGCGGATGACGAGGTGGAACTTGAAAGTGTGGAAATCGCGCCGCTGGTGGAAAGCGTTGTTTCTGCGCATAGCCTGCCCGCTCGCGCCAAAATGATACATACTGATGTTGCGCTTGCGGTGAACACTTGCCTGGCAGAACCGATGCTGTTGATGAGCGTGCTGGACAATCTTTATTCCAATGCGGTGCACTATGGTGCTGAATCCGGTAACATTTGGATCCGCAGCAGTTTGCATGGCTCAACGGTATACATCGATGTAATGAATACCGGCACACCGATTCCAGAAGCAGAACAGACCATGATCTTCGAGCCTTTTTTCCAGGGGAGTCATCAGCGAAAAGGGGCGGTAAAAGGAAGCGGGTTGGGGCTAAGCATTGCCAGAGATTGCATCCGCCGTATGCGGGGCAAGCTGTATCTGGTTGATGACCATGCGCAAAACGTTTGTTTTCGCATAGAACTGCCGCTAGCTGCTGCGAAAAATCACTAAAATAAACCTAAGTCTGGTGAGTATGCCATACGTTGTTGTCCGAATGCTTAAACGACATTTTCTTCGTCGCGTCATCCTCGCAAGCCTGCCGTGCCTGGCGCTGGTTGGTTGTGTCCCGAACGCGGTGAATCATATTATCGGCGATCCCTCGCAGGAGAAAATTCCGCCTAATCAACTGGCGGACTACCTTGCAACCGACTGTACGGATATCTGGTCGCTGTCTGGCCAGTCTACAGAAACCAATCCGTTGTACTGGCTGCGGGCGATGGATTGCGCCAATCGCCTGATGCCGGTGCAGGCGCGTAGTGAAGCCAGCACCCTGATGGCAGATACTTGGCAGGGCGCTTTCAGGCGTGGGATCCTGCTCGATAATGCCAATATTACGCCGCCAGAAAGGCGGGAGGCTGTTACGCGCCTCGATGCGTTAAGCCCGCAAATTCCGCCACAGGTACGCCCGCTGTATCAGGTCTGGCGCAGCAGCCAAACGTTGCAGTTGCAGCTTGCCGAAGAGCGTATGCGCTACAGTAAACTCCAGCAGGCATCCGACAGCGATCTCGATACGCTGCGTCAACAGCAGCAGCATTTGCAGTCCCAGCTCGATCTCACGACCCGCAAGCTGGAGAATCTGACCGATATTGAGCGCCAGCTTTCCACGCGCAAACCTGGCGGTAACTACAATCCTGATGCGCTGCACGGGAACGATAAACTCACTACGCCTGATAACGAAGAAGGCGCAGCGCCGTCTGCCGATGAGGTTACGCCATGATAAGCCGTAAGCCCGCGCATCTGCTGCTGGTGGATGACGATCCGGGCCTGTTGAAATTACTTGGAATGCGACTGACCAGCGAAGGCTACAGCGTCGTGACCGCGGAAAGTGGGCAGGAAGGGTTACGGGTGCTGAACCGTGAAAAAGTGGATCTGGTTATTAGCGATCTGCGCATGGATGAAATGGATGGTATGCAGCTGTTTACTGAAATCCAGAAAGTACAGCCTGGGATGCCGGTGATTATCCTGACCGCTCACGGCTCCATCCCTGACGCCGTTGCGGCGACCCAGCAAGGGGTGTTCAGCTTCCTCACTAAACCAGTCGACAAGGACGCGTTATATCACGCGATTGACGGGGCACTGGAACAGTCTGCGCCCGCCACCGATGACAGCTGGCGCGAATCTATCGTTACCCGCAGCCCGCTGATGCTACGCCTGCTGGAACAGGCGCGGATGGTGGCGCAATCGGACGTTAGCGTCTTGATTAACGGCCAAAGCGGAACCGGGAAAGAAGTTTTCGCTCAGGCTATTCACAACGCCAGCCCACGCAGCCAAAAACCTTTCATTGCCATTAACTGCGGCGCGTTGCCGGAACAACTGCTGGAATCAGAACTGTTTGGTCATGCGCGCGGTGCTTTTACCGGTGCGGTGAGCAATCGTGAAGGGCTGTTTCAGGCCGCAGAAGGCGGCACGCTGTTTCTCGATGAGATTGGCGATATGCCTGCGCCGTTACAGGTGAAACTGCTGCGCGTATTGCAGGAACGAAAAGTCAGACCGTTGGGCAGTAACCGCGATATCGACATTGATGTGCGGATCGTTTCTGCGACCCACCGCGATTTACCCAAAGCGATGGCACGGGGCGAATTTCGCGAGGATTTGTACTATCGCCTCAATGTGGTGAGCCTGAAGATCCCTGCGCTGGCCGAGCGTACGGAAGATATTCCGCTGCTGGCGAACCATCTGCTGCGCCAGTCTGCTGAACGGCACAAACCGTTCGTACGCGCCTTTTCAACCGATGCCATGAAGCGGTTAATGACCGCCAGTTGGCCGGGCAACGTGCGTCAGCTGGTCAACGTAATTGAGCAGTGCGTGGCGTTGACCTCTTCGCCGGTGATCAGCGACGCGCTGGTGGAGCAGGCGCTGGAAGGGGAAAACACCGCGCTGCCGACCTTTGTTGAGGCGCGTAACCAGTTTGAGCTCAACTATCTGCGTAAGCTGCTGCAAATCACCAAGGGCAATGTGACCCACGCGGCAAGAATGGCGGGGCGCAACCGCACCGAATTCTATAAATTGCTTTCTCGGCACGAGCTGGATGCAAACGATTTCAAAGAATAAATCTGCGGATTATGTTAGCTTTATTCGATCAAAAGACAGGCGACCTTTTCAAGGAATAGCATGAAAAAGATTGATGCGATTATTAAACCCTTCAAGCTGGACGACGTCCGCGAAGCGCTGGCAGAAGTCGGCATTACCGGTATGACTGTGACAGAAGTGAAAGGTTTTGGCCGTCAGAAAGGCCATACCGAGTTGTACCGTGGCGCGGAATATATGGTGGATTTTCTGCCGAAGGTAAAAATTGAAATTGTGGTTACCGACGACATCGTCGATACCTGCGTCGACACCATTATCCGTACTGCCCAGACCGGCAAGATCGGTGACGGTAAGATTTTTGTCTTCGACGTGGCACGCGTTATTCGTATTCGTACCGGTGAAGAAGACGACGCGGCAATCTAAGCCGCGCCGTTAATTTGTAGGCCTGATAAGCGTAGCGCATCAGGCAGAGTGATTGCCGGATGGCGGCGTAAACGCCTTATCCGGCCTACTCGCGTAACACATTACAAGACTTTGTGCGGACCGAAGCATTCGTAATGAATGTTCTCGTTTTTCACGCCCAGACCGACCAGCTGCTTCGCGGCGAACTGCATGAAACCAACCGGACCGCACAGATAAAACTGCATCGCCGGATCGCTGATTGCGCTTTCCAGTTTGTTCAAATCCATCAGACCTACGCTATCAAAGGCACCTTTCGCACGATCGGCTTCGGTTGGCTCACGATACCAGGTGTGTGCGCTAAAGCGTGGCAGCGTTTTGCCGAGTTCATTAACTTCATCAGCGAAGGCATGCACGTCACCATTTTCTGCCGCATGGAACCAGTTAACCTGCGCCGTATGCTGCGCTTTTGCCAGCGTATCCAGCATCGCCAGCATTGGGGTTTGTCCCACTCCCGCGGAGATCAGAGATACCGGGGTGTCGGTCGCAACGTCCATAAAGAAATCGCCCGCAGGTGCGGCCAGGTGAACAACGTCGCCAACATTCGCATGGTTGTGCAGCCAGGTTGAAACCTGACCACCGTCTTCACGCTTAACCGCAATACGGTAGCCTTTGCCATCGGGTTTACGGGTCAGTGAGTACTGACGAATTTCCTGATGCGGGAAACCTTCCGGCTTTAACCAGACGCCCAGATATTGCCCCGGATGATATTCAGCCACTGCGCCACCGTCGACAGGTTCAAACTCAAAGCTGGTGATAAGTGCACTGCGTGGGGTTTTTGCCACGATGCGGAAAGGACGGGTACCTTCCCAGCCGCCATTTTTATTGGCATTTTCGCTGTAGATTTGCGCTTCACGGTTGATGAAAACGTTCGCCAGCACGCCGTATGCTTTGCCCCACGCATCCAGAACTTCCTGGCCTGGGCTGAACATTTCGTCCAGCGTTGCCAGTAAATGGCCACCCACGATGTTGTACTGCTCGGGTTTAATCTGGAAGCTGGTATGCTTCTGTGCGATTTTCTCAACAGCCGGCAACAGTGCCGCCAGATTTTCGATATTGCTGGCATACGCGGCAATAGCATTAAACAGCGCTTCACGCTGATCGCCATTACGCTGATTACTCATGTTGAAGATTTCTTTCAGCTCTGGGTTATGCGTAAACATGCGGTCGTAGAAATGGGCGGTCAGCTTCGGGCCTGTTTCAACCAGCAGGGGAATGGTGGCTTTCACTGTAGCGATGGTTTGTGCGTCAAGCATACGGTCTTCCTTTATCTGAGACTTTAATGATGTATGTCAAATACATCTTATAAAAAATACCCCTGCATTGTAAATGGTTCTTTGTAACTTTGCGTTGTAAAGGTTACATCGTGAAAAATCTGCATCACAAACCTGAAAAGAAATCCGTTGAAATTCAGCAGACCTTTGTTCTCCAAAGCCTTGCGTACCTTGAAGGTAATCGTTTGCGTAAAATCCTTTGTCAAGACCTGTTATCGAAGAATGATTCGGTTATACTGTTCGCCGTTGTCCTACGGACCGCCTTTTAAGGCCGAAAATTTTATTGTTAGCTGAGTCAGGAGATGCGGATGTTAAAGCGTGAAATGAACATTGCCGATTATGATGCCGAACTGTGGCAGGCTATGGAGCAGGAAAAAGTACGTCAGGAAGAGCACATCGAACTGATCGCCTCCGAAAACTACACCAGCCCGCGTGTTATGCAGGCGCAGGGTTCTCAGCTGACCAACAAATATGCTGAAGGTTATCCGGGCAAGCGCTACTACGGCGGTTGCGAGTACGTTGATATCGTTGAGCAACTGGCTATCGATCGCGCAAAAGAGCTGTTTGGCGCTGACTACGCTAACGTACAACCGCACTCCGGTTCTCAGGCTAACTTTGCTGTTTACACCGCTCTGCTGCAACCGGGCGATACCGTTCTGGGTATGAACCTGGCACAAGGCGGCCACCTGACTCACGGCTCCCCGGTTAACTTCTCCGGCAAACTGTACAACATCATCCCTTACGGTATTGATGAGTCCGGCAAAATTGACTACGAAGACATGGCGAAGCAGGCCAAAGAGCACAAACCGAAGATGATCATCGGTGGCTTCTCTGCTTACTCCGGCGTTGTTGACTGGGCAAAAATGCGCGAAATCGCCGACAGCATCGGTGCATATCTGTTCGTCGATATGGCGCACGTTGCAGGTCTGATTGCCGCAGGCGTTTATCCGAACCCGGTTCCACACGCACACGTTGTGACCACCACCACCCACAAAACCCTGGCGGGTCCACGCGGTGGCCTGATCCTGGCGAAAGGCGGTGACGAAGAGCTGTACAAAAAACTGAACTCCGCTGTGTTCCCAAGCGCGCAGGGCGGCCCGCTGATGCACGTGATCGCGGCGAAAGCTGTGGCGCTGAAAGAAGCGATGGAGCCTGAGTTCAAGGTTTACCAACAGCAGGTTGCCAAAAACGCCAAAGCGATGGTGGAAGTGTTCCTGAACCGTGGCTACAAAGTGGTTTCTGGCGGTACTGAAAACCACCTGTTCCTGCTGGATCTGGTTGATAAAAACCTGACCGGTAAAGAAGCTGACGCCGCGCTGGGCCGTGCTAACATCACCGTTAACAAAAACAGCGTACCGAACGATCCGAAGAGCCCGTTTGTGACTTCCGGTATCCGTATCGGTTCTCCGGCTGTGACTCGCCGTGGCTTTAAAGAAGCTGAAGTGAAAGAGCTGGCTGGCTGGATGTGTGACGTTCTGGACAACATCAATGACGAAGCTGTTATCGAGCGCGTCAAAGGTAAAGTGCTGGATATCTGCGCACGTTTCCCGGTTTACGCGTAAGTAATACGGATTGCCAGATGGTGGTGTAAACACCTTTTCCGGCCTACAGGTAACTCACATGTAGGCCAGATAAACGAAGTGCCATCCGGCAGTTATATTGACTTAAGCAAGATTGTTTCATTGATTAAAGTCGCCACTGGCGGCTTTTTCTTTGCCTGAATCCATTTTCTCAATAAACGTATTTCTCGGCCCTGATTCAACGTTACTGCGCCGACAATCACGCCATCCTGTAGGTTAAACCATATTGCTTTCTGCGCATCAGGATCGCCGCGTAGGAGCCAGTTCTCACCCTGCATTTCGCCGACAAACTGTAGATTATCACGGTACTGATCGGTCCAGAACCAGCCCGGCGTTGCTGCTGGCTGCGGTTGATTGAGCATCGCGGCGGCGGCAACCTGTGCCTGAAAATTGGCGTTTTCCCAGCTTTCCACGCGTACTAACGAACCGTCAGCCTGGCGTGTTATCGCTACGTCACCGGCGGCGAAAATCGCGGGATCGGAGGTGGTGCAGGCGGTATCAACGATAATGCCGTTCGCCGTCTCCAGCCCCGCTTCGCGGGCCAGCATATCGTTCGCCACGATACCGATGCCATAGATCACCGCATCAGCGGTGAGAGTTTCGCCGTTTTGTAGCGTGAGCGAGAGAGACTCTCCTGCTTCGACATGCTCTATAGCGCTGTTAAGCAATACCCGCACGCCCGCAAGTTGGTGGCGGGTTAGCAGGTAGTCGCGCACCGGAGCAGGCGCGTTGCGGCCCATGACCGTTGGCGCCAGCTCCACCACCGTCACCTGACAGCCGCGTTGAGTCGCGCTGGCCGCCAGTTCCAGACCAATGGTGCCCGCACCGACAATGACAATCGACTTGCCCGGCAATAAATTGTCGCGCAGGCGCTCGGCATCGCCCGCGTGGCGCAGGGTGAAGCAACGATCGCCCAGCTTATCCAGTTGCGTAAGGGGGCGTGCCGCAGCGCCCGTCGCAATCAGTAGCCGATCCCATGGATAACTCTGCCCATTAGCCAGCACCAACTGATGCGTTTGGCGGCCGAGCGTCTGCACAGTAACCCCCAGATGCAGCTGTACGTTGTGTTCCTGCCACCAGTCAGCGGGGAGTATCGGCTGAAGTTGCGGATTGTCGTCCAGTAGCATCGCTTTGGAGAGCGGTGGGCGTTCATAGGGCAGATGATGCTCATCGGAAAACAGGTGTAATTCGCCGTCAAAACCTTGTTGGCGCAGTGCAGCGGCAGCCATAGCCGCCGCCTGACCGCCGCCGACGATAGCGATAGTTTTTGGGTTCATAACATCTCCTCAGAGATCCAGTCCGGCGGCGACGTGACGAATACCGCGAATACCCAGACCGGCGTCGGCATTGATCATCACGCCGCTCAATGTGCGGTTGTTGCGCTTTGACGCCAGCATCACATACGGGCCGGTAAAATCCGCAGGCTCCGGGAAAAACTGTAGTGGCAAAATAGCGGCGATTTTTTCCGGCGTCAGCGACTGCATAATCGATGTATCGTTTTGTCCCAGCGCCTGCGGGCCGCGTAGATCTGTCGCCATACCGCATGGACCGACACCGTTAACACGAACCTTTGGTGCCAGCTCGTATGCCAGCTGGCGAATCAGCCCGGTAGCCGCATGTTTGCTGGCGGTATACAGCGGGCCGCCGCCGCCTGGATACCACGACGCATTGGACAGGGTAAAGATGATGCTGCCTTCGCTGGCGATAAGTGCAGGGGCACAGGCTTTCGCGCCCAGCAGATAGCCCAGCACGTTGACGTTAAACAGCTCATGAAAGCCGCTCTCCAGCGCATCCGCAGGCGTATTGACCAACGAGGCGTTGTGATCCCATATCCCCGCATTTCCGATAAAACAGTCCAGCGTACCGTAATGCGTCAGGATTTGAGCTACCGCGCGCTGATAGTCGGCGTAGCAGGTGACGTTGCCTTCGATTGCCAGCACATGTTCGCCAAAGCGCTGACGCAGGCTGGCAACTTTAGCTGGCGACAGCTCCAGTGTGGCGACCCGCGCACCTTCTTCGATGAAACGCTCGACCAGCGCCAGGCCAAGACCGGAGCCGCCGCCGGTGATAAAGACCACGTTATCGCGTAAATCGCTCATCTAGCGTCCTCTGGAATATCAACAAACACATCGCTACCGTCTACATATACCGCGTAGGTGGTGAGCGCGTCGGTGGCGGGTAGACACAACGCCTTGCCGGTTTTCAGGCAAAAACTGGCGGCATGCAGCGGGCATTCCACCGTAGCGTCGTCTTCCAGATAGCCTTCCGACATTGAGGCGTTACCGTGGCTACAGCGATCGTTAATGGCATAGAACTCGCCGCCAACGTTGAACAGCGCGATGACGGGCGAGGTATCAAGCCGGAGCGCTTCACCCTCCGGCAAATCCCCTACGGGGCAAGCATAAACACGACTCATCAGAACAGTACACTCAGGTTATGGGAGGTGATCACCGCTTGATCCAGCACGATCTCACGCTCCAGTAAGCGCCACTCATCGCCCGGCAAACGGCGCACTTTGTCTATGCGCATGCCGACGTAAAAGGTTTCATCGCGCTCTTTTTGCGCGCGATACAGCAGATAATTAAGGCGAACGGCAAAGACGTCGGGAACTCCAGTTTCACTGACCTGGCAGTTGCTGATCAGGTGCCGGGTACGCGACGGTGGCTCTTCCGCCCAGGCCATGCCGGTTTCCAGCCGCGCGATACGACGTTCGAGCTGGTCTTTGTTGTCGTTGAAAATCCAGGTGGTCGGCGGCTGCACGCCTTTGCGACGATCGCGCGTCTGGGCATTGACCGTCGTACGCATGGTGTAGCGAATGTCTTCATCCAGTTGTGCCAGCCAGTCACGAAACTTCCAGTCATCCAGCAGGCTGGCTTCATGGTAGAGAAACTGTGTAATGCGGTGGTGTAGTTCCTGAGAAACTAAGGTGCTCATTTCATCACCTCCTGCTGGTAAGCGGCGGTTTTTTCCTGCACTTCCTGCCAGCTTTCGCTGCTGAGTAAATCGGCCCAGCGCTGATACATGCCGCGCGCGGCGGTTTCCGAAAAGATGTAGTTGGTGATCCCCGGAATGCCGTCTTCACGACGTTTCTCCTGGCCCAGCCCCATTTCCAAACACAATTTGGTGTTGCGTGCGCGATGACCCTTCAGCAGTTTTTGAATTTCACACCAGTTTTCCGAGTCGTCCTGCTCCAGGAATCCGGCGGGGCCAAAGGCGCGCGTGGCGCTGTTTTCAAACGCAGCTTTCACTTCATCAGAGGCGGCTTTATCGGTAATACAGAATGCCCATACTTCAACTTGATCCGGCCCGCGCGGATGCCAGACCCTTAAGGTGGCAGTACCGTTGAGCCAGGAAAGCGTTGGGAAAATGTTGTTGTGACCGGCCAGACGCAGGGCGCGAACTTTTCCCAGACGCTGCTCGGCTTCCGCATAGGTGTCACGGTAGTAGCTGGAGACTTCGCCGTCGACCCAGACGTTGGCATCGGGATTTTCGGTAAAGAAAAATCCGCTGCCGTGCCCATCCTGACCGAACTGTAGCGCGTCTTTGGCGGTTTCCCACACCGGGCGGGCGGTTTGTCCGTCGCCCAGGCGCTTGTCGCTGCCGTCGTCTTTTGCCCCCAGCACCTGCACGGCCGAGGCATGGCTGAACAGCGCGTGATACTGGTCGCTGGCAAACTGTTCGGCGGGGAATTTCCAGTTACAATCGATGGTCCACTTTTGTACGCCACCGACGATTTCGGTGCCGCCTTCACGACGATCCAGCACACCGTCGAGATACCAGGCGATATCGCCGAGATAATCGCGCAACGCAGGCGCGGAGGTATCCCAGTTGCCGAAAATCAGTCCCTTGTAGCTCTCTACGCCAGGAACTTCGTTCAGCCCCCAGTGCGATTTGCACAGCCCTTGCGGGTAGGCGCGCGGTTCCAGCGGAACGTCGATCAGCTCGCCGTTAATGCCGTACGACCAGCCGTGATACGGGCAGGTGAAGGCGCGGGTATTACCGCAGTCGGCGTAGCTGACGCGCATTGCGCGGTGGCGACACTGGTTGAGAAACGCTTTGATGCTGCCGTCTTTCTGGCGAACCACCACAACTGCATCCTCGCCCATGTAGGTGTTAAAAAAATCACCGGGTTTGGGGATTTGGCTTTCGTGGGCGAGAAATAACCAGCAGCGTCCGAAGATGCGTTCCAGCTCCAGTTGGTAAATTTCAGGGTCGGTATAAATTCGTGGGGTTACGCGACCGTTTTGCGTGTCGATCAGTTGGTAGATGTCTAAATTTGAGGGTGTGGTCATATTTTTTAATCCTGAAAGCTAAGATGTATTGACCTTCTTTTTTTGTACCTTAAGGATGTTGCTGGTTAGTTATCAATCTGTGAAATAGTAAATTTCTACCAGTTGAGACATTTTTTCGATAACAAGGAGAAGGGCATGGAACTGAGGCACTTACGCTATTTCGTAGCGGTGGCGCAGGCGCTGAATTTCACCCGAGCGGCAGAGAAGCTGCATACCTCTCAGCCGTCGTTAAGCAGCCAGATCCGCGATCTGGAAACGTGCGTGGGCGTTCCGTTGCTGGTGCGGGATAAACGAAAAGTTGCGCTGACGGCGGCGGGAGAGTGCTTTTTACAAGATGCGCTGGCGATCCTCGAACAGGCGGAAAACGCCAAAGTTCGTGCCCGTAAAACGGTGCAGGAAGATAATCATTTCGCCATCGGTTTTGTCCCTTCCGCAGAGGTAAATCTGCTGCCGAAGGTGCTGCCTTTGTTTCGTTTAAAACAGCCTGATACGCTCATTGAGCTGGTGAGTCTGATCACCACCGAACAGGAAGAGAAGATCCTGAGTGGAGAGCTGGATGTGGGCTTAATGCGCCACCCGGTGTACAGCCCGGATCTCGATTATCTGGAGCTGATTCATGAGCCGTTAGTAGTGGTTTTACCGGTGAATCATCCGTTAGCTAATGAGCAAGCAATCTCCGCGGAACAACTACACGGCGTGAATTTTGTCAGCACCGATCCGGCCTACTCCGGCGCGTTAGCGATGATTGTCAAAAACTGGTTTCAGCAGCAAAAAAGCCAGCCCAACATTGTGCAGGTGGCAACCAACATTCTGGTGACCATGAACCTGGTCGGCATGGGGCTGGGGGTGACTTTGATACCCGGTTATATGAATAATTTTAATACCGGACAGGTGGTTTTCCGCCCTATTGTTGGCGATGTTCCGACCATTGCGCTGTTGATGGCGTGGAAAAAAGGCGAGCTAAAGCCCGCCCTGCAGCATTTTATCGAACTGGCTCAGCGCCAGCCGATGTTGTGAGCCATTATTTCACGAGAACGGTGATGGTCGCGGTACCGCTAAATTTCCCCGGCGCGGGCGTGCCGCCGAGCATATTAATCGGCCAGGCTTCCAGGTTGATTACTCCCTTGCCGGAAGGATCGATATTGATCAATCCATTTGTGAACGGGACATTGACATGGGTGCCGTCGATACGGGCCATTCTCACACCGATGTCCGGGACGTTATTGGCTTCCTGGCGGCGGGCGACTAACGTGTACTGCTCAATCACATCATCAGCATCAATCCTCATTTCCATGCTATTTTTGATGGTTGAGGTATCACCGCAGTCATAGTGAATGTCAAAATTGACCGGTGTATAGCCGTCCGGCATCTGGTCCTTGGTGGTGAAACGGTTGGCGTTGATAAAACCGAGATCGACCTGAATCACGTCGCCCTGGTTGATTTTACAATCCTGGGGCACGGTGATGCTCCCCTGGATGCGCAGTTCGGCGATATCTTCCATGCTGCTCACCGATGGTGGGGTGGACGAACTGGTCCATCCGGCCTGTACTGAGGCGACCAGGGTGTCTGGAATTACCAGTTCCCCCAGGAAGGGTTTGGTGACGTACAGCGTAAAACGGGTGCTCGCGCCAATGTTTACCGGCGCGGCGCGGATCTCCGCTGGGTCAGCCGTGCACACGCTACCTTTGCTGCTGCTGGGGCTGTAAGAGCCACTTTCCTGGATAGGTTTAGTGTTCTGCGGCGTGACCGCCGTCTTCCCGGGAATGTCATCAACTTCAGTTTTAATATCCAGATTATCATTCAACTGGTAAAAGCCGCTGAGTTTACCGTTTTTAGATAGCGCGCTGGTGACCGTATAGTACAACGCCACTTTGCTACCCGCGCTACAGCTGCAATCGATTTGATAAGCATTGCCTGAGAGCGGCGTTGGCAGTTCCAGCGAGGTTCCCGTGACGTTCTGTGCTTGCGTCCAGTCGCTGGCTATATTGACGTTAAAGCTTCCCGTCGCGGAGCAGGCCCCGGTCACCGCGTAGACCGGGGTGATAGATAGCGCCAGTAGCGCGGCGGTAATCCCATTTTTCATCCACAGACTCTTTATTGACATAGCGCGTTCCCATTTTGTATTGCGGTGTTGCGAGCAGCATCTTCCGGCAGGCTGAAGGTAAACTGGCACTGTTGATCTGGCTGATTACCCCAGCGCACGGACCAGATCTGCGGCTGGCTGTTTACGCCAGTGATATACAGCACGCCACCTTCATCGACGATGCTCTGCTGCGTCTGACTGCTGGCGATGGCGCCGAAGGGCAGTGCTTTTCCGCGCGCATCGGTGAGTTTCAGCAGTACGCGGTAGCCGGTCTGGGCAATAAAGTGTGCCGTTACGGCGGCACCGCGATTAGGCACTACGGTGCGCACCGTTTCGGTGACGTCGACGTTATCCGGCATCATTGTGGTATCGAGAGAGATGGCGTTTTCCTGATACGCGGTCAGATAGGGGATCACGGCATAGCCAAAATAGTCGGTGGCGATGCCGGGGTAATTTTTCACCCGGATCCCTGCCGCGCCGTTGGCGTCAATCAGCGCAAAGGCATTGCCCAGTGACTGCGACAGGGTCACGCCGTGACGATGGGCGACAATACCGCCAGAGAGGCCGTA
Organism: Citrobacter sp. Cpo071; assembly: GCF_030332765.1. Classification (NCBI taxonomy): domain Bacteria; kingdom Pseudomonadati; phylum Pseudomonadota; class Gammaproteobacteria; order Enterobacterales; family Enterobacteriaceae; genus Citrobacter; species Citrobacter sp. Cpo071. The sequence goes on along the minus strand of NZ_JAOWHE010000081.1, from coordinate 139,234 downwards.
GCTCAGTTGGCGGTTATCGCTGCTGTAGTCGTAACCGGCATTCACGGTGCCGTAGGCAGAACGGTAGCTGCCGTACAGACTGCTGCTGCCCGGATCGCCGCCTTCGCTTTGCCGTTGTTTCAGGTTATAGGTCAGCCGACGGTCTTCCAGCAGCGAGCCATTGATGCCCACTTCGTGCTGAGTAGCGCGATCGCGCTGGTCGGTGGTGCGCCAGGTTGCCTGCGCATGCGACAGCCAGCGATCCAACGGCACGCTCAGGCTGAGCGACAGCGTACGGTCGTTGTCGCTGTCATGTGAGTCGGTAAACTGGGCGCTGAGGTTATAGCTCACGCCCCACAGATTGCCGTTCAGGCCAATGGACAGGTTTTTATCCTGCTGCTCGCGATCCCAGTACTCCTGCTGCGAGCCAGAGGCGTAGAAACTGATACCAGAAAACAACGTCTGGCTGACAGTGAACTGAGCTTCATCGCGCAGGTGATCGCCGCCGTTGATACCCTTCTGGTTGGCGTCGGAGAAGTTGAAATAACCGCTGCTGGTGTAGCGGTAGTAGCTTAGCGACACGCTGGTGCCGCTTTCCGGTAGGTCTTTGATGTACTGGGTGCGCCAGCTGTAGCCATGATAGCTTTCATCGTTATCAAGCTGAGTGTCCGCACGGCTGACGTCCATCGATACTGCCCCCAGAACGCCAAGCGTAGAGCCGAGGCCCAGCGCCAGCGCTCGGTAGTCCTGCGAGGCGTTCAGGCCGCCGTAAAGCGTGAACGCGTTGTTCAGACCATAGCTGGCGGTGCTTTCAAGGAACTCCGGCTCGTGGCTGTCCTGCGAGCTGGCAGCGCGAAAGCGCCCCGCGGTGACGCTGTATTTTAGATAACCCGGTCTTTGCATCTGCGGCAGCGCGGAGAACGGCTGGACGAAATGACGTATGCTGCCGTCGGCTTCTTCGATAGTGACGTCTAAGTCGCCGCTGAACGCCGAAGGGTAGAGATCGTTGATTTCAAAAGCCCCAGCCGGAACGTTGCTTTGATACAGGGTGTAGCCGTTTTGCCGTACCGTCACGATAGCGCTGGAGTTGGCGATGCCGCGAATGGTCGGCGCAAAGCCGCGCTGGCTGTTGGGCAGCATGGTTTCATCAGAGTACAGCCGCACGCCGGTAAACTGATAGCTGGAGAACACCGTGCCTTCGGTGGCGCTCTCGCCTATCACCAACTGCGATTTCAGGCTTTTGATATCCCGTTGTAGCCAGCTATTAATGCTATCCCAACGCGTGTCATTATCGCTGTGCGCCCAGGTCGAGTAATTGCGCAGTCGCCAGGGGCCGATGTTGGCACCATTTTGCATATTCAGATACTGACGCCGATCGCTGTCGTTGTCGTACTGGTTTTGCGAACCGCTAAAGTTGTAGTTGGTGAACAAAACCGGCATCCCGTCGTCCCAGCGTGCAGGATCTACATAGCCGCGGGCGTCACGGTAAAGGGCAATCTGCGGCACGCTGAGATTCAGTCGGCTGTGGTTGATATCAAACTGTGAGATGCTGCCGGGAATCGCCTGCGTCAGGTCGGCTACTATCGTGGCGTTGTCCTGCTCCGCCAACTGTGGATAGTTGTCGATTTTAAAGCCCAGCTCACGCAGTTGCCCGAGGGTGAACTGAGGAATCAACTGGTGGTCTTTACCCGCGACAAACGGCAGCCTACGCTGACCGGTTTTCTTGTTGTTAATATAAATATCAACAATATATTCGCCGGGAAGCTGGGCGTTATTCTGCGAAAATACCGCCAGATCCACCGCCTGTTGGCCGCTTTTCTCTGTTTCCAGAAGGGCTGGGTCAAAGTAGAAGTCACCGGCCCAGGCATGGCCGGAGGCCAGGCATCCGCTGGCGATTGCGCAGTGCAACCAGAAGGCAAGTGGCTTCACGGTTGATAAATTCGGCGTTCTTTGCGTCATATCGCTTGTCATTCCCTGAGAGCTATCATCGTGAGGCGTGGCTTATTGCAGTGTCTGGGTTTCTGTTTTGGTGGTACCGCCATAGTCGTTGATCGCGGCCCACCGCACCGTTTTCCCTGCGGCGGCGGGGACCGCCAGCCGTTTATGCTCACCGGGAGCGATGTAATCGATTTTATTCGTGAGATCGGTTTTCCCTAGCGCAAGACCGGCGAATACGACGTGATAAGCCGATGGGTTATATATATCTAACTCATTATTACTATATTTATATTCAAGAGATTTATAAGCATCGTACGGCTTGCCGACTAAATTTGTCGGGCGATAAAATAGTTTTATTCGTGTTTTAAATACCAGCGTTAGCGTATTATTATTCGCATCGGTGGTTTGGCTTTTGGCAGGAATAGCGCGCACATTAATAAAGAACAACGATTCTTTATCGTTAGCAATGTTTTCAGATGATTTTATAATTCGTAATGATGAATCGTTATCAGCATCGAGGCGAAAAAGCGGCGGTGTAATAATAAAGGGGCCTCGTGCGGTTCCCTGTGCATTGTCGACCCACGACTGCAATAAATAAGGCAGACCTTCACTGTGGTTAGCCACCGGCAGCGCGGCCTCTTTTTTCCCGGCATCGTAGATGACACGGGTTCTCTGTAGCACAATACCGCCAGCGAGGCTTTGGCTGACCCAACTGCCCAGCACCAATGCCAAAGCGAGCGCGGTGTTTTTTTTCATCGCTGTTATCCTTAACCTGATGTCAAAAAACGTCTCTTTCCATCCCAGCGGGAAGAAGGGATGGAAAGAGACGGTATACGGGATTAGCGGTAGTCGATGGTGACGTCAACGCTGGCGTTGGCTTCGCCTGGGGAGATCTCTTTAGGATCAACAGTGGAGACGTAATAGGCTTGTAGCCCTACGATAGTGGTGCCATCGGCTTCCGGGGCAAAGCTGATTTTTGAATCAGCCGCGGGCAGCTTATTCAGCACCATCGTTGCGTTGTCGCTGGCTCTTGCGATACGGATGCCCACGCCGGTTGCGGCGGTATCCATGCTGCTAACGGCGACCAGATCGTCGTGATCGGCTACGGTGCCGCCAGCGCGCGTTTCCAGCCACAGCTGGAACGAGTTGTCCGTTGTGCCATCAACGTGCTCCCACGGGGAGGCTGGGCAGTTTTCCAACGGAATATTAACCGGAATCGCCGGGCTGGTATCACCGACAGTTTTAAACTGTGCGGCGGCGTAATGACCCAGTTCCACGTTGATGACGTCACCATCGGCGAATTCACAGGTGCTGGTTAGAATTTCACCCGTAAATTCAATTTTACCGTCCGTCGCCCATGCGCTTCCCGCAGAAAGCGCCAGCAAGCTAACCGCTATAGATTTTGCAATTTTGTTCATTAAAGTCCCTCTTATTTGATTAACCTGTTAGCAATTAAATTAATGAAAAGACAAAGATCAAAATTAATTGCTGGGCAATGGTATTAGATATGCGCTGGCAGTCATATTAATAAGTGAGATTTTCAGATTATATTTATTAAAAATGAACGGGCTAACTGCTATTACATTTAAATAATTTTAAATTAGTACGGAGTCAAAATATTGCAATCACGAATATTGGCTGCTAAATGATATACTTGTGATGATATTAAGGCTTTTGGTATTCAGCTGAGTATTTTTCGCAAAATCCATTCAATTCCTTGCATTACTGTTTATTCATCCCATCATGTTTCCTGCTGTAAAATCATACAGATGTAAACGATTGCGGATGCGGATGACCAATCGTGTTGGTTAAAGGTGATGTTTGTCACAATTATTTCGTAAATGTGAACGGTAGTACTCTTCAGAATGTGGTTTGAGTCATTAGACTAGGGCTTCCAAAACGGGAGGACCCATGGCTTTGCATTCCACGCGCTGGCTGGCGCTCGGTTATTTCACCTACTTCTTTAGCTACGGTATCTTTCTGCCTTTCTGGAGCGTCTGGCTCGAAGGGTTAGGGCTGACGCCGGAAACTATCGGTTTACTGCTGGGCGCGGGGCTGATTGCCCGTTTTGTCGGTAGTTTGCTGATTGCGCCGCGTGTGAGCGATCCCTCTCGGCTGATCTCAGCGTTACGTATTCTGGCCCTGTTGACGCTGGTGTTTGCGCTGGCCTTCTGGGCGGGAACCAACGTGGCGTGGCTGATGGTGGTGATGGTCGGCTTCAACCTGTTTTTCTCACCGCTGGTACCGCTGACCGATGCGCTGGCCAACACCTGGCAGAAACAGATAACCATGGATTACGGTCGGGTGCGACTGTGGGGATCCGTGGCTTTTGTGATCGGCTCCGCGCTAACCGGCAAGCTGGTGAGCCTGTTTGACTATCGGGTGATCCTGGTCCTGCTATCGCTTGGCGTCGCCTCGATGCTGCTGGGCATGATGATTCGCCCGAGCGTGCAGCCAGCGGGTGAAAACCGTCAGCAGGAGAGTGCGGGATGGCCCGCCTGGCGCGCGCTGATAACCCAGAGCTGGCGTTTTCTTGCTTGCGTGAGTCTGCTACAGGGGGCGCATGCTGCGTATTATGGTTTCAGCGCCATCTATTGGCAGTCTGCCGGATATTCCGCTTCGGCGGTGGGCTATTTATGGTCACTAGGTGTGGTGGCGGAGGTGATTATTTTCGCACTTAGCCACAAGCTGTTCCGTCGCTTCAGCGCCCGCGATCTGCTGCTGCTTTCTGCCGTTTGCGGGGTGGTGCGTTGGGGATTGATGGGCTGGAGCACCGAGCTGCCGTGGCTGATCGTGGTGCAAATCCTCCATTGCGGAACCTTTACCGTCTGCCATCTGGCGGCAATGCGTTATATCGCGGCACGCCAGGGGAGCGAAGTTATTCGTTTGCAGGCGGTGTATTCCGCGATAGCGATGGGTGGCAGTATCGCTATCATGACCGTATTCGCGGGCTATCTGTACCAGAATCTGGGCAGCGGCGTGTTCTGGGTGATGGCGCTGGTGGCGCTCCCGGCAATCGTTCTGCGCCCGAAAGTGGTCGCGCAGCCTGCAACGTTATGATTCGAGGATTTTGCGGATCTGCTGCTGCTGATGCGGCGTAAGCGCCAGATCCGCATGAATCAACGGGGGTGAAAATAGCGGTAACGGCGTGGTGTACGGCGTAATAATCAGCGTTACGCCGCGCGGGGCACCCTCTTTTTGAAAGTCCTGCATCGGCATATGTTTTACGTTGAGCGGCAGCAGCGTCAGTTCGCGCAGCTGTTGCTCTATATGCACTTCAAGTTGTTCGTTACTACCGGTCAGCAGGATAATCTGCTTTTCGTGTAAATCCTTCTCCTGCATCAGCCAGGCGCCGAAAATTACGGCCACCAGCCCGATCTCTTCTTCGGAAAATTGCACATCGTATTCGGCCTCGAAGCCGTGAATCGCCTCGCGGGTAGTACGGACCAGCCGGGGATAAAGGCGGCTGAACTCCTCCGGCAGCGTGTTATCAATGCCGATAGCAAACACGCTGCGGTTCAGTGCCTGAGCCAGGTGGATATACAACTGGTCATTCAGCCCTTGTTCATCGCTGAAGCGCACATTGCCATACTCGCGAAAACGCAGCACCAGCCGCGCAATAGCAAGGCGCAGGCGGCGATCCTGCTGGTGATTATCGCGAATCGGGTCGGGGATACGAAGCATTGAGAACAGCAACGCCATAAACAGCGATTCGCCCAGCGGTGCACTCTGCATGACGTGGCGCTGCCAGTGACGGCCAATTTCCTCGGCGAGCGGATATTCCGCGCAGGATTGCGCCCAGCGTTGCTGGAGTGGGTTAAATTCCGGGGTGATCCCCGCGTGATGCTGTAGCAGGCAGTACTGTAAATACAGGCGCAGGAACTGGATGTCACGACACTCAAACGGCTTCTGCAAGCGCCGGGAGCACAGATTAATGAGCGCATGCAGATTGGTGTCGTCATACAGCGTACGTGCGATCCCCCTTTGTTTAAGTTCTGCTTTTAACGCCGGGGTAAACTGCTGGGCGATAAAGGCAGGGCAAATCCGCAGGCCACGGCGCAGCCACTGCAACAGACACAGACGTTGATTTAGCGGGGTTCCTTCGATCGTATAGCCACCATTCTGCGCGGTGGCTATCGCGAGCCGGTGATAGCGCTGGATTTCGAGTCCTGCGCCAATAATATCTTCCTGAACCGTGGCATCATCGACACCGTTGAGGCTGCTGAAGGTTTGTGTAGTAGCGATTTGCCCCGGCAGGAAAAGCGTCAGCAGCACCTGGCAACGGCGCTGGGGAGCGGAAAGTACAGATGGTGGGGCAAGCGTTGACATCATCTGTAGATTCTCCCGTGAGTATGTTTGATAAGAATAGCTAAAGTTTGCTCATAGATTTTGAGAATGGAATGCTTTCCACCAGGAATGCTGGAGAGCGTCACAGAATTTTTAACGTGCGGAACAGATAGCGGTAGTGGAACGCAGCGCGTTAATCCGCTTTTTCACTGTTTTATCTTTTGTTTAGATATGCCAGAGATGCACTGCATGTCATGTTAAACATGATGGAGAATATTTTATTCCGCTATGGGGTTCCGTTCACCCCTGCGTTATCACTTCTCTGAATCATAGATACCCGTGAACGTGCAAGGGAGGCTCACCGCCGCCTCCCTTGCATCCCAGGCTCCCGGCGGGAAAATCGTCGCGATGCGATTCATTCGTCTTATGCCGTCTGCCTGTCGGGTCGGGGACGAGCCTGCGTCCCTGCAGGCCGTCCACTCTGCCCGCATCCATGCGGGCAGACCCGGTCAGCCGTCAACGCCTCATCGATTTTCAGCCGGACCGGGGTCATCGCTTCAACGCTCTGACTTCCAGTGAAACCCGTTTTGCTGTTTAAACAAAAAACGCAGATGGTCAGGTGTGGGCTGGTCCGGCTGAAAATTGCCGACGTGTTTCCGTCAGGCCGGGAGAGCCAGCATGGATGCTGGCTCAGGGCGCGCTTTGCAAGGACGCTACCTCGCGCCCGGCCCGGTAGCCTGAAGGAAAAAGCGGAGGGTATTGCGTAGCAACAATTTTCCCGCCGGGAGCCGGGATTGTTAAGGGTACGGCGATAGTACCCTTAACACGTTCACAGGCAGTATCGTTTCAGAGAAGTGAAAAACATAAGGTGAACGTAGCAATATACCGGAGGCAACAGATTCATTACCTCCGAAACAGCTGTCTGGCGTTACTTACCACGGCTCAGCGTTAATCCCACATCACCGCCGGGATGCACAGACAACAGCGTCTCTTTTGAGTAACCGCTTTCGCTCATCAGGCAGGCGCAGGCGGCGTCAAAGATAGCCAGCACCAGTAAAATTGATGTGGTGGCCAACATGTTGAGCGGGTCGGCCTCACGCTGGACGCCGGTGGAAATCACCAGTCTCGACGCTTTAGCAATGGCAGAATCGGCGTTTTCAGTCACGCTCAGAATCGACACATTTCGCGCATTCAGTCCGGGCAGCAGCCGGGTGAGTTCGTCCGAATTCCCCCCACGCGACAGCATAATCACCAGGTCGTTGGCGCGTAAAAAACCGAGATCGCCATGCGCCGCGTCCGTCGCGTTGAGGTAGATCGCTGGGCGTTCCACGCACGCAAGCATATGCGCCACTTTACGCGCTGCGATGCCGGAAGTACCTACGCCGGTGACGACGATTTTCCCCTGACAGCCGCGCAGCTCCGCCATCAGCGACTGCCAGAGCGGTTCAGTCAGATGCTGCCCCAGACCCGCCAGGGCATTGCTATAGAGCTGAAATACGCCGGTGGCCTGAGACCAGGAGTCGCTCATGCGTCCTCCTGCATCAACTGGCGGTATTTCATATGATCCTGATACATCTCGTGGAATACCCGATATTTGCGATCGTAGTACTGCTTAATGCGATTTGTTTGCGGGGTAACCGTTTTACCAATCCGGCTCATCGCCGACATCGCTTCCGGGAAGGTTTCGAAAACGCCCGCGGCGATAGTTCCCATCATGGCACCACCCAGCAGCATGGCTTCGCTCTCTTCAGGCAGCAGCATCGCGCAGCCGGTGGCGTTGGCATGTTCCTGAACGAAGATTGGGTTTTTCGTCCCGCCGCCGCTGGCCATTATCGTATCGATGGTGTAGCCGCTTTGATTCATCGTTTCAATGATATGGCGGGTTCCCAGCGCAATGGCCTGGATGGTCGCAAGGTACTGTAGCGCCATATCTTCCGGCGTACGTGACAGTTTCAGTCCGGTGATTGCGCCCGTAAGCGTTGGGTTAGCGCGCGGCGAGCGGTTGCCGTGGAAATAGGGCAGGATGTGCATATCGCGGGTTAAAAATGCGATATCTTCCGGCTCACCGGCCATTTTACGCAACAGCGCATTCAGCACTTCGTAAATGGTCTGCCCCTGAGATTTAGCTTGCGCCAGCAGGGTTTCGTAGCAAGGATGCGACTGAATAACGTGGTCGATTAACGCCCCTGTTGCCGACTGTCCACCTTCGTTGAGCCAGTATTCTGGCAGCACGGCTGAGTAGTAAGGACCCCAGACGCCGCCGATAAAACGCGGCTCTTTGGAAATCGCCATGTGTCCAGTGGAAGTGCCGCCAATCAGCGCGATACGACGGTCAAAATCCGCCACCTCGCCGGAAACACCGCTTGCCCCGAGCGTGCCGAGGGTACCGGCGTGGGCATCGATGATCGAGACGCTGACAGCGGTCCCCGGAATCAGCCCCATTTCGCTGGCGGCGCGCGCGGATAGCCCGTGACCGAGCGGTTCGCCCATGGTTTTCACGTAGCGACCAATTTTGGCAGCATCATGCTCCAGCAAATCTTCCAGCCCAATCTGGCGGAAATAGCTGGCATCCCATTTGTCTTCATGGCCCATATAGGTCCATTTACACACCGTCGAACACAATGAGCGCGTGTCATCGCCCGTTGCGCGCCAGGTCAGGAAATCGGGCAGGTCAAAGTAGTATCCCGCATTGGCCCAGGTGTTGGGCATATGTTGCTTCAGCCATAGCAGTTTTGGCGTCTGCATTTCCGGGGAGATAATGCCGCCAACGTAGTCCAGCACCCGATGATGCAGGGCGTTGATGCGCTCGGCCTGAGTAATGGCGCGGTGATCCATCCACACAATGATGTTCTGTTCGCTGCGCCCGGACGGGCTGATGGTCAGCGGTTTACCTTCTTTGTCCAGTACCACCAGTGAACAGGTCGCGTCAAAGCCCAGACCTTTCACCTGGATAGGGTTGATATCCGACTGGTTAATCGCATCGCGAACCGCGTTACACACCGCCTGCCAGATGTTATCGGAAGACTGCTCAACAAAATCGGCCTGCGGGCGGTAAATCTCGATGGCCCGACTGGCCTGACCGACCATTCTGCCGTTGAGATCAAACACGCCAGCACGGGCGCTTCCGGTTCCGACATCCACACCAATAAAGTAACTTGCCATAATTTTTTCTCCTGAAATCAGGCTTTACGATTCTGTAATGCGATAAAGAGGATCAGCACCGCGCCCCACAGCGCCATCGTCAGATAGCTGCTGACCCCCAGCAAGTTAAGGCCGCTTTCCAGCATTTGCAGCACAATCAGTGCCAGCACCAGGCCGATAATGCGCCCGAAGCCGCCATCCGGGTTGATACCGCCGAGGACGGAGGCAAGGATGGTGACCAGCAGGTAGGATTCACCGTATCCGGCTTTAGCTGAGTTGAATTTCGCCATCATCAAAATGGCGGCGACCCAGCCGAGCAGGGCAGAAATCACGTACACCGAAATTTGTACCCGTACGGTATTTACGCCGCTGTAGCGGGTAGCCTGTTCATTGGAACCAACGAGATACAGGCTGCGCCCAAGCGTGGTGTGTTCCAGCAGTACCCACAGCAGGATTGCCACCAGGAAAAAGAGCAGTAGCGCCACCGGAATACCGGCAATCGTGGCGTTACCAAGGTACTGAATGGCGGTCGGGAAACCGGAAATCACCGTCCCGTTGGAAAGCAGAATATTCAGCCCGGAGATAAGCGTCATCGTGCCGAGCGTGGCGAGAATAGGCGAAACCCCGACCCAGGCAATCAGCGCACCGTTGAGCGTGCCGATAGCCACCGCCACGGCAGCGCCTGCCAGCAGCGCCAGCACCAGAAACAGCGGGTTATCCGGATGGGTGACGATAATCGCCGCCATCACCAGCGAGCAGGCGTTCGCCCCGGCAATAATCGACAAGTTAATGCCGCCGGTCAGCATGGTCATGCCCATCCCGAGGGCCAGCATGCCGAGGATTGGTAGCTGTGAGCCAATCGACTGGAAGTTAGCGACGCTGAAGAAACGGCTGCCGAGCAGGGCCGAGAAGACCAGGGCGACGACCACAATAATCACGCATTGCAGACGAATGATGGCATCACCGGGTAAAAATCTGGCGATTGTTTTCATCTCAAAGCTCCCTTGCCAGTTTGCGTTTTTCGTTCCAGGCCGTGGCGCTAATGCTGACCAGAATAATGGCACCGCTGAACACGGTGTGCCAGTAAGAGGAGACGCTGAGCAGCGTCAGGCCATTTTGTAAGAAGGCCAGCAGAACCACGCCGAGCAGGGTTCCGGTCAACGTACCGCGCCCGCCGCTCATGCTGGTTCCGCCGAGTACTACCGCCGCCAGCACCGTCAGCTCAAAGCCGAGCAGCGAATTGGGCGCAACTGACTGGGTGATTTGCGCCTGAACCACGGCGGCAACGCCTGCCAGAATGCCCATGTAGCCATAGACGTAAAAATGCAGCTTCAGCAGATTCAGCCCCAGGCGCGAGGCCGCGTCGCGGTTGCCGCCCATGGCGTAAACCTGACGGCCAAGACGGGTATAGTTCATCAGCACGGCGGTAAAAATGATCACCGCCGCCAGGCACAGCAGGGGCAGGGTCAAACCGTAGTCGTAGCCATCCGCCGCGGTGAACGAGAACCAGTTAATGCCGTTCATAAACCAGTCCGGGAAGCCGTACAGCCAGGTGCCTTTGGTGGCGTAAACCAGCAGACCGTAGTAGACGTTCAACGTGGCGATGGTAATGATGATTGCCGGAACGCGTAGCCAATAGACCAGAAAACCGTTGATCAGCCCAAGCAGCAGGCCCACCGCAATGGCGATGATTAACGCCAGCGCGAAGTTACCGCCGTGACCGATAACCCAACTGGCCATTGCATACTGGGCTATCGCGGTCATCGCCGGAAATGAGATGTCGATCCCGCCGGAAATCAGCACCACAAACAGCCCACAGGCCAGGATGCCGAGAATCGCGTAGCTGGTGGCCACATCCGTCAGGTTCCCCAAAGACAAGAACTCGTCGGTGCTGATGCTTAGCCCAACGGCAAGGGCTACAACCAGCAGGCCCAGCCAGAACTCATGTTGCCCGATTAAACGGGAGAGATGCATCTTATTCATTGATTACCTCGACCACTTCAGCAATCTCCTCTTCACGGCATTGATGAGGATTAAATTCCGCCACCAGCTTGCCGCGACGCATTACCAGCACACGGTGGCTGTTGTAATACGCTTCCGGGATTTCATCGCAAATCATCAGCACCGCCATACCCTGTTCCGCCAAATCGCGGGCTATCTGGTAAATGCCCTCTTTGTTGGCGATATCCACGCCGACGGTAGGCGAGTCGAGGATCAGGATGCGGGGATTGGTCGCCACCCATTTGGCAATGGCGATACGCTGGGCATTACCGCCGGAAAGGGTTTTGACCGGCAGGTGCGGATCGGACACTTTGATATTCAGTTCGCGGATTAAATCGGCGACCAACTTTTGCGCTTTACGATGATCGAGCAGACCGCTACCGGTGTGCAGTTGATCAAACACCGTGACGATGGTGTTGTCGTAGATCGACTGCTCCATGATCAGCCCCTGCGTCAGGCGATCTTCTGAGACATAGCCGATCCCGTGTTGGATGGCGTCATGGTTATTGCGCAGAGTAACCGGCTGACCGTTAATGCGAATCTCGCCGCTTTCCGGGTGCGTCATACCAAACAGGCTCAGACAAAGCTCGGTGCGCCCGGCACCCAGAAGACCAACAATGGAGACGATCTCGCCGCCGTGCAGCGACAGATTGATGTTCTGGTATTTACCTCTGCGGCTGAGATTGCGCAGCTCAAGGAGCGGCTCTTGCTCAATAGCAGGTCTTTCCGGCAATGGGCTGTAGTGGAAGCGTTGTCCGGTCATCAGGAAGGCTAGTTCGTGACTGTCGAGTTCGCTGGCAGGGTATGTACCCACCAGTTTGCCGTCGCGCATTACGCTGATGCGGTCAGCCACTTCCATCACCTCATCCAGACGATGGCTGACAAACACGACGCAAATTCCGGCCGCTTTCAGTTCATTAACTACCCGCAGCAGGCCATTAACCTCCTGGCGGGTTAGCGAGGCGGTGGGCTCGTCCATAATCACCAGACGCGCATCGGCGGCAATCGCCCGGCAAATGGCGACCAGCTGTCGATCAGCAATTGAGAGTTTTTCAACTTTTTTATCGGGATCGATATTCACCCCAATACGTTTCATGGCTGCCAGCGCCTGCTGCTTCATGGCGCCGCGACGCACCCAGATATCGCCACCCGGCAGATAGCGGTTGACCGCGATATTTTCTGCGACGCTAAAGTTGGGGAACAACGACAGGTCCTGATAAATAACCTGAATGCCATAATGGGAAGAGAGCTGCGGCGTCAGATGATGGAACAATTTTCCGTCGAGTAAAATCTGCGCGCCTTTTTCCGGATGATAAACCCCGGAGATCACTTTAATAATGGTACTTTTACCACAGCCGTTTTGACCCGCCAGACAGTGAACTTCGCCTTTTCTCAGCGTCAGATTCACGTTATCCAGCGCCAGCACGCCCGGGAATTGTTTGCTGATATTCTCAAGAGTGATAAATGCGGTGGTGTCTGCCATGGACAATACCCCTGCGCGCGTCCGGGGGGACGCTGAGTGTTAGTTTGGTTGATAGCGCCGACCAGACGGTCGGCGTTAAGGTTCCCTGGTGTTGGCTAAAGCCTTAGAAACCAAGTGATTGTGCGTTGTCTTTGGTGACTTCGAGGATCTTGTTAAAGCGGATCACTTTCTTCTCCGTGTCGATATCGGCTTTCCCTAAACCATCGATACTCAGATCGGCGTTCACTTCTTTGCCCTGCAACAGCTGATCGGCAACGGTGACCAGCGCGTAGCCCGCGTCTTTTGGATCCCACAGCAGCGCTTTTTTGATATCACCGCGCATCAGGTAAGGTGCTGCCTGCGCCGGCATAGCGATCCCGACGACGGCGATCTTATCTTTGGCGCGTTTTTTCTGCACAGCCTGACCCGCACCGATTGGACCCAGTGAGCCGAAGCCGATAATGCCCTTCATCTGCGGGTAGGTTTTCATCAGATCCAGCGTTGTGGCGTAGGATTTATCGATACTTTCCGCGACCGGCAGACGTGAAGTGACTTCGAACATTTCCGGATATTTTTCTTTCTGGTACTTAATCGCATAATCCGCCCACGCGTTATGCAGTGGGACCGTCAGCGAACCAACATAGATGGCATATCCGCCTTTGCCGCCCATATTTTTCGCTAACTCATCGACGTTAGCCTGTGCGTATTTTTCACTATCGATGGTTTCGATATCCCACTGGCCAATTTGCTCATCCGGGGATTCGTGCGTCAGCACCACGATGCCTTTATCGCGCGCTTTTTTCAGTACCGGCTCAAGGACCTTGGCATCATTCGGCACCACGATGATCGCATTAACGTTTTTGGCGATCAGATCCTCAATCACTTTCACCTGCTGCGCCGGGTCCGGCGTTGAAGGTCCGGTCTGGTAAGCATTCACATCCAGTTTTTTTGCTGCTTCATTTACGCCGGTTTCCATCCGGTTAAACCATGGGATCCCGGTGACTTTGGCAACCACAGCAATTTCATATTTTTCCGCCGCAAAGGACGTGCCGGACAACATGCATGCAGAAACCAGGGTTGCACTGAGTAATGCGAGTTTGAATTTCATAGTTGTACCTTTCGTAGGGGGCAGGACATGTCACGGCGTGAAGTTAACAATGAATGGAAGAGGGAATGAATCATAAGTTTGGTAAATGTGATATATGCCCATTATTGTGAATTTATAGAAATAAAATGGTTAACAATTGGTTAAATTTGCATGGTTTTACATTCAGGTTTTCAAATTAAGTGTTAATTAAATATTAAAATGAAACCATCAATTAACATTTTTTTATCATTTGGCTTAAGTTTTGACGCCTAAAAGGTGTTTGGGGGGAATTTCCCGAAGAAGAAATTATCGAAATTGAGAACTGAATCGATACCGGAAAAGGGTGCTCAATATTTTTTCGTTCAATGGTATCCTCAGCACACTTTCGCCAAACCAGGCATCATTATTTGTGGCGGTGTAGATTTTCATCGTGGAGAACTCATGCAAGGCGTTAAACGTATCATTATCACGTTGTTTCTCGCTGTCCTGTCCTTTGGCGCAGGCGCGCATCCCCACAGCTTTATCCATCTGAAAACTGAGATAGTGAGCGAGAATGACCAGTTCGTCGCGCTGAAAATGCGCTGGACGATGGATGAAATTACCTCGGCGGATCTGCTTTACGATGCGGGGAATGCCAAACCTGGTGATGAGATCTGGAAGAAACTGGCGGCGGAAGTGATGGCCAACGTTCTCGGGCAGCACTATTTCACCGAAGTGTGGCACGACGGGAAAAAGGTAAAGTTTAAAAACAGGCCGACGGAATATGGCATGGCGCGGGAGGAACACCAGGCAGTGCTGACGTTCGTTTTGCCGCTGGCCGAAGCTCAGCCGCTGAGTGGTCAAAAATATACCATTTCAACCTTCGACCCGACCTACTACGTTGATATGAGCTATGACAAAGACAGCGACGCCAGGCTGGGGCAGGCCATAAGCCAGAAATGCCGGATTTCAGTACATACGCCGACGCCCAATGAACAAACGCTGAGCTTTGCGCAGTCGCTGGATAAAGAAGACGCACCGCCGGAGGATATGGAGTTGGGTAAACAGTTTGCACAGACGGTAACGCTGCAATGTCAGTAGTTTATCAACAACGTGCAGCCAGACGTCGCTGGCTGACGCTATGGCCGCTGGCTGTCTTTTTGCTGTTGGCGGCAGGCGGCATACTGTGGCTATGGCAGGCCTGGCCGCAGGTGATGATGAAAAGTGTCGTCTGGCAGCGCGACGTTAACCAACAGATGAGCGGGTTGCTGAAAGCGGTTGCCGCCAATCCGGCCCAGGCCGGGGGATCGCTGCTGCTGTTTAGTTTTCTCTACGGTGTTCTGCATGCGCTGGGACCGGGACATGGAAAAGTCGTCATTACCACCTGGCTGGCAACGCACCCCTCGAAGCTGAAGTCGAGTATTGGCCTGACGCTAGCCTCATCTTTATTACAGGGGCTGGTCGCCATCGGACTGGTGGTTGTGGTGCTTACCATCTTGCAGTTGCCCGCACGACAGCTACATATGAGTAGTTTCTGGCTGGAGAAAGGGAGTTATGCTCTGGTTGGCGTGTTGGGCGTTTTATTGTGCGTCCGTGCGCTGAAGAAATTGCGCCAGCTGCTGCGCCGCCCAAAATTCACTGCCTTCACGCCGCATCATGTGCATCACGAGGGTTGCGGCTGCGGGCATCAGCATTTGCCCGATCCTGAACAGCTGCAAAGTGGTGATGACTGGCGTGCCCGGTTGATGATCGTGCTGTCTATGGGGATGCGCCCGTGCTCGGGGGCCATCATGGTTTTACTGTTCAGCAAAGTGGTTGGCGTGTTTAGCTGGGGGATGGCGTCGGCGCTGGCGATGGCGGCAGGAACCTCTTTGACGATTACGTCACTGGCTCTGCTGGTACACAGTTTCCGCTCGCTGGCGGTGAAACTTAGCGGGCATAAAGCGCCGGTATTGTGGCGACAGATTGGCTGGACGACGCTGGCATTAGCCGGTGGTGCGGTGCTGATTGCTGCTGCGATTGTGATGTGGATGAGCGCGGTGCCGGTAGGGCGAGGGATAAGACCGTTTTAGCACTGTTGTAGGATGAATGCCTGATGGCGCTTCGCTTATCAGGCCTACGGGGAACTTCCCTGGTAGGCCGGATAAGGCGCTAGCCGCCATCCGGCATCAACGATTAACGCTTCAGCGCATCGCTCAGTTCGTCACGCATGTTAGCCAGCATGGCTTTCACTACGCGCGGGTTACCTGCAACGATGTTGCCGGTCGCCATGTAGTTATGACCACCGGTAAAGTCGCAAACCAGTGCGCCAGCTTCACGGGCAATCAGCTCACCTGCGGCGAAATCCCACGGGCGCAGGCCAATTTCGAAATAACCGTCAACGCGGGCTGCGGCAACGTAGGCCAGATCCAGCGCAGCAGAACCGGTGCGGCGGAAGTCCGCGCATTCGGTAAACATGTTGCCCAGAATTTTCATGTAAGAAGCGGCGTGCTGTTTGGCTTTGAACGGGAAACCGGTGGCGATGATGGTGCCATCCAGATCGCGGGCGGTGCTGCCACGCAGACGGTAGCCGTTCAGCTGTGCGCCCTGGCCACGGGTTGCGGTGAACAGTTCGTTACGCATTGGATCGTAAACAACGGCGACTTCAGTACGGCCTTTGATGCGTACTGCGATGGATACCGCGAAGTGCGGCAGACGTTTTACGAAGTTGGTGGTGCCATCCAGTGGATCGATAACCCATTGAACATCCAAATCTTCACCAACATGTTCACCGCTTTCTTCGGTGATGATGGTGTGCTGTGGGTAAGATTTGCGAATCGTTTCGATAATAATCGCTTCGGCGGCTTTATCGACGTTAGTCACGAAATCATTGCTGCCTTTCTGGCTGGTTTCTACAGAGTCTGGGGTTTCGTAGTGTTTGGCAATTACATTACCCGCCTTGCGCGCTGCGCGCACGGCGATGGTCAGCATCGGATGCATCGGTCTCTCTCACTGGATGTTAAAGAACGGGAAAACGGCGCAGAGTATAGCAGCGAGTTCGGAATATGTCTTCGTTTTATGATAATATGCCCGAATAATCTTTAGCCGAAGAAATACAATGCTGCAAAATATTCGAATCGTGCTGGTGGAAACCTCTCACACTGGCAACATGGGCTCTGTAGCCCGCGCAATGAAAACCATGGGTTTAACCAATCTGTGGCTGGTAAATCCACTGGTTAAACCGGACTCCCAGGCCATCGCCCTGGCAGCGGGTGCCAGTGATGTGATCGGCAGCGCGCAGATCGTCGATACGCTCGATGAAGCGCTGGCGGGCTGTAGCCTGGTGGTAGGCACCAGTGCGCGTTCCCGCACGCTGCCGTGGCCGATGCTGGATCCGCGTGAATGCGGTTTAAAAAGTGTCTCTGAAGCGACGAACTCGCCGGTGGCGCTGGTCTTTGGTCGTGAACGTGTTGGTCTGACCAACGAAGAGCTGCAGAAGTGCCATTATCACGTCGCCATTGCCGCGAACCCGGAATACAGTTCGCTCAACCTGGCGATGGCAGTGCAGGTCATCTCTTATGAGGTGCGCATGGCCTGGCTGGCGACGCAGGAAAGCGATAAGACCGTAGATTACGAAGAAGCAGAGTATCCGCTGGTCGATGATTTAGAGCGTTTTTACGGTCATCTGGAGCAAACGCTGCTGTCGACCGGGTTTATCCGCGAAGGGCACCCGGGGCAGGTGATGAATAAACTGCGCCGTCTGTTCACGCGCGCGCGTCCAGAGAGCCAGGAGCTGAACATCCTGCGCGGGATTTTAGCTTCAATCGAGCAGCAGAATAAAAGCAAGTAACTGTACTAATGCCGGATGCGCTTCGCTTATCCGGCCTACAGGCCGCACGATTTGCTGGCCGGATAAACGAAGCGCATCCGGCAAGTGAAAATGGCACTGAAGGTTAAATACCTGACTAAATTAGTCAAGTAAATAGTTGACTGATTTAGTCGGGAATGTCAGACTTGCCCCTGCTATGCAATACCCCCATTTTACAATAAAAAACCCCGGGCAGGGGCGAGTTTGAGGCTAAGTAAGACATGAGACTGACATCAAAAGGGCGTTATGCCGTGACCGCAATGTTGGACGTTGCGCTCAACTCCGAAACGGGCCCGGTACCGTTGGCTGATATTTCTGAACGTCAGGGAATTTCCCTGTCATATCTGGAGCAGCTGTTTTCCCGTTTGCGTAAAAACGGTCTGGTTTCCAGCGTACGTGGACCAGGCGGCGGGTATCTGCTGGGTAAAGATGCCGGCAGCATCGCAGTAGGTGAAGTGATTAGCGCTGTTGACGAGTCTGTAGATGCGACCCGTTGCCAGGGCAAAGGCGGTTGTCAGGGCGGCGATAAATGCCTGACCCACGCGCTGTGGCGCGATCTGAGCGATCGTCTGACCGGTTTCCTCAACAACATTACGTTGGGCGAACTGGTAAATAATCAGGAAGTCCTGGATGTGTCTGGTCGCCAGCATACCCATGACGCTCCACGCACTAATCGTGCTCAAGACGCGATCGACGTTAAGTTACGCGCATAATAAAAGTATTTTAGAATCAGGCCGGGGTGCTACACACCCCGTTAACTCGGTCGTACATCCAGCCGGTTGCCTGATTCCTTGCATTGAAGCGATGTACGGAGTTTATAGAGCAATGAAATTACCGATCTATCTCGACTACTCCGCAACCACGCCGGTGGACCCGCGTGTTGCCGAGAAAATGATGCAGTGTCTGACCCTGGACGGAAACTTTGGTAACCCAGCGTCTCGTTCACACCGTTTCGGCTGGCAGGCTGAAGAGGCGGTAGATATCGCCCGTAACCAGATTGCCGACCTCGTGGGCGCTGACCCGCGTGAAATCGTATTTACTTCCGGTGCGACTGAATCCGATAACCTGGCGATTAAAGGTGCTGCCAACTTTTATCAGAAAAAAGGCAAGCACATCATCACCAGCAAAACCGAACACAAAGCCGTGCTGGATACCTGTCGTCAGCTGGAGCGCGAAGGGTTCGAAGTCACCTACCTCGCCCCACAGCGTAACGGCATTATCGACCTGAAAGAACTTGAAGCTGCAATGCGTGACGACACCATTCTCGTGTCCATCATGCACGTGAACAACGAAATCGGCGTGGTGCAGGATATCGCGACTATCGGCGAAATGTGCCGTGCTCGCGGCATCATCTATCACGTTGATGCGACCCAGAGCGTGGGCAAACTGCCTATCGATCTGAGCCAACTGAAAGTTGACCTGATGTCCTTCTCCGGCCACAAAATCTATGGGCCGAAAGGTATCGGCGCGCTGTACGTTCGTCGTAAACCGCGTATTCGTATTGAAGCGCAGATGCACGGCGGCGGTCACGAGCGCGGTATGCGTTCCGGTACGCTGCCTGTGCACCAGATCGTCGGCATGGGTGAAGCATACCGTATCGCTAAAGAAGAGATGGAAACCGAGATGGCGCGCCTGCGCAGTCTGCGTAACCGTCTGTGGAACGGCGTGAAAGATATGGAAGAGGTGTACCTCAACGGTGACCTCGAGCAGGGCGCACCGAACATTCTCAACGTCAGCTTCAACTTTGTTGAAGGCGAGTCGCTGATTATGGCGCTGAAAGACCTGGCTGTATCCTCCGGTTCTGCATGTACTTCTGCAAGCCTGGAGCCATCCTACGTGCTGCGCGCGCTGGGGATGACCGACGAGCTGGCACACAGCTCAATTCGTTTCTCTTTAGGTCGTTTCACTACCGAAGAAGAGATTGACTACGCCATCAATCTGGTTCGCAACTCCATCGGCCGCCTGCGCGACCTTTCTCCGCTGTGGGAAATGTTCAAACAGGGCGTGGATCTGAACAGCATTGAATGGTCACATCACTAATCGGTACCGATAAGGAGAATTCAGCATGGCTTACAGCGAAAAAGTAATCGATCATTACGAGAATCCACGTAACGTGGGCTCTTTTGACAACAGCGATGAGAACGTGGGCAGCGGCATGGTAGGTGCACCGGCCTGTGGCGACGTGATGAAGTTGCAGATCAAAGTCAACAATGAGGGTATCATTGAAGACGCGCGTTTCAAGACTTACGGCTGCGGTTCCGCTATTGCTTCCAGCTCTCTGGTTACCGAATGGGTAAAAGGGAAATCTCTGGACGAAGCACAGGCGATTAAAAACACCGATATCGCCGACGAGCTTGAACTGCCACCGGTGAAAATTCACTGCTCTATTCTGGCTGAAGACGCGATTAAAGCCGCGATTGCGGATTACAAAAGCAAACGTGAAGCAAAATAATTAAGAGTTGAGGTTTTATTATGTCGATTACCTTAAGCGACAGTGCAGCAGCGCGTGTAAATACCTTCCTGGCAAACCGCGGTAAAGGGTTTGGTCTGCGTCTGGGCGTGAGAACCTCCGGCTGCTCAGGTATGGCCTATGTACTGGAATTTGTTGACGAGCCGGCGGCTGAAGATACCGTGTTTGAAGACAAAGGCGTAAAAGTCGTGATCGACGGTAAGAGCCTGCAATTCCTCGACGGTACGCAGTTAGACTTCGTCAAAGAAGGTCTGAACGAAGGGTTTAAGTTCACTAACCCGAACGTGAAAGACGAATGTGGATGCGGCGAAAGCTTCCACGTGTAACGCGCTTACTGATAACCCCACCGTGGTCGCCTGCGCGTGGGGTTTGTTTTACCTGACTCTCTGGTTTTGCCTCATCGAACAACAGAGAATCGATGCCCTGAGAATGTTATGGACTACTTCACCCTCTTTGGCTTACCGGCCCGTTATCAGCTCGATACTCAGGCGCTGAGCCTACGTTTTCAGGATCTACAACGTCAGTATCATCCTGATAAATTCGCCAGCGGTTCCCAGGCGGAACAACTTGCTGCGGTTTCGCAGTCCGCCACTATCAACCAGGCCTGGCAAACGCTGCGCCATCCTTTGATGCGCGCCGAATACTTATTGTCTTTACACGGTTTTGATATCCGCAGCGAGCAGCACACGGTGCGCGATACCGCGTTCCTGATGGAGCAACTGGAGCTTCGTGAAGAGCTGGACGAGATTGAACAGGCAAAAGACAGTCAACGTTTAGATGCGTTTATGAAACGCGTCAGCGAAATGTATAACGTTCGCCATCAACTGATGGTGGAACAGCTGGATAGCGAGACGTGGGACGCAGCGGCAGATACCGTGCGTAAGCTGCGTTTTCTCGATAAACTGCGAAGCAGTGCAGAACAACTCGAAGAAAAACTGCTCGATTTTTAATTTCCGGAAGCGAAAATGGCCTTATTACAAATTAGTGAGCCTGGTCTGAGCGCCGCGCCGCACCAGCGTCGTCTGGCGGTAGGTATCGATTTAGGCACCACCAACTCCCTGGTTGCTACCGTACGCAGCGGCCAGGCCGAAACGCTGGCAGACCATGAAGGTCGCCACCTGTTGCCGTCAGTGGTTCACTATCAGCAGCAGGGCTACTCTGTCGGTTACGATGCCCGCGCCAATGCAGCGTTGGATACGGCTAACACCGTTAGCTCGGTAAAACGCATGATGGGCCGCTCTTTGGCGGATATCCAGGCGCGTTACCCGCATCTGCCATATACGTTCCAGGCGAGCGAAAACGGTCTGCCGATGATTGAAACCGCTGCCGGTTTGCTTAATCCGGTGCGCGTCTCTGCTGATATTCTGAAAGCGCTGGCCGCGCGGGCTACCGAATCGCTGTCCGGCGAACTGGACGGCGTGGTAATCACCGTTCCGGCTTACTTTGACGATGCACAGCGTCAGGGGACCAAAGACGCCGCGCGTCTGGCGGGCCTGCACGTATTGCGTCTGCTGAACGAACCGACCGCAGCGGCGATCGCGTATGGTCTGGACTCCGGTCAGGAAGGCGTGATCGCAGTCTACGATCTTGGCGGCGGTACGTTTGATATTTCTATTCTGCGCCTGAGCCGTGGCGTATTTGAAGTGCTGGCGACCGGCGGTGATTCCGCGCTCGGCGGCGACGATTTTGACCATCTGCTGGCCGATTACATTCGCGAGCAGGCGGGCGTGGCCGATCGCAGCGATAACCGCGTACAGCGTGAACTGCTGGATGCCGCGATTGCAGCGAAAATCGCACTTAGCGACGCTGATTCTGTAACGGTTAACGTGGCTGGATGGCAGGGTGAAATCACCCGTGAAACCTTTAATGAACTCATTTCCGCACTGGTCAAGCGTACGCTGCTGGCCTGCCGTCGCGCGCTGAAAGATGCGGGCGTGGAGCCGCAAGATGTGCTGGAAGTGGTGATGGTTGGCGGTTCAACGCGCGTGCCTCTGGTACGTGAACGCGTCGGTGAATTTTTTGGCCGCACGCCGCTGACCTCTATTGACCCGGACAAAGTGGTCGCTATCGGTGCGGCAATCCAGGCGGATATTCTCGTCGGAAATAAACCGGACAGCGAAATGCTGCTGCTGGACGTTATCCCGCTGTCTCTGGGACTGGAAACCATGGGCGGTCTGGTGGAGAAAGTGATCCCGCGTAACACCACTATCCCAGTGGCGCGCGCGCAGGACTTTACCACCTTTAAAGATGGCCAAACCGCGATGTCCATTCACGTGATGCAGGGCGAGCGTGAGCTGGTGCAGGACTGCCGTTCACTGGCGCGTTTTGCGCTGCGCGGCATCCCGGCATTACCGGCTGGCGGTGCGCACATCCGCGTGACCTTCCAGGTGGATGCCGATGGGCTGCTGAGCGTCACCGCCATGGAGAAATCCACAGGCGTTGAGTCCTCAATCCAGGTTAAACCGTCCTACGGTCTGACCGACAGTGAAATCGCCTCCATGATTCAGGATTCGATGAGTTTTGCCGAGCAGGACGTTAAAGCCCGTATGCTGGCAGAACAGAAAGTCGAAGCGGCACGCGTACTGGAGAGTTTATCCGGTGCGCTGAACGCTGATGCCGCGCTGTTAAGCGCCGCAGAACGTCAGGCTATCGACACCGCCGCCGCGCACTTGAGCGAGGTTGCACAGGGTGACGATGTTGACGCGATAGAACAAGCCATTAAAAACGTAGACAAACAAACCCAGGAATTCGCCGCTCGCCGCATGGACAAATCCGTCCGTAGCGCGCTGAAAGGCCATTCCGTGGACGAGGTTTAATATGCCAAAGATTGTTATTTTGCCTCATCAGGATCTCTGTCCCGATGGCGCAGTTCTGGAAGCTGAGACCGGCGAAACCATTCTCGACGTTGCCCTGCGTAACGGGATCGAGATTGAACACGCCTGTGAAAAATCCTGTGCCTGCACTACCTGCCACTGCATCGTGCGTGAAGGTTTTGATTCTTTGCCGGAAAGCACAGAAGAAGAAGACGACATGCTGGATAAAGCCTGGGGACTGGAGCCGGAGAGCCGTTTAAGCTGTCAGGCGCGGGTAACCGAGGACGATTTAGTGGTCGAAATCCCACGTTACACAATCAATCATGCGCGTGAGCATTAACAGAGGGTAGTATGGGACTGAAGTGGACCGATAGCCGCGAAATCGGCGAGACGCTGTATGACGCTTTCCCCGATCTCGATCCCAAGACCGTTCGTTTCACCGATCTGCACCAGTGGATCTGTGACCTGGAAGAGTTCGATGATGATCCTCAGGCATCGAACGAAAAAATCCTTGAGGCCATTTTGCTGGTCTGGCTGGACGAAGCCGAATAAGTCAACGGGCTGCCCACGGGTGGCCCGTTTTCCTGTATGCGCGAAAATAAGGATAAATAAAATGACAGAAGCCATGAAAATTACGCTTTCCACGCAACCCGCCGATGTCCGCTGGGGTGAAAAGGCGACATACAGCATTAATAATGACGGCATTACCCTGCACCTGAACGGAAAAGATGACCTCGGCCTTATCCAGCGTGCCGCGCGTAAAATCGACGGCCTGGGTATTAAACACGTTCAACTGGACGGTGAAGGCTGGGATACCGAACGTAGCTGGGCGTTCTGGCAGGGCTACAAGGGACCAAAAGGCACCCGCAAAGTTGAGTGGGCTGCTCTGGACGAAGCGCAGCGCAAAGAGCTGGATAGCCGTCTGAAGATTATTGACTGGGTGCGCGATACCATTAACGCCCCGGCAGAAGAGCTGGGCCCGGAACAGCTGGCACAGCGCGCTGTTGATCTGCTGTGCTCCGTCGCGTGCGATAACGTCTCTTACCGCATCACCAAAGGTGAAGATCTGCGCGAGCAGAACTACATGGGCCTGCATACCGTGGGTCGCGGATCTGAACGTCCTCCAGTGCTGCTGGCGCTGGACTACAACCCAACAGGCGACAAAGAAGCCCCGGTTTATGCCTGCCTGGTTGGTAAGGGAATTACTTTTGATTCCGGTGGTTACAGCATCAAGCAAAGCGCATTTATGGACTCAATGAAGTCCGACATGGGCGGTGCGGCAACGGTCACCGGCGCGTTGGCATTTGCCATCACCCGTGGTCTGAACAAGCGCGTGAAGCTGTATCTGTGCTGCGCGGATAACCTGATTAGCGGCAACGCCTTTAAGCTCGGCGACATTATTCACTATCGCAACGGTAAAAAAGTTGAAGTGATGAATACCGATGCCGAAGGACGTCTGGTGCTGGCCGATGGCCTGATCGATGCCAGCGCGCAGAAACCGGAACTGATCATTGATGCTGCCACGCTGACCGGCGCGGCGAAAACCGCGCTGGGCAACGATTACCACGCGCTGTTTAGCTTTGATGATCAGCTGGCTGCTCGCCTGCTGGCAAGTGCGGCGCAAGAAAACGAACCGTTCTGGCGTCTGCCGCTGGCAGAGTTTCACCGTAGCCAGTTGCCGTCGAACTTTGCCGAACTGAATAACACCGGCAGCGCGGCTTACCCGGCTGGCGCAAGCACCGCGGCGGGCTTCCTGTCCCATTTCGTGGAAAACTACCAGCAGGGCTGGCTGCATATCGACTGCTCCGCAACCTATCGCAAAGCGCCGGTTGAGCAGTGGTCTGCGGGCGCAACCGGTCTGGGTGTGCGCACGATTGCGAATCTGCTGACCGCATAATTTATTACTGTATTGCCGGATGGCGCTACGCTTATCCGGCCTACATGTATTCATCCAATTTGTGATACTTATGTCCGAAACAAAAAACGAATTAGAAACATTGCTGGAACAAGCGGCAACAGAGCCTGCGCATCGTCCGGCATTTTTCCGTACTTTACTGGAATCCACAGTCTGGGTGCCGGGTACTGCCGCAGAAGGCGAGGCGGTGGTTGAAGACAGCGCTCTCGATCTGCAGCACTGGGAAAAAGAAGACGGAACGACCGTGATCCCGTTCTTCACTTCTCTGGAAGCACTGCAGCAGGCGGTGGAAGATGAGCAGGCATTTGTCGTTATGCCGGTGCGTACGTTGTTTGAAATGACGCTCGGCGAAACGCTCTTTCTCAACGCGAAACTGCCGACCGGCAAAGAATTTATGCCGCGTGAAATCAGCCTGCTGATGGGGGAAGAGGGGAATCCGCTCAGCACCCAGGAAGTACTGGAAGGCGGTGAATCGCTGATCCTCTCTGAAGTCGCTGAACCTCCGGCGCAGATGATTGACTCGCTGACTACGCTGTTTAAAACCATTAAGCCGGTAAAACGCGCGTTTCTCTGCTCAATCAAAGAAAGCGCGGAAGCCCAGCCGAATCTGCTGATTGGTATTGAAGCTGAAGGGGATATTGAAGAGATCATCCACGCTGCTGGCAGCGTCGCGACCGATACGCTGCCGGGCGATGAACCTATTGATATCTGCCAGGTGAAGAAGGGTGAGAAGGGCGTGAGCCACTTTATCACTGAGCATATCGCACCGTTCTACGAACGCCGTTGGGGCGGTTTCCTGCGCGACTTTAAACAGAACCGGATTATCTAAATTGTAGGCCGGATAAGCGAAGCGCTATCCGGCTTTTCCAGCTTTATAATTGCGGTTCTACCGGTAAATCGTTGCGCGCTCCCCATTCGCTCCATGCGCCGTCATACAATGCGACGTCAGAAACGCCCAGCGTGGCAAGTGCCAGCACGACGACGGCAGCCGTTACGCCGGAGCCGCAGCTGGCGATAATAGGGCGGTCAAAGCTCACGCCGTGGCTGAAGAAAATAGCATCCAGCTCATCGGTGGTTTTCAGTTCGCCGTCACGAACCAGTTCTGTCCACGGTACGTTAAGCGCACCCGGCACATGACCACGTTTCAGACCAGGACGCGGCTCGTCAACTTCGCCATTAAAACGCGCAGCCGGACGGGCATCGACGATCTGCGCCGTTTTTTCATGACTGGCCAGCAGTACATCGGTAACGCGCACAACTGCGTCAGGCGTAAAGGCCACGTTAAATTCACCTTCATGTAAATCCTCATCGCCTTCCTTGAGCATTAACTCATCGCGCTTCCAGCCTGCCAGACCGCCTGCCAGAATGGAGACATTTTCGACGCCAAATGTCCGCAGCATCCACCATGCGCGTGGCGCGGAAAACAGATTACCGTCATCGTAGATAACCAGATGCTTATCCTGATCAACGCCCAGCTCGCGCATCGCAACGGCAAAGGCTTCGGGGCGTGGCATCATATGCGGTAGCGGTGAGGTATGATCGGAAAGCGCTTCAATATCAAAAAATACTGCGCCAGGAATATGGCCCGCACGATACTCCTCGCCAACATCGCGATCTTCCTGTCCTGGAGGTGCCATCCGGGCATCAAGAATTTGTATTTCCGGGTCGTCAATGTGTTCGGCAAGCCAGTCGGCAGCGACAAAGAAGGCGGTGGTCATAGGCATCTCCATTTTTACCAGGTTTTGGCAAATTGTCGGATGTTTACCGTAAAGCGACAAGTAAAACAGGCTGATTTGTCAGGTGAATCCACATTAATCACTTAAATTAAGACAACGTTGTTCAGTTACTGACTTCCACAGCCGGAAATCTGACGCATAATAGTTGTTCTACGTAGCTAACGGGCCACTACGGCCAGGGATGAAAAATGAAACATTTACGCGTAGCGGCCTGCATGCTGATGCTGGCACTGGTCGGGTGCGATAATAATAACGAAAAATCACCGACGGCTGCGAAACCTGATGCGCCTGCGGCACAGACTGCGCCAGCAAAAGATAAAGCTCAATTACAAAAGCTGATGCAGCAAAGCCAGGGCAAGTCGCTGACGCTGCTGGATGCCTCAGAGGTCCAGCTCGACGGTGCGGCAACGCTCGTTTTGACCTTCTCCATTCCCCTCGATCCAGAACAAGATTTTTCCCGCGTCGTGCACGTTGTTGATAAAAAAAGCGGCAAAGTGGATGGTGCCTGGGAGCTAGCGCCAAATCTGAAAGAGCTGCGCTTACGCCATCTGGAACCTAACCGGGAACTGGTGGTGACCATTGAGCGTGATTTGCTGGCGCTGAATAAAGCGACGTTCGCTATTGATTATGAAAAAAACATTACCACCCGCGATGTACAGCCAAGCGTTGGGTTTGCCAGTCGCGGCTCGCTGTTGCCGGGAAAAGTAATTGAAGGCCTGCCGGTAATGGCCCTCAACGTTAACAGCGTGGATGTGAACTTCTTTCGTGTGAAGCCTGAATCGCTCGGCGCATTTGTCAGCCAGTGGGAATACCGCAATTCGTTGACGAACTGGGAATCTGACAATCTGCTGAAAATGGCGGAACTGGTGTATACCGGACGCTTTGACCTCAATCCTGCGCGTAACACCCGTGAGAAGTTGCTGCTGCCGCTGAGCGATATCAAGCCGTTGCAGCAAGCAGGTGTTTACATCGCGGTGATGAATCAGGCTGGACAATACAACTACAGTAATGCCGCTACGCTGTTCACGCTCAGCGATATTGGTGTGTCTGCGCACCGTTACCATAATCAACTGGATGTCTTTACGCAGAGTCTGGAAAACGGCGCTGCGCAGCAGGGTATTGAGGTCACGTTACTCAACGAAAAAGGACAGACGCTGGCGCAGGCTACCAGCGACGCGCAGGGTCATGTCAAACTGGAGACTGATAAAGACGCGGCTTTATTGCTGGCCCGCAAAGACGGGCAAACCACGCTGCTGGATCTGAAACTCCCGGCGTTGGATCTGGCTGAA
Organism: Citrobacter sp. Cpo071; assembly: GCF_030332765.1. Taxonomy (NCBI): domain Bacteria; kingdom Pseudomonadati; phylum Pseudomonadota; class Gammaproteobacteria; order Enterobacterales; family Enterobacteriaceae; genus Citrobacter; species Citrobacter sp. Cpo071. Next base: position 111,290 of record NZ_JAOWHE010000081.1, on the reverse strand, counting down.
TTTGATATTGCCGGTGCACCGGGATACAGCAAACAGTTCTTTATGTTTGGTCCCCGTGACCTCTATCGTCCTGGCGAAATGGTGATCCTCAACGGATTACTGCGTGACAGCGACGGCAAAACGTTGCCCGACCAGCCGGTGAAGCTGGAGGTCGTGAAGCCCGACGGGCAAGTGTTACGTTCGGTGGTTAGCCAGCCGGAGAACGGTCTGTATCGCTTTAGCTGGCCGCTGGACACCAACGCGCCAACCGGTATGTGGCATATTCGTGCTAATACGGGCGACAACCAGTCACGGATGTGGGATTTCCACGTCGAAGATTTTATGCCTGAGCGGATGGCGCTCAATCTCTCCGCCAATAAGATTCCGGTGGCTCCGGCTGATGAAGTGAAGTTCTCGGTAGTGGGCTACTACCTGTACGGCGCGCCTGCTAACGGCAATGCTCTGCAAGGGCAGCTTTTCCTGCGCCCGCTGCGCGAAGCGGTGCAGGCATTGCCGGGGTTCCAGTTTGGTAATATTGCCGAAGAAAACCTGTCCCGCAGCCTCGATGAAGTTCAGCTTACGCTGGATGAACACGGTCGCGGCGAAGTGACCACCAACAGCCAATGGCAGGAGACGCATTCCCCGTTACAGGTGATCCTGCAAGCCAGCCTGCTGGAGTCAGGTGGTCGCCCGGTGACGCGTCGGGCTGAACAAGCCATCTGGCCTGCGGACACGCTGCCGGGTATTCGTCCGCAGTTTGCGGCAAAAGCCGTCTATGACTACCGCACTGATACCACTGTGAATCAGCCTATCGTTGATGAAAACAGCAACGCCGCTTTCGACATTGTTTATGCCGATGCGCAGGGCGAGAAAAAAGCGGTGTCCGGTTTGCAGGTGCGTTTGATCCGCGAGCGCCGGGATTATTACTGGAACTGGTCTGAAGGCGAGGGCTGGCAATCACAGTTCGATCAAAAGGATCTGGTTGAAGGTGAGCAGACTCTGGATCTTAAGGCCGATGAAACCGGTAAAGTCAGCTTCCCGGTTGAGTGGGGTGCCTATCGTCTGGAAGTGAAAGCCCCGAATGATGCGGTGAGCAGCGTACGCTTCTGGGCAGGTTATAGCTGGCAGGATAACAGCGACGGCAGTGGGGCTGTGCGTCCCGATCGCGTGACTCTGAAACTGGACAAACCCAGCTATCGTCCTGGCGATACCATGAAGCTGCACGTTGCCGCTCCTGCTGCTGGCAAAGGTTATGCGATGGTGGAATCCAGCGAAGGCCCGCTGTGGTGGCAAGAAATAGACGTACCGGCGGATGGTCTCGATATCTCCATCCCGATTGATAAAACCTGGAATCGCCACGATTTGTATCTCAGTGCGCTGGTGGTTCGTCCTGGCGACAAGTCCCGTTCGGCCACGCCAAAACGGGCGGTTGGTTTACTGCATTTGCCGTTAGGTGATGAAAACCGTCGTCTGGCGCTGGCGCTGGAAAACCCGGCGAAAATACGTCCAAACCAGTCGTTGACCGTCAAGATTAAAGCCAGCGTCAAAAATGGCGACGTACCAAAACAGGTTAACGTGCTGGTCTCTGCCGTTGATAGCGGGGTGTTGAACATTACCGATTACGCCACGCCAGATCCGTGGCAGGCATTTTTCGGACAAAAACGCTATGGCGCGGATATTTATGATATTTACGGCCAGGTGATCGAAGGGCAAGGGCGGCTGGCGGCGCTGCGTTTTGGTGGTGATGGCGATGAATTAAAACGCGGCGGTAAGCCACCGGTCAATCACGTCAATATCGTGGCGCAACAGGCGCTGCCGGTCACGCTCAACGAGCAGGGCGAAGGTACGGTGACGCTACCGATTGGTGATTTCAACGGCGAGCTACGGGTAATGGCACAGGCCTGGACGGCGGATGACTTTGGCAGCAGTGAAAGCAAGGTGATTGTTGCCGCGCCGGTAATTGCTGAACTGAATATGCCGCGTTTTCTGGCGGGAGGCGATACCTCGCGACTGACGCTGGACGTGACTAACCTGACTGACAAACCGCAAACACTGAATATTAAGCTCGCGGCCAGCGGTTTACTGGAGCTGATGGGACAAGATCCTGCTCCATTGAATCTGGCACCAGGCGTACGGACTACGTTGTTTATTCCGGTGCGTGCGCGGGAGGGGTTTGGCGATGGCGAAATTCAGGCAGAAATTAGCGGTCTGACTTTACCGGGTGAAACGCTGCCAGTTCAGCATAAACAGTGGAAGATTGGCGTGCGTCCGGCGTTCCCGGCGCAAACCGTTAATAACGGTGTCGCACTTCAGCCGGGCGCAACCTGGCAGCTTCCGGGCGAAGAACTGACCAACTTCTCCCCTGCAACGATGCAGGGACAACTGCTGTTCAGCGGCAAGCCGCCGCTGAATCTGGCGCGTTATATCCGCGAACTGAAGGCTTACCCTTACGGCTGCCTGGAGCAAACGGCGAGCGGGTTGTTCCCATCCTTATACACCAATGCTGCGCAATTGAAGGCGTTAGGTATTGTGGGCGACAGCGATGAAAAACGCCGCGCGGCAGTCGATATTGGGATTTCTCGTTTAGTGCAGATGCAGCGTGATAACGGTGGTTTCGCGCTGTGGGATAAAAACGGATCAGAAGAGTACTGGCTGACTGCGTATGTCATGGATTTCCTCGTCCGTGCGAACGAACAAGGCTACAGCGTCCCGGTTGAGGTGATTAACCGTGGCAACGAGCGGCTGCTGCGCTATTTGCAGGATCCAGGAATGTTGTCGATTCGCTATACCGACGACTCTTCAGCAAGCCGGTTTGCCGTACAAGCCTACGCCGCGTTGGTTCTGGCGCGTCAGCAAAAAGCCCCGCTTGGCGCACTGCGTGAGATCTGGGAGCGTCGTGCGCAAGCGGCCTCTGGTTTACCGCTGTTACAACTGGGAATCGCGCTGAAAAATATGGGCGATGCTAACCGCAGTGAACAGGCGTTGACGCTGGCGCTGAATACGCCGCGCCGCGATACGCAACAGTGGATGGCGGATTACGGCAGTGCGTTACGGGATAACGCGTTGATGCTGGCCTTGCTCGAAGAGAACAAGCTCAAACCTGACGTGCAGAATACGCTGCTGAACACGTTGTCAGAACAGGCCTTTGGGCAGCGCTGGCTCTCGACTCAGGAAAATAATGCGTTGTTCCTTGCCGCGCGTACGTTACAGGACTTGCCAGGCACATGGCAGGCGCAAACGTCACTCTCGGAGCAACCGTTAGCCGGGGAGAAATCACAGACGCGTAATCTGGATGCCGATGCGCTGTCTACGCTGAGCGTCACCAATACCGGTAATCAACCGCTGTGGCTGCGTCTGGATGTGAGCGGTTATCCGCAAACCTCACCGACGCCTGCCAGCAACGTTCTGCATATTGAGCGTCAAATTCTGGGGCTCGACGGAAACAGCAAATCGCTGGATTCGCTGCGCAGCGGCGAGCTGGTGCTGGTCTGGCTGGAGGTGAAAGCCAGCCAGAACGTGCCGGATGCGCTGGTGGTTGACTTACTGCCAGCAGGACTGGAACTGGAAAACCAGAATCTGGCCAACGGCAGCGCCAGCCTGCAGGATAGCGGTAGCGAAGTGGCGAATCTGCTTAATCAGATGCAGCAGGCAGATATCCAGCACGTTGAGTTCCGTGACGATCGCTTTGTCGCTGCGGTGGCGGTCAATGAAGGACAACCGGTTACGCTGGTGTATCTGGCGCGAGCGGTAACGCCGGGGACCTACCAGGTTCCCGTCCCACAGGTGGAATCAATGTATGTTCCGCAGTGGCGCGCGACCGGTGCGACAGAGGGACTTTTGATTGTCAGACCGTAAATGATGCGCCGGTTGGGTCAACGCGGCTGCTGGCTCTGGCTGGCAGCCGTTGCGCTATTGATTGTGGCGGCAGTTTGGGCGGCAGATAAAATCTGGCCGCTGCCTTTGCGCGAAGTCGATCCGGCACGGGTCGTGGTGGCAAATGATGGTACGCCACTCTGGCGCTTTGCTGATGCCGAAGGTATCTGGCGGTATCCGGTAACGATTGATGAGGTGTCGCCCCGCTACCTTGAGGCGTTAATTAACTATGAAGACCGCTGGTTCTGGAAGCATCCCGGCGTCAATCCGTTTTCAGTACTGCGCGCAGCATGGCAGGACCTCTCCTCTGGGCGTGTGGTTTCGGGCGGCAGTACGCTCACCATGCAGGTCGCACGATTACTCGATCCCCATCCGCGAACCTTCGGCGGCAAGTTTCGCCAGCTCTGGCGCGCATTGCAGCTGGAATGGCATCTCTCCAAACGCGACATCCTGACACTGTATCTCAACCGTGCGCCGTTTGGCGGCACGCTGCAGGGCGTAGGGGCGGCAAGCTGGGCCTATCTTGGCAAATCACCCGCGCAATTGAGTTACTCCGATGCCGCGCTGCTGGCTGTTTTACCACAGGCACCAAGTCGCCTGCGTCCGGATCGCTGGCCGGACCGTGCCCAAGCAGCGCGTAATAAAGTGCTCGAGCGTATGGCGACCCAGGGCATTTGGCCTGCCAGACAGGTACAGGAGTCACGTGAAGAACCGGTCTGGCTGGCGCCCCGGCAAATGCCGCAGTTAGCGCCGTTATTCTCACGCATGATGCTGGGAAAAAGCCGGAGCGATAAAATCGTGACTACCCTTGATGCCGGATTGCAGCGTCAACTGGAAGAGCTGGCGCAGAACTGGAAGGGGCGCTTACCTGCACGCAGTTCGCTGGCAATGATTGTGGTCGATCACACCGATATGAGCGTACGTGGTTGGGTGGGGTCGGTAGATATGAATGACGACTCCCGCTTTGGTCATGTGGATATGGTGAATGCGATCCGTTCGCCCGGCTCGGTGCTGAAGCCGTTTGTTTATGGCCTGGCGCTGGATGACGGACTCATTCATCCCGCTTCGTTGTTGCAGGATGTCCCGCGGCGAACCGGAGATTATCGACCGGGGAATTTTGACAGCGGTTTTCATGGCCCGGTGAGCATGAGCGAAGCGCTGGTAAGGTCATTGAATTTACCCGCCGTACAGGTGCTCGAAGCCTATGGTCCGAAGCGCTTTGCCGCATCGTTACGTAACGTCGGCTTACCGCTGTATCTGCCCGCAGGGGCTGCGCCGAATCTGTCGCTGATTTTAGGTGGCGCGGGGGCAAGGCTGGAAGATATGGCCGCAGCGTACAGCGCCTTTGCCCGCCAGGGAAAAGCGGGAAAACTGCGTCTGCAGCCGGGTGACCCACTGCTTGAACGTCCGTTGATGTCGGCGGGCGCGGCGTGGATTATTCGCCGTATTATGGCCGACGAAGCGCAACCGCTGCCGGATAACGCACTGAGCAGAGTGGTTCCGCTGGCGTGGAAAACGGGCACCAGCTATGGCTATCGCGATGCCTGGGCGATTGGCGTTAACGCCCGTTATGTGATCGGTATCTGGACTGGCAGACCAGACGGAACGCCGGTGGTGGGCCAGTTTGGATTTGCCAGCGCCGTGCCGCTGCTCAATCAGGTCAACAATCTTTTGCTCTCTCGCGGGACCAATCAGCCGGAAGATCCACGTCCTGATTCCGTGAGTCGCGGCGTGGTGTGCTGGCCGGGCGGGCAATCCCTTGCCCCAGGAGACAGCAACTGCCGTCGCCGTCTGGCAACCTGGTTACTGGATGGCAGTCAGCCGCCAACGTTATTATTGCCCGAGCAGGAAGGGGTTAATGGCATTCGTTTTCCTGTCTGGCTGGATGATGAAGGCAAACGTGTGGCGGCGGATTGCCCGCAGGCGCACGAACAAACGTTAATCGTCTGGCCATTGCCGCTGGAGCCATGGCTACCGGAATCAGAACGCCGTGGGGCGAGATTACCGCCAGTTTCTGCCACGTGTCCGCCGCTGGGGCAAGACGCTTCGCAGCCATTGCAGTTGACAGGCATTCGTGATGGCGCGATTGTGAAGCGTTTACCCGGTTCTGCTCAAGCCTCATTGCCGGTGCAAACCAGTGGTGGGAGCGGTGAACGCTGGTGGTTTCTTAACGGTGAAAGGCTGGAAGAACGTGGACGTCGTCTTACGCTACGGCTGGCGACTAAAGGGGATTATCAACTGCTGGTGATGGATGACGCTGGTCAGGTAGCGACGGTGAGATTTTCGATGCAGTAGACCAGTTGGTGACTGTTTGTTGCTAAAATTCATCTTATTTTAAAGAAATGTTACCTTCATCAATAGTCAATTGCCGGGATGCTCTTTATAATCCGCGCCAGGTCGTACATCTATATAGACAACAACAGAACACATTACAGAGGTTATCATGGCTATTGAACGTACTTTTTCCATCATCAAACCAAACGCGGTGGCAAAAAACGTTATTGGGAGCATCTTTGCGCGCTTTGAAGCAGCAGGGTTCAAAATTGTCGGCACTAAAATGCTGCACCTGACCGTTGAGCAGGCACGTGGCTTCTATGCTGAGCACGATGGCAAACCGTTCTTTGACGGTCTGGTTGAATTCATGACCTCCGGTCCGATCGTTGTTTCTGTTCTGGAAAGCGAAAATGCCGTACAGCGTCATCGCGATCTGCTGGGCGCAACCAACCCGGCGAATGCGCTGGCCGGTACTCTGCGTGCAGACTATGCTGACAGCTTCACCGAGAACGGTACTCACGGTTCCGACTCCGTTGAGTCAGCGGCGCGCGAAATCGCCTATTTCTTTGGTGAAGGTGAGGTTTGCCCGCGCACTCGCTAATAAGCTCGTGGGGTAGGCCGGATAAGCATTTGCGCATCCGGCTCTGCTTTGCCTGATGGCGATGCTGATGCGTCTTATCAGGCCTACGATCTTCCTTTACATATTATTTTCGCTAATGCTTCGTGCAAACGTGGCATCCCTGCGCCAGACTTTGTACAATGCAACGCCCCGGAAGAGCAGATCGCTTGCCGGGGCGTTTCTTTTTAACCCTCCACGGGCCACAACGTGTAACAACGAGGCCGGAAAAAATTATGTCTGAATTAGTTAACACCTCTGAAGTCGTCATTCCTGCGGTTCCAAATAAAAATGGAAAAATTAACCTGCTGGATCTGAACCGTCAGCAAATGCGCGAATTCTTCAAAGAGATGGGCGAAAAACCGTTTCGTGCCGATCAGGTCATGAAGTGGATGTACCACTATTGCAGCGACAACTTTGATGACATGACTGACATCAACAAGGTGCTGCGTAACAAGCTGAAAGAAGTGGCTGAAATTCGCGCCCCGGAAGTGGTGGAAGAGCAGCGTTCTTCTGACGGTACGATCAAATGGGCTATCGCGGTTGGCGATCAGCGCGTTGAAACGGTGTATATCCCGGAAGACGATCGTGCGACCCTGTGTGTTTCTTCACAGGTCGGGTGCGCATTAGAGTGTAAATTCTGCTCTACGGCGCAACAGGGCTTTAACCGTAACCTGCGGGTATCGGAGATCATTGGTCAGGTCTGGCGCGCGGCGAAGATCGTCGGTGCGGTGAAGGCTACGGGCGTGCGTCCTATTACCAACGTGGTGATGATGGGGATGGGCGAGCCGCTGCTCAACCTGACCAACGTGGTTCCGGCGATGGAAATCATGCTCGATGACTTCGGTTTTGGGCTGTCCAAGCGTCGCGTCACGCTCTCCACCTCAGGCGTTGTCCCTGCGCTGGATAAGCTGGGTGATATGATTGACGTCGCGCTGGCGATTTCTCTGCATGCGCCGAACGATGAAATTCGTGACGAAATTGTACCTATCAACAAAAAGTACAATATCGAAACATTCCTTGGCGCGGTTCGTCGTTATCTGGAGAAGTCCAACGCTAACCAGGGTCGTGTAACCATTGAGTATGTGATGTTAGATCACATCAATGATGGCACTGAACACGCGCATCAGCTGGCAGAACTGCTGAAAGATACGCCGTGTAAGATCAACCTGATCCCGTGGAACCCGTTCCCGGGCGCGCCGTATGGCCGTAGTTCTAACAGCCGTATCGATCGTTTCTCCAAAGTGTTGATGAGCTATGGTTTCACTACCATCGTGCGTAAAACACGTGGTGATGACATCGATGCAGCCTGCGGTCAGCTGGCGGGCGACGTTATCGACCGTACCAAGCGTACTCTGCGTAAGCGTATGCAGGGCGACGCTATCGAGATTAAGACCGTTTGATGTTGGCGCACTACGGTATAATTCCTGTACCGTAGTGCAACGTAAGCCATATGAGGTTTTTTGTTGTCGTCGTCAGGTCAATAATAACGGTGCGTTTTTGTCGACTTTAAGGCAGTATGTAACGGCGTAACAAGTGTTTAGCCCTCAGGTTTACGCCGTTTTGTCATTGATAGTCTGACCGTTTTATACTGTCTGACGAAGGTTAACTGACCAGATGTTTCGCGGTGTGGGTGAGCATTGTGGCTCGCCGGCATCAGAACCCAAATTTACGCAGCTGTAGCGAATGAATACTGAAGCCACGCACGACAAAAATGAAACACTATCCACCGGCGTTCGTCTGCGCAATGCCCGTGAACAACTCGGATTCAGCCAGCAGGCAGTCGCGGAGCGACTTTGCCTGAAGGTCTCCACGGTACGCGATATTGAAGAGGATAAGGCGCCAGCCGATCTTGCTTCAACATTCCTGCGCGGGTATATCCGTTCTTATGCGCGTCTGGTGCATATTCCTGAAGAAGAACTGTTGCCAGGGCTGGAAAAACAGGCTCCGATTCGACCAGCTAAAGTCGCACCGATGCAGAGCTTCTCGCTCGGCAAACGTCGTAAGAAACGTGACGGCTGGTTAATGACCTTTACCTGGCTGGTACTGTTTGTCGTTGTCGGACTGACTGGTGCCTGGTGGTGGCAGAACCATAAAGCACAGCAGGAAGAGATCACCACTATGGCCGATCAATCCTCTGCTGAGCTGAATGCCGGTAAAGAGGGTGCGCAGAACGTACCGTTAGATACCAGCGCAGCAGCAGGGCAGGATACCCCTCCGGCTCCTGACGATGGTGCGGTAGCGGACGCAGCGCCAACGCCAGACGTTGCTGCGACCCCGGCACCCGCCGCTGATGCGCAACAGAACGCCGTTGTTGCCCCATCTCAGGCTAACGTCGATACCGCAACCGCAGCGCCAACAGCGCCAGCTACAGCGGCTCCTCTGCCGACCGATCAGGCAGGTGTGACTACACCTGCAGCCGATCCTAACGCGCTGGTGATGAACTTTACCGCCGATTGCTGGCTGGAAGTAACCGATGCGACCGGTAAAAAACTGTTCAGCGGGATGCAGCGTAAAGACGGCAATCTAAACCTGACCGGTCAAGCGCCGTACAAACTGAAAATTGGCGCCCCGGCGGCAGTGCAGATTCAGTTCCAGGGTAAACCTGTCGATCTGAGTCGTTTTATCAGAACTAACCAGGTTGCGCGTCTGACCGTTAATGCCGAACAATCACCGGCTCAGTAACAGACGGCAATGCGGGAGATTTTTTAATGCATAACCAGGCTCCAATTCAACGTAGAAAATCGACACGCATTTACGTTGGGAACGTGCCGATTGGCGATGGTGCGCCCATCGCTGTACAGTCTATGACTAACACGCGTACCACGGATGTGGAAGCGACGGTTAATCAGATTAAAGCGCTGGAACGCGTAGGCGCAGACATTGTTCGTGTCTCCGTACCGACAATGGATGCCGCAGAAGCGTTCAAGCTTATCAAACAGCAGGTTAACGTCCCGCTGGTTGCCGATATTCACTTCGACTATCGTATCGCGCTGAAGGTGGCGGAATACGGCGTTGATTGCCTGCGTATTAACCCAGGTAATATCGGCAGTGAAGAGCGTATTCGCATGGTGGTGGATTGCGCTCGTGATAAAAATATTCCTATCCGTATCGGCGTCAACGCCGGATCGCTGGAAAAAGATCTGCAGGAAAAATACGGTGAACCGACGCCGCAGGCGCTGCTGGAATCCGCTATGCGCCACGTGGATCACCTCGATCGTCTGAACTTCGATCAATTCAAAGTCAGTGTTAAAGCATCTGACGTTTTCCTCGCCGTAGAATCCTATCGCCTGCTGGCGAAACAGATCGATCAACCGCTGCATCTGGGGATCACCGAAGCCGGTGGCCTGCGTAGTGGTTCGGTGAAGTCCGCGATCGGCCTTGGCCTGCTGTTATCTGAAGGGATCGGCGATACGCTGCGTGTTTCTCTGGCAGCCGATCCGGTGGAAGAGATCAAAGTGGGTTTCGATATCCTGAAATCGCTGCGCATTCGCGCGCGCGGGATCAACTTCATCGCTTGCCCAACCTGTTCGCGTCAGGAGTTTGACGTTATTGGTACGGTTAACGCGCTGGAGCAACGCCTGGAAGATATCATTACGCCAATGGACGTTTCGATCATCGGCTGCGTGGTAAACGGTCCTGGTGAAGCGCTGGTTTCTACGCTGGGCGTGACGGGCGGTAACAAGAAAAGCGGCCTGTATGAAGACGGCGTGCGTAAGGACAGACTCGATAACGACGACATGATTAAGCAGCTTGAAGCCCGCATTCGCGCTAAAGCGAGTATTCTGGACGAAGCGCGTCGTATCGACGTGCAGCAGCTTGAAAAATAACAACGTGATGGGAAGCGGCGTGCTTCCCGTGTATGATTGAACCCGCATGGCGCCCGCATTGTTCGGGTTAGCGCTGAGGGTTCATTTTTATATTCATAAAGAGAATAAACGTGGCAAAAAACATTCAAGCCATTCGCGGCATGAACGATTATCTGCCTGGCGAAACCGCCATCTGGCAGCGCATTGAAGGCACTCTCAAAAACGTGCTCGGTAGCTACGGTTACAGTGAAATCCGCTTGCCGATTGTAGAGCAGACCCCGTTATTCAAACGCGCGATCGGTGAAGTTACCGACGTGGTTGAAAAAGAGATGTATACCTTTGAGGACCGTAATGGCGACAGCCTGACATTGCGTCCTGAAGGGACTGCGGGCTGCGTACGCGCCGGCATCGAACATGGTCTCCTGTACAATCAGGAACAGCGTCTGTGGTATATCGGGCCGATGTTCCGCCACGAACGTCCGCAGAAAGGACGCTATCGTCAATTCCATCAGCTGGGTGTCGAAGTATTTGGCCTGCAAGGCCCGGACATCGATGCGGAGCTGATTATGCTGACCGCTCGCTGGTGGCGCGCGCTGGGTATTTCTCAGCATGTTAGCCTTGAGCTGAACTCAATCGGTTCGCTTGAAGCCCGCGCTAACTACCGTGATGCGTTGGTCGCCTACCTGGAACTGCACAAAGAGAAACTGGACGAAGACTGCAAGCGTCGTATGTACACCAATCCGCTGCGCGTTCTCGACTCCAAAAACCCGGAAGTACAGGCGCTGCTCAACGACGCGCCTGCACTGGGCGACTATCTTGATGACGACTCTCGCGAGCACTTCGCGGGCTTGTGCAAACTGCTGGAATCCGCAGGCATTGCCTACACCGTCAATCAGCGTCTGGTTCGTGGTCTTGATTACTACAACCGCACCGTATTTGAGTGGGTCACCAGCAGCCTGGGCTCTCAGGGCACCGTGTGTGCCGGTGGTCGTTACGACGGTCTGGTAGAGCAACTTGGCGGTCGTGCAACGCCAGCCGTGGGCTTTGCTATGGGGCTGGAACGACTTGTTTTGTTAGTTCAGGCAGTTAATCCGGAATTTAACGCAGATCCTGTTGTCGATATATACCTGGTTGCTTCAGGGGCGGACACGCAGTCGGCGGCAATGACGCTTGCAGAACGTCTGCGCGATGAAGTTCCTGGTGTGAAACTGATGACAAACCACGGTGGCGGCAACTTTAAGAAACAGTTTGCCCGTGCCGATAAGTGGGGCGCCCGCGTTGCACTGGTACTGGGCGAGTCCGAAGTGGCTGACGGTACTGTTGTAGTGAAGGATTTGCGCTCTGGTGAGCAAACGGCAGTAGCGCAGGATAGCGTTGCCGCGCATTTGCGCACTTTACTGGGCTAAGGAGAAGGACAGCGTGGAAATTTACGAGAACGAACACGACCAGGTTGATGCGGTAAAACGCTTCTTTGCTGAAAACGGCAAGGCGCTGGCTGTTGGGATCATTTTAGGGGTTGGCGCGCTGGTTGGTTGGCGTTACTGGACCAGCCATCAGACGGAGTCCGCACGCTCTGCTTCTCTGGCATATCAAAATACGGTGACTGCGGTTAGCGCGGGTAAACCGGACAGCATTCCTGCCGCTGAGAAATTTGCTGCAGAGAATAAAAATACCTACGGCGCGCTAGCTTCACTGGAACTTGCGCAGCAGTTTGTTGACCAAAATGAACTTGAGAAAGCCGCAAGCCAACTGCAACAGGGCTTGGCTGCGACCAGCGATGAAAATCTCAAAGCGGTGATTAACCTGCGTCTGGCTCGTGTTCAGGTTCAGCTTAAACAGGCTGATACCGCGCTGAAAACACTCGACACCATTAAAGGTGAAGGGTGGACGGCCATTGTTGCCGATCTGCGCGGTGAAGCGTTGCTGAGCAAAGGCGACAAACAAGGTGCGCGTAGCGCATGGGAAGCGGGTGTGAAAAGCGATGCCTCTCCTGCTCTGAGCGAAATGATGCAGATGAAAATCAATAATTTGTCCATCTGAGAGGGACCCGATGCAATTGCGTAAATTACTTCTGCCAGGGCTGCTTTCCGTTACCCTATTGAGCGGCTGTTCACTGTTTAGTGGCGAAGAAGATGTCGTTAAGATGTCCCCATTACCGGTGGTTGAAAACCAGTTTACTCCGTCTACGGAATGGAGCACCTCCGTAGGTAACGGTATTGGTGATTTCTATTCCAATCTTCACCCTGCGCTGGCGGATAACGTTGTCTATGCAGCCGATCGCGCTGGTGTAGTGAAAGCATTGAACGCAGGCGACGGTAAAGAAGTCTGGTCTGTGAATCTGGGTGAGAAAGACGGCTGGTTCTCCCGTGCATCTGCACAGCTTTCTGGCGGTGTAACCGTGTCCGGCGGACATGTTTACATTGGCAGCGAAAAAGCACAGGTTTATGCGTTGAATACCAGCGACGGTACCACCGCATGGCAGACGAAAGTCGCCGGTGAAGCGCTGTCTCGTCCTGTTGTGAGCGATGGCGTAGTTTTGATCCACACCAGCAACGGCCAGTTGCAGGCATTAAACGAAGCTGATGGCGCCATCAAATGGACCGTTAACCTCGACATGCCTTCCCTGTCTCTGCGTGGTGAATCCGCTCCGGCAACCGCCTTTGGCGCAGCTATTGTCGGCGGTGATAACGGTCGCGTGAGCGCCGTGCTGATGCAGCAAGGCCAGATGATTTGGCAGCAGCGTATCTCTCAGGCGACAGGCCCAACGGAAATCGATCGTCTGAGCGACGTTGATACCACGCCGGTTATCGTCAATGGCGTTGTTTACGCGCTGGCTTATAATGGTAACCTGACGGCGCTGGATCTGCGCAGCGGTCAGATTATGTGGAAACGCGAACTGGGCTCGGTGAATGATTTCATCGTCGACGGTAACCGTATCTACCTGGTTGACCAGAATGACCGCGTACTGGCGCTGACCACCGATGGCGGCGTGACGCTGTGGACGCAAAGCGATCTGCTGCACCGTCTGCTGACGTCCCCGGTATTGTATAATGGCAATCTGGTCGTCGGTGATAGCGAAGGCTACCTGCACTGGATTAACGTTGACGATGGTCGTTTTGTTGCCCAGCAGAAAGTCGACAGCTCAGGTTTCCTGACCGAGCCGGTCTCTGCTGATGGTAAACTGCTGATCCAGGCGAAAGACGGTACGCTGTACTCCATTACGCGTTAATCGTCCCGGCCGCTCGCTTTGAAAAACGGCTCCTGGTGCAGGGGCCGTTTTACTGTTTTTAACAACGGGGCAAAAAATGTGCCCGTTGTCTGATGATTTTTTAAATGAGGCTTTAAACATGGTACCTGTGGTCGCGCTTGTCGGGCGCCCTAACGTTGGCAAATCCACGTTATTTAACCGTCTAACTCGCACCCGAGATGCGCTGGTTGCGGATTTCCCGGGTCTGACTCGTGACCGTAAGTACGGTCGTGCGGAAATTGAAGGCCGTGAGTTTATCTGCATTGATACCGGCGGTATTGATGGCACCGAAGACGGTGTTGAAACCCGTATGGCGGAACAGTCGCTGTTGGCTATCGAAGAAGCAGACGTTGTGCTGTTCATGGTGGATGCGCGTGCTGGCCTGATGCCAGCGGATGAAGCTATTGCTAAACACCTGCGTTCGCGCCAGAAACCGACGTTCCTGGTCGCCAACAAAACTGACGGACTCGATCCTGACCAGGCGGTTGTTGATTTCTACTCATTGGGTCTGGGTGAAATTTATCCGATTGCGGCGTCTCATGGTCGTGGTGTTCTCAGCCTGCTGGAGCATGTTCTGCTGCCGTGGATGGATGACGTTGCTCCTCAGGAAGAAGTGGATGAAGACGCAGAATACTGGGCGCAGCTTGAAGCCAAAGAAAACGGCGAAGAAGAGCCTGAGGACGATTTCAACCCGCAGGATTTGCCGATTAAACTGGCAATCGTCGGCCGTCCGAACGTAGGTAAGTCCACGCTTACTAACCGTATTCTCGGCGAAGACCGCGTAGTGGTTTACGACATGCCGGGAACCACGCGTGACAGTATTTATATTCCGATGCAGCGCGATGAACGCGAATATGTGCTCATCGATACCGCGGGCGTGCGTAAGCGCGGCAAAATTACCGAAGCGGTAGAAAAATTCTCAGTAATCAAAACGCTGCAGGCAATTGAAGATGCCAACGTGGTGATGCTGGTGATTGACGCGCGTGAAGGGATTTCCGATCAGGACCTGTCGCTGCTGGGCTTTATTCTCAATAGTGGGCGCTCACTTGTTATCGTAGTCAACAAGTGGGATGGCCTGACGCAGGAAGTAAAAGAGCAGGTCAAAGAGACGCTGGACTTCCGTCTGGGCTTTATTGATTTTGCGCGCGTACACTTTATCTCAGCGCTGCACGGTAGCGGCGTGGGTAATCTGTTTGAATCGGTCCGTGAAGCATACGATAGCTCTACACGTCGCGTGAGCACCGCGATGCTGACGCGCATCATGACCATGGCAGTAGAAGATCATCAGCCGCCGCTGGTGCGTGGTCGTCGTGTGAAGCTGAAATATGCCCATGCCGGTGGTTATAACCCGCCAATCGTGGTGATTCACGGCAACCAGGTCAAAGACCTGCCGGATTCCTACAAGCGCTATCTGATGAACTATTTCCGCAAGTCTTTGGACGTGATGGGGACGCCGATCCGTATTCAGTTCAAAGAAGGGGAGAACCCGTTTGCGAACAAACGCAATACATTGACGCCGACTCAGATGCGTAAGCGTAAGCGTTTGATTAAGCACATCAAAAAAAGCAAGTAACTGTTGCTGATGCAGATAAAAACTCGCGCTTGTCGCGGGTTTTTTTTCGTCTGCCCATTGCTGATCTCCCCCTGTGTAAAGTCAATCACTATTCGTTTTTTGCCAAGTTTAAATCTAAGAAAGTAGACATTTGTCGAGTTTTCATCTTAAAGTCCGGGGGCTGGTACTAGACAAAACTAGCCTTAGGTTATCAAATGGTTAAATAACTTTTCGCCGCATGTAAAAAATCGGTCAGATACGTAACTGGCTGGCGTACATCGCGGTGTTTACACGCACGACGACATAACTTTCGGGAGAATTATGCAATCCTCTGTTAATCAAAAAGAAAGCCGAACTTTCTTCGGTCATCCTTACCCGCTCGGCTCGCTGTTCTTCACAGAGATGTGGGAGCGCTTCTCGTTTTACGGCATTCGCCCGTTACTGATCCTGTTTATGGCTGCTACCGTTTATGACGGCGGCATGGGGCTGGCGCGTGAAAATGCCTCGGCGATTGTGGGTATCTTTGCCGGTACGATGTATCTCGCCGCGCTGCCAGGTGGCTGGCTGGCGGATAACTGGCTCGGCCAACAGAAAGCGGTGTGGTACGGTTCCATTTTGATTGCGCTCGGTCACTTGTCGATCGCGCTCTCGGCCATTATGGGGAACAACCTGTTCTTTATCGGCCTGATGTTTATCGTGCTCGGTTCCGGTCTGTTTAAAACCTGTATCTCAGTGATGGTTGGCACGCTGTATAAAAAAGGCGATGCGCGTCGCGACGGCGGTTTCTCGCTGTTCTATATGGGCATCAATATGGGGTCGTTTATCGCGCCGCTGATCTCCGGCTGGCTGATTAAATCCCACGGTTGGCACTGGGGCTTTGGCATCGGTGGTATCGGGATGCTGGTGGCGTTGATCATCTTCCGCGTGTTTGCCGTTCCATCGATGAAACGTTATGACAGCGAAGTGGGTCTGGACTCAACCTGGAACAGCCCGGTAGTGAAACGTAACGGTGTGGGCGCGTGGCTGCTGGCGCTGGCTGTCGGCGTAGCCGTTATCGTTACGCTGATTGCGCAGGGCGTGATTGTGATAAATCCGGTCGCGGTTGCCAGTATGCTGGTGTATGTGATTGCCGCCTCCGTCGCGCTCTATTTTATCTACCTGTTTGTCTTTGCTGGTCTGAATCGCAAAGAGCGCGCCAGACTGCTGGTCTGCTTTATCCTGCTGGTTTCCGCCGCGTTCTTTTGGTCTGCGTTTGAGCAGAAGCCAACCTCGTTCAACCTGTTCGCTAATGACTACACTAACCGTATGATCGGCGATTTTGAAATCCCGGCGGTCTGGTTCCAGTCGATAAACGCACTGTTTATCATTCTGTTGGCACCGGTATTCAGCTGGGCATGGCCGAAACTGGCGAGCATGAACATTCGCCCGAGCAGCATCACCAAGTTCGTTATCGGTATTCTCTGTGCCGCTGCAGGCTTTGGTCTGATGATGCTGGCAGCGCAAAACGTTCTCAGTAACGGTGGCGCAGGCGTCTCCCCATTCTGGCTGGTGGGCAGTATCCTGATGCTGACGCTTGGTGAGTTGTGCCTGAGCCCGATCGGTCTGGCGACCATGACGCTGCTGGCTCCGGAAAGAATGCGCGGGCAGATGATGGGCCTGTGGTTCTGCGCCAGTGCGCTGGGTAACCTGGCCGCAGGTCTGATTGGTGGTCATGTGAAGGCCGACCAACTGGATATGCTGCCGGATCTCTTCGCTCGTTGCTCGATTGCATTGCTTATCTGCGCCGCGGTACTGATCGTCCTCATTGTGCCGATCCGTCGCATGCTGGAGAATACGCAAACTAAACCGGCTACTAGCGCCTGATAACACCTCGATTGTGCCGGGGCAGACGTGATGTCCCGGCCAATTCATTTACGAGGTGAGAACATGCTGTTAGGGTTTGTTGGGCTTGGCGCAGTCGTTGAAACGGCATACTTGCCCGCATTGCGTAAACTTTACGGTGATTCCCTGTGCTGTGTGGGATTTGACGTGCAACCCGCAAAACAGCCCGCTGGTGTGACACGCTGTGCATCGCTCGCTGAACTTCTTGCAACACCGCTTGATACCCTGTTTATCACCACCGCTTCTCTGCATCATCTCGATGTGCTTGAACAGGCGCTGGCCGCTCCCATCGCACGAATCGTGGTTGAAAAACCGATTGTTGCCACGCTTTCCCAAATTGAAAAACTGAAAACGCTGCTGGAGCAACCCGACGCTGCCGACCGTGTGCTGGCGCTCGACCACTGGATGGCGCGTAATGGCGCAATGCAGCTGGCATTGGGAAAACTCGGTGCGCAGTGGCAGGGCGATAACCCACAACAGGCACTTGTCTCTCACTTTTCAGACGTTGTTAAAATCGACGGTTTTTTGCAGGAGCCGAGCGGATATAACGCTACAGGAGAGCCGATCGCGCTCAACTTTGCCACTGGTGAGCCAGATACGCGTGAGCTTCGCCACCCGGACGGTGTGATTCTGGACATTGGCACACACGTACTGGCCATGCTGCGTGAAACAGTGCGTTACCTGGGCGGTAATGACAGCATGACCCTGCAGGTGAAGAGCGCTAAAGACCGTCTGGGACGTAACATCATCCAGGGTGACCTGACCACGGCTGAAGGAGAGGCGCATCTGCAAGGACTGATTAGCGGTGTACCGTTGGATATCTGGCTGAATAAATACGCGGGGCCTGCTGGCGGACAAAAAGGTCTGCGCCTTTATCTGCGTGATGGGCGTATCATCAGCTACGACCGACGGGGTGCCGACGATGTGCTCGAATTGATTGACGGTGATGTTGTGCAACGCTGGTGTCTGCCTGGTACGATTTATGCCCATTGTCTGGCGGAACATATTCTGGGGACGCAAAGTCTGTTTGAACGCAGCCCGCAGGAGGTGAGCCGCACGACGCAGCGCAGGCTGGATGAGGTAGAACGATTACTGATCCTACAGCAACAGTTGCGTGGTTCACACTAAGCGTATCATGGTAAAATTAGCGCAGAATTGAACACCATTTAAAGGAGTCACCATGTCGATGACCTGCCCGGATTGTCATGCAGAACTGGAACCACAAAACGGTGTGGCACACTGTGAAAACTGTAAAAAAGATATTCCGTTAGAAGCGCGCTGCCCGGAGTGCCATCAGCCACTCCAGGTGTTAAAAGCCTGCGGGGCGGTGGACTACTTCTGTCAGAATGGCCATGGTCTGATCTCGAAGAAACGTGTGGAGTTTGTGCCGGTCTAATCTGGCTTTTTCTTACGCGTTTTCTTTGCCGTCGTTACGCCTTTCACTTCGCTCTCTACCCAGCCGTCTGACAGGCGGGTAGTGAGCACATCACCGGTTTTTACCTGTTTGGTCTGCTTCAGTACTTTGCCGTCGGTCGCGGTAGTGACGCTATAGCCGCGAGCGAGCGTCGAGAGAGGACTCACCGCTTCAAGATGCGTCACCACATTACCGAAGCGTTCTCGCTGTGCACTTAAACGCGCGCGGATATTCTCTGCCAGACGGTACTCCAGTTGCTGAATACGGGTTTGCGCCCGATAAATTCGCGGCTGTGGGTTTTGCTGGCTCAGGCGTTGACTTACGCGCTGTTGGCGCTGATTGGCCTGCTTAATCTTATTCTCAAGAGCGAAATTCATCCGCTGACGCAGCCGCTCCAGCACGGTCTGCTGACGGGCCAGACGCAGTTGCGGATGTTGCTGTTGCAAACGGTGATGAAGCTGGGTAAAGCGACGAGTACGGTTGGCGATGTAGTAGTCCATCGCCATCTCCAGACGCTGCTGGCCATGCTGAATTTGACGCAGCAGTTCCAGTTGATTGCGGCTAACAATTTCCGCCGCTGCTGATGGCGTAGGCGCCCGTAAATCTGCAATAAAATCGGCAATAGTGACATCTGTTTCGTGGCCGACGGCGCTTACTACCGGAATGCGGCTGGCAAAGATTGCCCGCGCTACACGTTCGTCGTTAAAACTCCACAAATCTTCCAGAGAACCGCCGCCGCGCCCGACGATAAGCACATCGCACTCGCCCCGCGCGTTCGCCAGCTCAATGGCGCGAACGATCTGTCCTGGCGCATCGTCGCCCTGGACCGCGGTCGGGTAGATAATAACGGGCAGGGATGGGTCACGGCGCTTCAGCACGTGGAGAATGTCGTGCAGCGCAGCCCCGGTTTTCGAGGTAATGACCCCAACGCAGTGAGCCGGAGAGGGTAGTGATTTTTTGAACTGCTGATCGAATAGCCCTTCAGCCTGCAGTTTGGCCTTGAGTTGCTCATATTTTTGCTGCAACAAGCCTTCACCAGCTGGCTGCATGCTCTCAACAATTATCTGATAGTCGCCACGCGGTTCGTACAACGTAATGTTGGCGCGTACCAGGACCTGCTGACCGTGCTGCGGGCGGAACGTTACCCGTCGATTGCTGTTGCGAAACATCGCGCAGCGTACCTGGGCGGTGTCATCTTTGAGCGTGAAATACCAGTGACCGGAGGACGGCTGAGTGAAATTCGAGATTTCACCGCTGATCCAAACTTGTCCCATTTCCTGCTCAAGCAGCAAACGAACCGTCTGATTTAGGCGGCTTACGGTAAAAATTGAGGTGGTCTGAGAGGATAACATGTGAGCGGGATCAAATTCTAAATCAGCAAGTTATTCAGTCGAAAGTAACATGCTCACAGAGGAGCGCAAGGTTTTTTTGCAAAAAAGTGTGGATGCAATCGGTTACGCTCTGTATAATGCCGCGGCAATATTTAATAACCTCCCAGGTGAGATATTGCCCATGCTACGTATCGCAAAAGAAGCCCTGACGTTTGACGACGTCCTCCTCGTTCCCGCTCATTCTACCGTTCTGCCGAATACTGCTGACCTCAGCACCCAGTTGACGAAAACCATTCGCCTGAACATTCCTATGCTCTCCGCAGCAATGGACACCGTGACGGAAGCGCGCCTGGCAATTGCCCTGGCCCAGGAAGGCGGCATCGGTTTTATCCACAAAAACATGTCCATCGAGCGCCAGGCTGAAGAAGTTCGCCGCGTGAAGAAACACGAATCTGGCGTGGTAACTGACCCACAGACCGTACTGCCAACCACTACTCTGCGCGAAGTGAAAGAACTGACCGAGCGTAACGGCTTTGCTGGCTACCCGGTAGTGACTGAAGATAACGAACTGGTCGGCATCATCACCGGCCGTGACGTGCGTTTTGTGACTGACCTGAACCAGCCGGTTAGCGTATATATGACGCCAAAAGAGCGTCTGGTGACCGTTCGTGAAGGCGAAGCGCGCGATGTCGTTTTTGCCAAAATGCACGAAAAACGCGTTGAGAAAGCGCTGGTTGTTGATGACAGCTTCCACCTGCTCGGCATGATCACCGTAAAAGATTTCCAGAAAGCAGAACGTAAACCTAACGCCTGTAAAGACGAGCATGGTCGTCTGCGCGTTGGTGCAGCGGTAGGTGCTGGCGCAGGTAACGAAGAGCGTGTAGACGCGCTGGTTGCCGCTGGCGTAGACGTTCTGCTGATTGACTCCTCTCACGGCCACTCTGAAGGCGTTCTGCAGCGTATCCGTGAAACTCGCGCTAAATATCCTGACCTGCAGATCATCGGCGGTAACGTTGCTACGGGCGCAGGTGCTCGCGCGCTTGCTGAAGCTGGTTGCAGCGCAGTTAAAGTGGGTATCGGCCCTGGCTCCATCTGTACTACCCGTATCGTGACCGGCGTCGGTGTTCCGCAGATCACTGCCGTTTCTGATGCCGTTGAAGCGCTGGAAGGCACCGGTATTCCGGTTATCGCCGACGGCGGTATTCGTTTCTCCGGCGACATCGCTAAAGCGATTGCTGCTGGTGCTGCCGCAGTGATGGTTGGCTCCATGCTGGCGGGTACTGAAGAATCCCCGGGTGAAATCGAACTGTACCAGGGCCGTTCTTACAAATCTTACCGCGGTATGGGTTCTCTGGGCGCGATGTCCAAAGGGTCTTCTGACCGTTACTTCCAGAGCGATAACGCTGCTGACAAACTGGTCCCGGAAGGTATCGAAGGTCGCGTTGCCTATAAAGGTCGCCTGAAAGAGATCATTCACCAGCAGATGGGCGGCCTGCGCTCCTGTATGGGTCTGACCGGCTGTGGTACTATCGACGCGCTGCGAACGAAAGCAGAGTTTGTACGCATCAGCGGTGCGGGTATTCAGGAAAGTCACGTTCACGATGTGACCATCACCAAAGAGTCCCCTAACTACCGCATGGGCTCCTGATAAGTTTCCGCGCCCGGCTATATGCCGGGCGAATTTGTTTCACTTGCCTCGGAATTAGCGTCAATGACAGACAATATTCATAAACATCGCATTCTCATCCTCGATTTCGGCTCGCAGTACACTCAGCTGGTTGCACGTCGCGTACGTGAACTGGGCGTCTACTGTGAACTGTGGGCATGGGATGTTACGGAAGCACAAATTCGCGAATTCAACCCAAGCGGTATCATTCTTTCCGGTGGTCCGGAAAGTACCACCGAAGAAAACAGCCCGCGTGCGCCGGAGTACGTTTTCAATGCGGGCGTGCCGGTGTTCGGCGTGTGCTACGGCATGCAGACCATGGCAATGCAGCTCGGTGGTCATGTTGAAGGTTCTAACGAACGTGAATTCGGCTATGCGCAGGTTGAAGTTCAGACCGACAGCGCGCTTGTCCGCGGTATTGAAGACTCCCTGACCGCAGACGGCAAACCGCTGCTGGACGTGTGGATGAGCCACGGCGACAAAGTGACCGCCATTCCGGAAGGTTTCGTGACCGTTGCCAGCACCGACAGCTGCCCGTTCGCTATCATGGCGCACGAAGAAAAACGCTTCTACGGCGTGCAGTTCCACCCGGAAGTTACCCACACCCGTCAGGGCATGCGCATGCTGGAGCGTTTTGTGCGCGACATCTGCCAGTGTGAAGCGCTGTGGACGCCGGCAAAAATTATCGATGACGCCGTTGCCCGCATTCGTGAGCAGGTTGGCAATGATAAAGTTATCCTCGGTCTGTCCGGCGGCGTTGACTCCTCCGTGACCGCGATGCTGCTGCACCGTGCAATCGGCAAAAACCTGACCTGCGTGTTCGTCGACAACGGTCTGCTGCGTCTCAACGAAGCTCAGCAGGTGATGGATATGTTCGGCGACCACTTTGGCCTGAACATCGTTCACGTGGAAGGCGAAAAGCGTTTCCTGGACGCGCTGAAAGGCGAGAACGACCCAGAAGCTAAACGTAAAATCATTGGCCGCGTATTCGTGGAAGTATTCGATGAAGAAGCGCTGAAGCTGGAAGACGTTAAGTGGCTGGCGCAGGGCACCATCTACCCGGACGTGATCGAATCCGCGGCATCTGCCACCGGCAAAGCGCACGTTATCAAATCTCACCACAACGTGGGCGGTTTGCCGAAAGAGATGAAGATGGGTCTGGTTGAACCGCTGCGTGAGCTGTTCAAAGACGAAGTGCGTAAGATTGGTCTGGAGCTGGGCCTGCCGTACGACATGCTGTACCGTCACCCGTTCCCGGGACCGGGTCTGGGCGTGCGTGTGCTTGGCGAAGTGAAGAAAGAGTACTGCGACCTGCTGCGTCGCGCGGATGCTATCTTCATTGAAGAGCTGCACAAAGCTGACCTGTACAACAAGGTAAGCCAGGCGTTCACCGTGTTCCTGCCGGTTCGTTCCGTTGGTGTGATGGGCGATGGCCGCAAGTACGACTGGGTTGTTTCCCTGCGTGCGGTAGAAACCATCGACTTTATGACCGCGCACTGGGCACACCTGCCGTATGACTTCTTAGGCCGCGTCTCTAACCGCATTATCAACGAAGTGAACGGTATTTCCCGCGTGGTGTATGACATCAGCGGTAAGCCGCCAGCTACCATTGAGTGGGAATGATTTACAGCTAACTCACAGCTAATCATTTCTATTCAGTTCCGCAATCAACCCTCTGTTTTTACAGGGGGTTTTTCTTTATATCACATCATATCTATTCACTCTATCTCACATTTTTCGTCGGTGCAGGTGACGGTATTACCCTAAAGGTATACTCTTCATACCGTCAAACCATGGATGCTTTACGGGTGAATTGTGCTTACTGATACCAAATTAAAAAACCTCAAACCGCAGGACAAACTGTATAAGGTTTCTGATCGTGATGGGCTGTATGTCGCAGTGCTTACTTCCGGCTCTGTCTCGTTCCGGTACGACTACCGCATTAACGGACGACGGGAAACGCTGGTCATTGGTCAGTATGGTCGTGACGGTATCAGCCTGGCGGAAGCACGCGAAGAACTCATTTCTGCAAAGAAGCTGCTGAAGGCAGGCCAGTCACCTGCTGCGGCTAAACGTGACGGTATCAAAAAGATCCGCGGGGCTGAGACATTCTCGGTACATACCGACAGCTATATGAAGCACGTCATTCTGGCTGACAGTACCCGGGCAATGAAACAGGCCGTTATCGAACGCGATATCATGCCGGTTCTTGGTAACAAGATGATGGCTGAGATAACCACCGGTATGGTGCGTGACCTGTGCGATCGCATTGTTGAACGTGGCGGGCGGGCTACGGCTGTGCAGGCCCGGGAGATAATCAGCAGCGTGTACCGTTATGCCAATGACCGCGGGCACGGACTGTTTAATCCGGCTGCTGACATCAAGCCTTCATCAATAGCCATGTTTAAGCCACGCGACCGCACGCTACAACCTGAAGAGATCGGCGTATTCTTCCGTGCTCTGGATAACGTCGGGACTATGGCCACGATGAAGCTGGCATTAAAGCTGGTGCTACTCACCCTGGTTCGTAAAAGTGAATTCACTCATGCCACATGGTCAGAGGTTGATTTCAAAAAATGGACATGGACCATACCGTCAGACCGCATGAAGGGAAGCAGGGCGCACGTTATCTATCTGCCAAAGCAGGCGCAGGATCTCATGGTTGGCCTGCAGATGTGCGCTGGTGGAAGTGAATACCTTTTGCCCGGGCGCTACTCAGTGAGCAAGCCATTATCCAACGCAGCACTAAACAGGCTGATCAATGTCACTGTCGAATCGGTGAATGATGCTGGCGGGCATCTGGATGACTTCTCGGTGCACGACCTGCGCCGCACTGCCAGCACACTGTTGCATGAGGCTGGTTATCCATCTGACTGGATTGAAAAGGCGCTTGCGCATGAACAGAAGGGAGTGCGAGCGGTATACAACAAAGCGGAGTATGCCAGGCAACGTGCCTATATGTTGCAGCAGTGGGCCGATATGGTTGATGCCTGGATTAACGGGGAGCACACCGATCTTGTGCCGTTCTCCCCGTCGAAGTTTGAGCGATGGATGAGTGAAGGTGATTAATTTCTGGATTTTATAAATTCTCGCTGTAGCTCAACTGTCATTTGCAGTTCTTCGCATTTCTTGTGCAAGACACTATTTTCCGTTTGCAGCCAGTTAACTTGCGTGCTTTTCTGCACAATCACAGCGCGCTGCTCTTCCAGTTGGCGGATTAACTCCGCCTCATTGAACATCGTCATGCTGCACGCTCCCGTCCTTGGTTGTCTGATGGTGATAGCGGGACGTTTTTGAATGCCTTCGCCATTCCTGCAATATCGAGTGCATAACCAGGTTGCAGTTGCACAGCAGGTCCATCGCACTGATTCCCCCAAACATCGAAGCCATGCGACGACTGGCGGGCGAATAACTCAATGCGCGGAACATCGCCCAGCAGTTGCACCAGTTTTTCGCGGATGATGTCAGGCTTGCGCGAATTCTCCATGCGCGGTGCCGTTACGTGCTGGCAGATCGAAGCATCCATGCGAGCCGGAAGTTTCCCGCGTACTGCAAACAGGCAGTCTTCGCTGTTCGCCCTGGTCATGTGGCCCATGCCGATCGCGCTGTTGCCTTTGTGCTTGTTCGTCTTGTGCCAGGTGAATCCCTTCATGGTCATCAGGCGGAAGCCCCACGCCTCGACTACCTTCAGCGCTTCAATCGGCTGCGTCGGAACCCACCACATAGCCAGCAAACAATCATCGGCGGCAAGATCCCACACTGGCAGACGGCAGATATCCAGCACGTTCATAACCGGATATTTGAACCCGGCGCCGCGGTCGCCGTCGGCTGCTTTGTCGCGGTATGTCCATGGAGGATCAGCATAGATAAGAGTATATTTACCGGTCATGCCTCACCGCCTTCGATACGCTTAAACTCAATAACCCAGACCCATGGGTTTCCCTGCCAGCTTTCTTCGCCGTAGATGGACGACCACAACTGCGCAAAATTGTCATATGGTGTACAAACCTCGCCTCCGCTATCAGGATCTGAATAAGTCGGTCGCCAACCTGTTAGCTCCATTCCCTCTGCCTGAGCATCTTCCTGGCTGAT
This sequence comes from Citrobacter sp. Cpo071, assembly GCF_030332765.1. Taxonomy (NCBI): domain Bacteria; kingdom Pseudomonadati; phylum Pseudomonadota; class Gammaproteobacteria; order Enterobacterales; family Enterobacteriaceae; genus Citrobacter; species Citrobacter sp. Cpo071. The sequence continues at coordinate 85,556 of NZ_JAOWHE010000081.1, read as the reverse complement.
AGCATTAAGCCGTTCAACGCGCACGTCGGTGATTTCCAGAAGGATGCGGCTGGCCCAGCGCGGCATGTGAATGGATGGACGCCAGCAGCAATGCAGATTATCGTCGGCATCGAAAAACTCTGGTGCGGACTTGCCATCAGCCTTGTAAACGCAGAACTGAGCTTTCTCAAATGGTGTGGAGTCTTTGCAGTAAGAATCCATCTGGTCGAAGTCGAACAATGGGCCCTGGAACGTCTCGCGCACCCAGATACGATCGCCAGGCTTACCATGCGGGCATTTAACATGAGCAAAATTGCGATTGGTTTCACGGTCATCGCTGCCAGAACCAAACACAGCGCCTTTCCATGAAAAACCAGAGCTTTTCGTCAGTTCAGGTTGCGGCTTAACAATGCGCCGCGTCTGCGTTTTGCGACCGTCGATAATGGCGCGAACCATCTCACCGTTAAAAATCATTCCGCGCTCTTTCATGCTGCCACCTTCTTATTGTTCATCAGCTCAGCAATGCGCTGAGCTTTTAATGGTTTTTTGATAACCTTGCCGCCTGGTGCAATCCACCCGCAACGAAGAGATGAATAAACCAGCGTGATGCTACCTACGCGGATATTGTCGTGAGGGTTAGTCATACACCACCCCGCGACATCCGATCCCTGCGTATTCACCACGGCGAAGGCCGTTACCTTTCGATATGCACTGATCGCGGCGTATCGCTATTCTGGCGCGTTCAACTTCACCGACTGCTGCATCCATGCACAGCAACCAAAGCCTGGCTGCAATGCGGAACTGGCCTTTCGATTCACGCTCAACAGCGCGCTTTTCTACCTCCATTGCTGCCGGAGTTACGGCGACTACTTTTGAAGCCTGACGCTGAGACACATAGTTCAGGTGATACTTTTCAAGACGGGTTAATTTGCTCATCGGATCCAGCCTTCTCTGAAAATTACCGCCAGCAGATACAGCCAGGCGGAAACAGAGGTCAGGAATAAGTACCATCCTGACCATTTTTCCCAGTGCCTGATCAGCGCTGTCATGCGGCGTTACTTACTGGGCGGTAAACGCGCTGATCAACCGGCGGCTTTTTTCCGGTGAACTCTGCGGGGCTGGTGGCCTGACGTTCATCAAGCCAGTTCTCAACCTCTTCAGCGTTCCATGCACAACGCTTATCAGTAATCCAGAATCGCTGCGGGAACTCGCCATTGCGCTCCATGCGATCAATGGTGCTCATAGATACCGGCACCACTGCCATCAGTTCCTTTTTGCCAAATGCTCTTTTCATAATTACCTCTCTTGCATTTGCGACGCGCGCGGCGCCGCAGTGGTGGTTACATCGGTACTTCGTTCAGTTCGTCGCAGCGGATGGTGTAAACGTCAGTTGCTTTTGCCAGCAGGTCATCATCACCTGCCAGTTTCTGAGCAACGTATTTGTACGCTTTGTCCAGGTCGGCCTGAGTGTTGTAGTTCATCGCCGCTCCGGAAAATGCGTGCAGAATCTCTTCAGGACCGCGATCGTCTTTATGCTGCTGACGCTCTTCCTGCTTCTGCTCTGGCTTTGAGTTGATCAGGCTGTTCATGCCTTGAGCCGTTGCCGCTGGTGGCGTGATATCTCGCTCAACACGCGGTGTTGTCTCCTGCAATTCGTCAGGGGTGTAAACGCCGAGAAGAACATCAGGGGCATGCAGGCGCGCCCAGCGCTTAACGCACAGATAAGCAAGCTGCTGGCGTGGATCCTGCTCCCACAGCGGAGAGTTACGGACACCGGCCTGAGCCATGCTGATGGTAAGTTCACGCGGCTCTGCTTCGCCTTTCAGCACTGCCGATACTGTTACGGTCAGTGATGGAGATTTGTCGCTCTTGCCATTCACCTTTGACCAGTCGCCATCCCAGCGGTAATTCAGGCGGGTTGAAAGCAGGTTTGAAGATGAAACAACGGCGTTAACAAGCTGCGCTTCATATCCAAGAGTTCCGTTTACAACGTGCGTCTTCTGAGCAACAGCGAACGGGTTCATGCCCCACTGCGCCGCCTGCATTGTTACCGCCAGACAGTCGGCAGGCTTACCAGCAAGGTGCTGCGGAACTGTTGCTTTACTGTCTGCCATCAGGGTTGCGAAACGCACCAGGCGGTCCATACCCTCAGGACTGAAGATTGCCGCAGCGGTCCCTACGGTAGCGCCAGGCTGTGATGTGATTGCGATATCGTTACTCATACGTACATATCCTGTTTGCGAGCCCATTCAGAGCGTTTAATAATTTCCACGCCGCCCCATTCATCGCTGATGCGGCATTCGTGATAGGTGTTCAGATCCCGGCGGAATAACTGATGCCCGGCGTCAACATCCGGCGCATCCAGCTCGAATACGCGGACCGGGTATCGACCGCAGTCGATGGTTTCGCTCACAGCCAGGAAGAAAAATCCGTGTGGCTGCCCGGTTACTTTCAGTGCGCCATCTCTGTACATGGCGTCCTGGACGTGATAGCGGAATTCATCGATGTGACGTGCAAAGCGATCCATGTCTGCAACCTTTTTCACGTCGACGATCACGTTGTGTTCATTCAGCCACTTATCAGGTCGTATTCGGCACAACTCGCCAGTCTCATCGTCATTCCAGTACATCGATGCTTCACAGTGGCCAGGTGCTTCAAGCATCCAGCGCGCCGCCGGGTGAGCCATTGCGCTGTCGCGCATCAGTTTCAGTTTTCGGCCCTGTTCGGCATCCATGACAGTCATTCCCATGCCGGCAACGTCTTTCATGAATGCTTCTTCATCGGCTTTACCCTGATTGGTGCGGCGGTTGAACTGTGGCGCCACGATGAAACGTTTATCGAATTCATCAGGCTCAAGCAGCAGGCAGTGCAGCGCAGTACCCATGTCCAGCGCAGACTTCTTCTCTTCGTCTTCAGGAGCAGCCTTCACCCATTTCAGAAGGGCAGGGTTCTTGGCCACCATATCCAGTTGTGACTTACTCACGCCGTCGCCGGCGTGGTAGTCCTCGTTGCTGATGTCGAAATAGATGCCGGTATTCATGCTGCATTCCTTTTGCTGTCGATCTGGTCAGCCAGGTCAAGACGGGCGATGACGCCAGTTAATTCACGTTTGAACGACGACATAAGCTCTTCGAAATCATCGCTTTCAAATGCCGCCTCCATTACCTCATAACGAACACCGGCACGAAGAATGGCGCGTTTGAATGACTCTTCCATTTCGCAACCAGCAACTGCTTCGATCAGCTCAACGTGGCGGTCGTACAGTTCAGATGACAGCTGGTAGTCATTGCTGAACTGAGTTGCTATTTTTTTCAGGTTATTGAATTGCTGAATGTGCATAGCCACCTCAGTAGTTGATGGTTGTTGCTGGGACTTTCCCGCGAGCGATGGCGACAACACATGCCTTTGCCCAGTCTTCAGGAATGCCCTGGTCAATGATCGCTTGGACCGCAGCAGCATTAATGGCCCGACGGTGCTCTACATCTGCGGCGCGTGCTGCCGCTTCGTCAGCGATACGCTTTTCTTCAGCAAGGCGAGCAGCCTCTTTTGCTTCGGCTTCATGCTTAATGCGATCAGCTTCTTCCTGCGCCTTGCGTTGCTCAGCTGCGATAGCTTCCTGCTTTTCGCGCTCGGCACGATCTGCGACTTCCTTCTTCTCTGCTTCAGCTTTTTGCTCTGCTGCAATACGGTCACGCTCTGCTTGCTCTGCCTTTAGCTTTAATTCAGCCTCACGACGGGCAGCTTCAGCGCGTTCACGCTCTATTTTCTCTTCGGATTCACGCCTGGCCTTTTCTTCCGCCTGGCGCTTCAACTCTTCTTCATGAGCAATGCGCTGGCGCTCTGCTTCTTCTGATTTCGCCTTCGCTTCTCGGTCGAATGCGTCATTCATAAGCAGGGCCATCTCGTGATCTGCTTCGAACTTGGCAGCCCGATCCTGATCGAACTTGATGTTCATCTCCAGTGCTTCGGCGTGCAGCGCATTAATGGCTTCTTCAGCCTTGATTCGCTCCTGTTCTGCTTCCCATTCGGTAAGTGGGCGACGAACCTCATCGCGCATCTCATCGCAAGCTGATACAAATCGACGAAGTTCAGCCTCAGCAGGTTTTACTGCTTCTTTCAGATGACGCAGGTAATCGCGGCCTGGCTTTTCAACTGCTGTTTTACTGCGAGAAACCTGTGCTGCCAGAGATGCAATGCGGGCACGACCTTTGGCAGTACTCAGGTCAGGAACTTCCTTAACGCTTTCGCGGATCTGTTCGAGGAACTTTTCCAGACCGTTTTCTACGTAAATGCTTGGCGCCATATCTGGCGCAATTTCGATAATTGCTAATTCGCTCACTTGCTCACCCCCCATATCCCGTTATCGTTGGCAACTTCGTGCGCAACCTTGTTGGTAAAAGCCCATTTCATGCCCTCACCCAGCGTGCGGAACTTCCAGCTCATCAGCCCGCAAGCTGTAACGCAGTACCAACCGTTAATGACTTTCCACTGCATATGAACCTCTCTATTACCATTTTGGTAATACCTGAAGATGCAGGAAAGCCACGAAGTGGTGGTTTCTGCCTGAGCGATGCGCTCATGTATTACCTTTTGGGTAATAATCAGATCAAAAAGTGATTGTGTCAATAGGTATGACGAGAAAAAATTACCATTTTGGTAATTATATGAGGCGCGAGCTTACCGCCATCGGGCAGGTAAAGCATCAGAATGGCGGGGGATTACTTGCTTTTGTTCTGCTCAAACACGAAGTTGATGAATGAGGTGATCTTGTTTTTCTCTTCCTGTGGCAGAGCTGCATACATCCGGTGGTCGTAGTCGATAACACCAGGAGCGCCGACTGGAATAATCATCTCGTATGCTTCATGCCCGAACGCGCGCGCCAGGGAGGAAAGAACGCCGATGGTTGTGCTGACTTCCGCTTTCATAATCCGGTTAACTGTGGCCGGGCCAATACCAGCAGCTACAGCAACTTTCTTTTCGGATGTCATTTCCGTGTTCTTTCTCATCCAGGCGTTGAGCGTGGCTGCAGCCTGCTTCTCCACAGTCCATTCTCCATCATCAGTGGCCGGAATAAAGATATCAGCCTGCACTGAGTCCAGTTCGTGATCGACATCAAGCCAGAACTTTTCTTTGCGCGCTGCTTCTTCAATGATACGCGCGGCATTCGGTCCGATGTTTTTGATGCCAGTGCACCACCGGTTGACCAGGTTCTGCGAACGCTTCACCCGTTCGGCAAAGCGCAACTGGGTATCATCGAAATCCCGGCGGATGATTTCGTTAAGGTTTTTGCGTCTTATGTCATAAATACTTTTCATAGCTATTGTATTTGTCCATTTAATGTTACCTAACTGACTAAATTTAAATGAATATTACCATAAAGGTAAAGTTACCATAACGGTAATAATCATTGATTTTTTCACCAGAAAGGTAATAATTCAGATATGAATAGACAGGCTGAGATAAGCAAAATATGAGTGACGAAAAAAAATTTGATTTCAAAAAGCACTGGCTGGGACTGTCTCCTGATGAGCGTGAAGCATTTGCAGATGAAGCCGGAACCACCAGTCATTACATCCAGACTCACCTGACCGGGCGCCGCAAGATGCCTGGTAAGCGACTGATGGACGGACTGTTTAAAGCATGCCGTTCCCGCGAATGGACAAAGTCTAAACCTGAATTAGTGCTCTTCTTCTACGACCGATAATCCCTCTGAACACATCAATGCCGTCATCCCCTGGCGGCTCCTTCCTGCATAAAACACCTTTCTGGTAATAAAAAACCATATACGGTTGATCTTTTTTCGTCTTAGTGCAAAATTACCAAAGATAAATAACAAAGAGGTAATCCGATGAAGCGAATCACCCAGCGTGAGGCTCTTAATTTGGGCCTTACTCGCTTCTACACCGGGAAGAAATGTATCCACGGTCATGATAGCGAGCGCTACACCCTGAGCGGGGAGTGTGTGCAGTGCAATAACGAACGGGCACGCCGACAGGCAAAGCTTCGTTCCGAAAAAATGAAGGCAGCCAGAATGGCAAGAGAGGCAGCATGATCCCAGCAGCCTACTACAACGAAATCGACCAATTTGCAGCTCAATGGCTGCGTAACCTTATCGCTGACGGTCATATCGCACCAGGCGAAGTTGATGAAAGGAGTATTGAAGATGTCACACCTGACGACCTCAGAGGATTTACACAGTGCCATTTCTTCGCCGGAATTGGCGTCTGGTCCCATTCCCTCCGCCTCGCAGGATGGCCTGACGATAAACCAGTCTGGACTGGTTCCTGCCCGTGCCAGCCTTTCAGCGCGGCAGGCAAAGGAGATGGGTTTGCTGACGAGCGGCACCTTTGGCCCCACTTCTTCCACCTCATCAGCGAGCGCAGACCTCAGCATGTCTTTGGCGAACAGGTTGCAGCAGGTAACGCAAACGCATGGTTCGACCTTGTACAAACTGACCTGGAAGGAATGGGATACGCCTTCGGGCTTGTGCCGTTTGCGGCAGCGGGCGTCGGTGCGCCGCACATCAGAGAGCGGGCCTACTGGGTGGCCCACGCCAGTAGCGAATACGAATCCGCAGCCGGAAACGAAACGGGGATTACAGCACGTATCCGGAGCAGCTCGACTGACAGGCTGGCAAACACCAGTGGCGAACGACTCAACCGGGTCGACTCATTGCTACAGCGGGAAGAATCAGGACGGGTCGCCAAAAGTGTGCCTGAAGTTGCCGGGCACAGCGTTACTGGCGGGATGGGTTACGCCGACCACTCGCGATTGGAAAGACACTTCGGGAATGAAGGCGCAGCGGGGTGGGAAGGATCGGCTGGATCAGTTACCTCGGCAAGCTTACACAGCAGGCCCCTTGAGGTTAACGGTTTTTGGCGAGATGCGGACTGGCTCTTTTGTCGAGATGGGCAATGGCGTCCAGTTGAATCCGGCACATTCCCGCTGGTTGCAAGGTTTGCCAAAAGCCTGGGACACGGCAAGTCCTCATTACGAGCAATGGCAGGCCGCAACCGCACAGGCCGACTTAAGGGTTACGGTAACGCCATAAACGCACAGGCTGCTGCTGAATTCATACGTGCTTATATGGGGGTTAGCTATGGCCGGTGACTGGATAAAGATGCGTGCCGACCTGCACACGCACCCTAAAGTCGTCCGCATGGCGTCCGCATTGAAAGCGGACAGATTGCGGATAGTTGGCGGACTACATTCCGCATGGTGTCTTTTTGATGTCCACTCTGTTGACGGTTTTCTTGACGGATACAGTGCGGAGACTCTCGACGACCTGATCGGCTTCCCCGGATTTGCGCGTGCAATGATGGCTGTCGGATGGCTGGAAGAAGAAGGCGAAAGCCTAGTAATGCCGCGCTTTGAAGCCCATAACGGACAGTCTGCCAAGCGTCGTGCGCAGGACGCAGACAGAAAGAGAAACGTCCGCAAAGCGTCCGCATCAGAAGCGGACAAAAAGCGGACCAGAGAAGAGAAGAGAAGAGAAGATATTAAACCCCATATAAACCCCACTCATAACGCGCGCGCGAAAAATCCTGTGGATAACTTTTCTGAGGAACAATTTGCGATGTCGGATGAATGGAAGCCGGATCCCGATTTCACTGAACAGTCTCGAGACTGGGGAACTCCGGTGCATAGTGACGTGAAGAAAACAGAGCTGAAGGCGTTTATCGATTTCTGGAAGTACGAAGATGTCCAGTTAAACCAGTACCAGTGGCAGCAGAAACTGGCCAGGCATATCATCCACATCAGGGGTGACTGCTCGTAGAAGTGATTATTTGCAACGGCGCAGTAGCGCATTTTTTTACATCTAGTGAATTACCAAAAAGGTAATAAAATATGCGCATTGCTATTGAAATTAACTCATTTGTGGTTTTAAATTACCTGAGAGGTAAATCATGGCGGCAGTATTAGGGATTGACCCAGGATGCAGCGGATCTCTGGTCCTGATAACTGATCAGGGCGGATACATCGACCATCTGGCAATGCCGACCATCAAGGTTGGGACCAAGTCCAGAGTCAACGGCGCAGCGGTGGCTGCATGGCTGCGTAAGTACGGAATTACGCACGCGTACCTCGAGCAGGTAGGAGCAATGCCTGGGCAGGGAACGGCGAGCATGTTCACGTTCGGGCACGCAGCTGGCGTAGCGGAGGGGATCCTGCAGGGTCTCAACATTCCGTACACGCTGGTAACTCCGCAGGCCTGGAAGAAGTCAGCCGGTCTCATCGGAAGTGACAAGGACGCGGCACGCAGCAGAGCAATTCAGCTCTACCCGGAACTCAGGGCGCTGGATGCAAAAGCAAAAGGCCAGGCCATCGCGGATGCGCTGTTAATCGCCAGGCACGGGATCAGCATCAAATAACGATCCTTTTAGTTATCAACATAATCAATAACTTATACGGGTAAGCGAGGGTAATAATGGGAAGCAATATCATTGAGTTAGCGAAGTTAGGACATGAGCGCGCGGCTGAACTGAAAGCATCATGTGGTGCTGTCGACGTGCGCAGCCTGGCGCAACTGATTAGCGATCTGGCCACGCAGCTTGAAGTGCAGTTTGTTCGCTCAACCAACATGGCAGTACAGCTCGCTAACGCCGAGAGCAAGTGCAGGGAGCTGGAGGCGGAATTAAGCGCTGTAGATAAAATTCACAACGAAGCGGTATTTATCACCGACGACCATTACGAACAATGCCCGCCAGAAGTGCAGAAGATTATTCGCTCACTGGCTGTGTTGCAGATACCTGCTTACGACGCTTTACTGGCTGAAGTGCGGGCGCAGGGTGTGGATGCTGCTCGCAACGCACTGATTAAGTTTGTTGAAGATGAGGTCGGGCCAAATACAAACGTACCAGGTTTAATTCGCGGCGCAGAAGTTTGCGTAAGTATCGCCGCCCAACTTCGCAAAGGAGCAGCCCAATGAGCAACCGATTCTACATGCTGTGTACACGAGAAACTGTAGGGAGCAACGCGTCATTCCACTGCCACAACGGCAAAGGGTATAGCTCAAACATAGACCGCGCTCACGTGTATACCCGCGAAGAGGCACAACACAGCTGGGATTTAGGCAGAGAGATTGATCAGCCAGTTTGCGCAGACAGCGTTGATTCCTTGGCTACCTGGCATGTCGACTGCCAGTACATTCCTGCTGAAAGTGTTATTGAACGCGGATGCGAGTCCTACGTGGCCTACAAAAAAGGAAGCTGGAACGGCAACGATGTGTACTGGCTGCAGAGTGGTGGCCTGCCAACTAATGACTTCTCAAAGGCGTTTGTTTTTGTCTCTGCTAACACCGAAGAACCCGGCGTTGTCTGGTTGCCGTTTTCAATGGCCGACAGTGTGAAGCGGCGCACATTCAGCATCAATGAATTTAATCGCCGCACCATGGTGCAGGCGGCAGGGCTGGTTATGCCTGAATGGTTGAAAAAACAAAACCGCAGGAAAAAGGCACGAAGCGGAAAGGTTCGCTGGAACTGCCCTTGCTGCGGAAAAATTAGCTGGCAGTACAACCCATATGATTTTGAAGGTTGCCGCGACTACTCATGCGAAGGATGGAGACCCCAATGACAGCATTCAACAAACAGGCGCTGCTAATCGAAAACGGTCAACTTGTTGCCGATACGCTACGCCATCTAGCTGATAACGAAATCGACTCTGATTATTTTGCTATCACCTCAACGAGTGAGAACGGCACTGAAATTGAGCATGAACTGGTTATCACTGATTACGCGCTACAGGCTGCCGGAACGGTAGATGAATTGGTTAGGGCGCTAGAGGCCGCAGAGAAGCGCATAGCAGAACTGGAGGCGCGGACAGTGATGCTGCCCCAATATCGCAATTCACCGGACATGCACACAAAACAGTTTTATGAGGCTATCGGATTTAATCAGGGGCTTGATATTTTCATAGAAGCACTCCGCGCCGCTGGCATTGGCGTGAAGGGGGAGTGAGATGGCGCTGACGAAAAAACAACGTGCAGAGCTACGCATGAAGTTTGGCGGTCGCTGTGCTTATTGTGGCTGCGAACTACCAGAGAAAGGCTGGCATGCTGACCATGTTGAGGCTGTCCATCGCAAACTGGTAATTGATGAAGAAGCCAGGCTGAAAGGGAAATGGAAGCTAAAACAGACAGGGGAAGTTTATCGCCCTCAATATGACAATTACGGCAATTTGTTCCCGGCATGTGCTCCATGCAACTTGTTTAAATCTGTTTTCGATATTGAGGAATTTCGCAACCAGATAGCGATGCAGGCAGGTCGTGCATTAAAAACGTCTGTGAATTTCCGCACCGCTGAACGCTTTGGCCTGGTTGAAGTAATCGAAAAGCCGGTTGTGTTCTGGTTCGAAAAATATCAAAAAGAGACTACAGCATGAAAACTAACAACCACCCGGCTAACGGTCCTGTATCACTCGATCGCCTGCACCAGATACGCGAAATACTCAGCAAAGCAGCAGCACAAAGCGACGGCGGTAATCTCTGCTACGCAATGGCTGATGCTGTGAAAGTGATTGATGGGGCGATAGCAGAGTTTGGTGCTGAGCCTGTGCCTTTTGATGCTCTACGTGATGCCGTCGCTGAAGTTTCTGGCGGACCAGTAATGGAATGGGGTGATATTTATAAGGGGCATCAGGCTGTGCCTTTTATCAACTTCAACTCACTGGCTCGAATCGTTGACAAGTTCCGCACCTTCCCGCCAGCACCAGTAGTGCCGGAGGAAATAACCTCAGCCAGTGCGCCGGAGGTATTCGAGATAGCTGCAGAAGCTGAGCGTCTTGGTTTGCGCGGTACTTATGCATCATATGCGGTTGGCTGGAACGCCTGCCGCGCCGCCATGCTTCAGGCGGGCAACTCTCCGGTAACTCCGGATGGTTGGATTCCGGTAAGCGAGATGATGCCTGAAGCACATGAGCCTATTTACATATTTCATCCAGATTACGGCGTTGACGAGGGAGTTTGGTATGACAACCAGGAAGACGCATTCCTGTGGGATAGTGATTGCTCAAGATGCCGGGCGATTGAAACCGTATCGCACTGGATGCCCATGCCTGCTCTGCCAGCAGCACCGCAGCAGGGGGTGAAGTGATGCCGCCAGTTAAAGTGGTTGTTATTACGCTGGCTATGTGCGCTATCTGCCAGTTTATTGCTGCCTCTGGAATGGGATTTTGGTGATGGCTAAATCCGCAGCAGAACGCAAAGCAGCACAGCGTTCCCGCCTGGCTGAAGCCGGTAACCGCAAACTGGAATTGCAACTCGACGAGCAGGAACTGGATATGCTGGTGCGGAACTGCGCCGCCCGTCGTCCTGGTCGTGCGCCGTATGACATGAACGAGTATATCGCGTTGCTTATCCGCCAGGATGATGCTCGCGTTCGTGGGCGCATCAAGTCAATCAGCACCAACCGCTGCGGCAAGTGCGGCGATGAGCTGCCGGTTAAGTCGTGTCCGTGCGATGGTGATTCGCAATGCTGGGTGACGCGTGGATGGCATGAGACTAAATTATCAGTGTGACATGTCACGATAACAACAATAAATTGCAATGGCCGCCGACTATGGCGGCTTTGTTTTGCGTGTTACTATTACCAAAACGGTAATTATTACTTCGGTGGTAACAATGCCCGCAGAACCAAAAGCACCAAAACGCAAATCAACGCAGTATAAGCCACTGACAGCGATGCAGGAGGCTTACGCGCAGGAATATACCAAATGCCCTGAGAATCAGACTCAGGCAGCGATTAACGCAGGATTTTCGCCAAATACGGCGGCAGTCAAAGCCAGCGTCATGATGCGTGATGAGCGTATCCAGAAACGGATCGCAGAACTGATGGAAGAGCGTAACAAGCGTTTGCGCGTCAGTGCCGATTACGTACTGCTCAGGCTGGTTGAAATCGACCAGATGGATGTGATTGACATCCTGAACGATGACGGCACGCTGAAGCCTATCCGCGAGTGGCCAAAGATATGGCGTACTACACTGAGCGGTTTCGATTTGTCATCGACCATCATGAACATGAACGAGGATTCGATAGAGACAATCCTCAAAAAAATCAAATGGCCTGACAAGGTGAAGAACCTAGAGCTTATCGGTAAGCACGTCGACGTCAATGCGTTCAAAGAGCGCCTTGAGGTTTCCGGCACTGTCACCATTGCCGACCGCATGGCGAAGGCCCGCCGTCGCGTGAAAGAGCTGGCTGGTGGTGAAGAATGACAGCCGCATCCGTGTCGCCGGAAGAGCAACTCGTCGAGGATATCGCTGGGTTCACGTATGACCCGCTGGGCTATTCGCTGTATGCGTTTCCGTGGGGAGAAGAGGGAACAGAACTGGCTCATGCAACAGGCCCGCGAAAATGGCAGGCTGATGCATTCCGCGAGATACGCGATCACCTTCAGAATCCCGCAACACGTCACCAGCCGCTGATGCTGGCCCGCGCATCCGGCCACGGTATCGGTAAATCTGCGTTCATCTCTATGCTGATTAACTGGGGCATGTCTACCTGTGAAGACTGCAAGGTGGTGGTGACCGCCAACACCGATAACCAGCTGCGCACCAAGACCTGGCCGGAAATCATCAAATGGTCGAACCTGGCTATCACGAAAGAGTGGTTCACCTGCACCGCCACCGCGATGTACAGCAACGATCCCGGTCACGATAAACGCTGGCGCGCTGACGCAATCCCATGGTCTGAGCACAATACCGAAGCTTTCGCCGGGCTGCACAACGAGCGTAAGCGCATCATAGTTGTATTCGATGAAGCGTCCAACATTGCCGATCTGGTGTGGGAAGTTGCCGAGGGTGCGCTGACGGACGAAGACACCGAAATCATCTGGGTGGCGTTCGGGAACCCGACGCGTAACACCGGGCGTTTCCGTGAGTGTTTCCGCAAGTACAAACACCGCTGGAAGTGCGCGCAGATTGATTCCCGCACCGTGGAAGGCACTAACAAGGAGCAACTGCAAAAATGGGTGGACGACTACGGCGAGGACAGCGACTTCGTGAAAGTTCGTGTGCGGGGGATCTTCCCTGATGCGTCAGAGCTGCAGTTTATCCCAACCGGCCTGACTGATGCCGCAATGAAGCGCGTGGTGACAGCCGGGCAGGTGGCGCACGCTCCGGTGATTATCGGTGTTGACCCGGCGTATTCCGGTGTGGATGACGCGGTGATATACCTGCGCCAGGGGCTGCACAGCAAAGTGCTCTGGACCGGAAATAAGACTACCGACGACCTGATTATGGCAAAGCGTATAGCCGACTTTGAAGACCAGTACCAGGCTGACGCAGTATTTATCGACTTCGGTTACGGTACCGGGCTGAAGTCCATCGGTGATGGCTGGGGACGTTCCTGGCAACTGATACCATTCGGCGGCGGCTCCACCGATCCGCAGATGCTCAACAAGCGCGGCGAGATGTTCAACAGCTGCAAAACGTGGCTGAAAATCGGCGGTGCACTGGATGACCAGGAAACGGCTGACGACCTGTCAGCTGCAGAGTACAAAGTCAGGGTGGATGGCAAGATAGTTATTGAACCGAAGGAAGACATCAAAGAACGGTTAGGCCGATCGCCTGGCAAGGGTGACGCTCTGCTGCTGACGTTTGCTTTCCCGGTGTCGAAAAAACTGAATGACCCACGGCAGCAACAGGGGAGGGCGATTACAGAATATGACCCCTATGCTTGAACCATTAGCGGTATAAGCTCAATATTATGAATCTCTATTAGATAGATTTTTGGTGGTGTTCATGTTGTTAAAAGCGCGAATTTTATCTTTCAAATTATCACCTGATTGATATTTGATATTTTCTTTCATGTATTCATTTTCGGAAGAGATCAATTTCAACCTCTGTGTATAATCATCAATGCTTGCTTGTGATGTAGATATTGTCATATTAAGTTTCGTTATCTCATCTTTTAATGCGTCTCTCTCAGCGGTTATTTCGCCCATTCTTTCCTGAGATTTAAGGATCTGCTCCCTCATTCCCTGTATTTCAGTTTCAGCACCAGTTTTAACTTTGTCGTACGTCACATCATGCTTTGCCTTGAGTCTTTGTAGGCGTGTAGAACGTTGGATTTTTTTTGCCTGCCTATAGTTTTCGATTGAATCAGAATTCATCAACGGTTTACTTTGCCATTTCTGTACAACGTTATTTGCCCAAGGAAGAAATCCACATATAACAATTGCGGATAAAGCCGGATAACAAAAAGTCATCGTCCATCCACTGTGTGCAGAGATAAACTCAATTTTATCGTAGATCTTCGTATCGCTTAGAAACAGATAAAGAAGTGATTTCCAGTTGAAAGCGCACCAAGACAAAGTGAACGCACCAATTACTGGATTTTTAACTCGCTGCGCAGCAGTACTTACGGTAGAAGAAAAAAGTTCTTTGAATGATTCGAGCATACCAGATCCCTTTTTTTGTTTTATCTGATTCTACCTTTAAGATTGTCGGAGGTCACCAGGCAAAAAAATGCCCACCGAAGTGGGCGAACTGGAAGAAAGGGTGCCTTCCATGGCAGTTACGGGTTTACAGCGCAACGCCATCGCAATAGCGTTCTGGTGTAAAAGTGACGGTGGTCAGCATCAAGGGAAACTGCCACCGCCAAAGGCTACACAGCATCGTTCTTATGGGCGCTTCATCACGGTCCTAAGGCGTGATTGGGTTGTGGTACGCAGTCTATTCGGCATAGCAACTCTGCGCAGATGATTCTAACAATCACCGGTGGTAACCGGTTTAATGCCTTATTCACCACAACGGAAAGAGCACTGACTAGTTCGGTACTCCGCAAAGCCTCCGAATAAGCGTGCGGACATCAATGCTCTTACCTGTTGTGTGCTGACCTTACAGCCAGCGTGGCTGGAATGAAGTCGCATAACGACTTTTCACCAACTAGGCAGGATCACCCTGAAAGAGCTGCCTCTTGATTCTTTCAGGCTCCCGATCTATCCCGGTAGTTGTTGTGGTGCCGGATTCGAACCGGCGCGGCGATCATTTCTGAACCCATTTCCCACCCATGCTTGCCATTGCTGCATGGATGGAGCTCTAACCTCGCTGAGCTAACCACAACGCTGAGAGCACTGCGCCTGTATCGGTTAGCGTCACGGGATTAACCGGTCACCCCAATGCTCTCATCGTTGCATCCTCGTCTCTTCCGAGGTGTCACACCGTATCGCCACGATGGTGAGTCGTCTGTCCGTGCTTACCTAACACTGGCCTGCACATTCCGGCTACCCGGCTGGGGAAGTAGCATCAAGGGAACCCATCCGGACCGCTGCGGCACATGTGCCATATGCCGTACTGCTACACACCTGAAAGCGCACTCCACCGTTTGGATTTAACGACCAAGCTCAAAGGTCATTCACTGAAGCGCGCTTTTAGTTGTGTGCGGAGATGATGCTCCGCTTATCCACCGCCTTTACTTTTAAGCCCAATTTATTGCTGCGGTACTCCGGGCTACTGCACAAGCGGTCACATAACCACCTCCGCAATTCATCAATTCAACACATGAACCAATTACCTAAAAGGTAATATCTGATGTTATAAGTGTCAATAGCCTACGATAAATAAATCATATGTGGTTAAATTGGTAATAATTTAATTGCGTACGGAGCTATTGCTATGTGTATCGGCAGCAAGCCATCAGTGCCAGCAGCACCAGAAGTACAGGCCGCGCCACAGGAGCAGGATGCAGCAGTTGTCAGTTCTCGTGACGATGAAGAGCGCCGCCGCCGTGCAGCAGCTGGCCGCAGTTCCACTCTGCTGACTGGTGCACAGGGCGACACCTCAACCGCAAACACCAGCGGTAAAACGCTGCTCGGTCAGTAACGGAGTAGGCAGAGATGGCGGAAACCGAAAAAGAGCGTCTGCTGAAGCAGCTCGCACAGTTGAAGAGTGAGCGCACATCGTTCGAGTCACACTGGCGTGACCTGAGCGACTTCATCAATCCGCGCGGTTCCCGCTTTCTGACGTCCGATGTTAACCGTGATGATCGTCGAAACACCAAGATTGTTGATCCTACCGGTTCAATGGCCCAGCGCATTCTCTCCAGTGGCATGATGTCAGGCATCACCAGTCCGGCCCGCCCATGGTTCAAACTGGCAACGCCTGACCCTGACATGATGGATTACGGTCCGGTTAAGGTGTGGCTTGAAGTCGTTCAGCGCCGTATGAACGAAGTGTTCAACAAGTCAAACCTGTATCAGTCATTGCCTGTCATGTACGCCAGCCTGGGTACTTTCGGTACCGCTGCGATGGCTGTGCTCGAAGATGACCAGGACGTGATCCGCACAATGCCTTTCCCGATTGGCAGCTACTACCTGGCTAACAGCCCGCGCGGCAGCGTCGACACTTCCTTCCGTCAGTTCTCCATGACCGTGCGCCAGTTGGTGCAGGAGTTCGGTCTGGATAACGTCAGCGCGTCCGTTAAAAGTATGTTTGAGAACGGCACGTATGAAACGTGGATCGAGGTTAACCACTGCATTACGCCAAACGTTAACCGCGACACCGGGAAGATGGACAACAAGAACAAGCCGTTCCGCTCAGTGTACTTTGAGACTGGCGGCGACTCCGACAAGCTTCTGCGTGAATCCGGATTCGATGAATTCCCGATCCTGGCGCCGCGCTGGGAAGTTAACGGCGAAGACGTTTACGCCTCATCCTGCCCTGGCATGCTGGCACTCGGTCAGGTTAAAGCCCTTCAGGTTGAACAGAAGCGTAAAGCTCAGCTCATCGATAAAGCCACTAACCCGCCGATGGTTGCTCCTACCTCGCTAAAAACACAGCGTGTTTCCCTGTTGCCTGGCGATGTGACGTACCTCGACGTGTTGAGCGGTCAGGACGGTTTCAAACCTGCATACCTGGTAAACCCGAACACTGCAGATCTGCTGGCTGATATTCAGGATACCCGCCAGACCATCAACAGCGCCTACTTCGTTGACCTCTTCATGATGCTGCAAAACATCAACACCCGCTCTATGCCGGTGGAAGCGGTGATCGAGATGAAAGAAGAGAAACTGCTGATGCTTGGCCCGGTGCTGGAGCGCCTGAACGACGAAGCACTCAACCCGCTTATTGACCGTGTGTTCTCCATCATGGCTCGCAAGAACATGCTTCCTCCACCGCCGGACGTTATGCAGGGTATGCCGCTGCGTATCGAATACATATCCGTGATGGCGCAGGCACAGAAATCTATCGGCCTTACCAGCCTGTCGCAGACCGTTGGTTTCATCGGTCAACTGGCACAGTTCAAACCTGAAGCACTCGACAAGCTCGATGTGGATGAGGCTATCGACGCGTTCTCCGAAATGTCAGGCGTATCGCCTACCGTCATCGTTCCTCAGGAGCAGGTGCAGGGAATTCGTGAAGAACGCGCCAAACAGGCACAAGCCGCACAGGCAATGGCAATGGGGCAGGCCGCAGCGCAGGGAGCCAAGACTCTCAGCGAAACTCAGACCACTGACCCTAGCGCATTAACCGCTATCGCTAATGCGGCAGGAGAACCGCAGCAATGACTGATATCGACGACGAAGGCCGTAAAGCAGCGCTTGACGCTAAACAGAAACTTCTGGCGCAGCGCGATATCGACGACATCCAGTTCGTTATGGGAAGCGAGCAGGGCCGCCGCGTGATCTGGTCACTGCTTGAGAAAGGTCAGGTGTTCGGTGCTTGCTTCAACGTAGATCCGCACATCACAGCATTCAACGAAGGGCAGCGCAACCTGGCTCTGGTTCTGTTTCAGCGCGTCATGGCGCACTGCCCCGATCAGTATCTGAAGATGGCCGCAGAGGCCAGTGAACAGGAGTAACCATGAATTTATTTGAACGTTTGCTGCATCGCCGTCTTTGCAATGAGCAATCCACTGAAGGTGGTCAGGCAGATACAGCTTCAACTGGTGCCACTGAAACAACTCAAGGCGCTGGCGAAATGCAGCAACAAACTCAGGAGCAAACCCAGACGCAGGATAACGCGACGGGTACTGATTCTGACAAAGGTTCAGAAACTCAGAAAACTGAGGAAGAACTTGCTGCTGATAAAGCCAAAGCAGAAAAGGCTGAAAAAGACCAGAAGCAGGAAGGTGCGCCTGAGAAATACGAGTTCAAACCAGCTGAAGGTCAGGAGCTTGATGCTGCTGCTCTGGAACAGTTCGAACCTATCGCCCGTGAACTGAACCTGACCAATGAGCAGGCGCAGAAGATGGTAGATCTGTACGGCACCAAGATCATGCCAATGGTCCAGCAGCAGCAGGTTGAAGCCTGGCAGAAAACCACCGAGCAGTGGGCTGCTGATGTTAAAGCAGACAAGGAGATCGGTGGCGATAAGCTCACCGGTAACCTGAGCGCTGCACAGCGTGCTCTTGCTCAGTTCGGTACTCCTGAACTGAAAGAATATCTGGAAGGTACTGGTCTGGGTAACCACCCGGAGCTGGTTAAAGCATTTGTTAAAGTCGGCAAGGCAATGTCAGAAGACAAGGTTGTCACCGGCGGTCATGAAAGCGGCGGCAGTGACCTTATCTCCGCCTTCTATCCTAAAAAGTGAGGTATGAAAAATGGCTTTAATCGGTCAAACTCTGCCATCGTTGCTTGACATCTACAATCGTACTGACAAGAACGGGCGAATCGCGCGCATCGTGGAGCAGTTGGCTAAAACCAACGATATCCTGACTGATGCGATCTACGTGCCGTGTAACGACGGCTCAAAGCACAAAACCACCATCCGCGCAGGTATTCCTGAGCCGGTATGGCGCCGCTATAACCAGGGCGTTCAGCCAACCAAAACCCAGACCGTACCAGTGACCGATACCACCGGTATGCTGTATGACTTGGGATTCGTCGACAAGGCTCTGGCTGATCGTTCTAGCAACGCAGCTGCGTTCCGTGTTTCCGAAAACATGGGTAAGTTACAGGGATTCAACAACAAAGTCTCCCGCTATACCTTCTATGGCAACACCGATGCTGAGCCTGAAGCTTTTATGGGCCTGGCGCCGCGCTTCAACACGCTGAGCGTCAGCAAAGCCGCAAGCGCAGAGAACGTATTCAACGCAGGTGGTAGCGGCTCTACCAACACCTCTATCTGGTTTATGTCATGGGGAGAGAACACTGCTCATATGATCTATCCGGAAGGTATGGTTGCAGGTTTCCAGCATGAAGACCTCGGCGACGATCTGGTAAGTGACGGTAACGGCGGCCAGTTCCGTGCGTACCGTGACGAATTCAAGTGGGATCTTGGCCTTAGCGTGCGTGACTGGCGTTCAATCTCTCGCATCTGCAACATCGATGTGACCACTCTGACAAAAGACGCAGCAACTGGTGCTGACCTGATCAGCATGATGGTTGATGCGTATTATGCCCGCGACGTGGCGATGCTTGGTGATGGCAAAGAAGTTATCTATGCCAACAAAACCATCCACGCATGGCTGCACAAACAGGCTATGAATGCCAAAAACGTGAACCTTACCATCGAAGAGTACGGCGGCAAGAAGATCGTTTCCTTCCTTGGCATTCCTATCCGTCGTGCGGATGCAATCCTCAACACTGAATCTGCCGTAACGGCGTAAGGAGAGAGAATCATGTTGCTTGATCAACAGGCTTTGTTCTCGGCGGCTCAGGCCATTACGGCTACCGCGGCATCAACCAACGTCATTGATACCGGATCCAGTAAAGATGTCGGTAAATATGGCGATATCCCTCTGCTGATTCAGGTTGTTGAGTCATTCAACACCCTAACCAGCCTGACGGTAACGGTTCAGACCGATGATAACTCAGCGTTCAGCTCTGCAACGGACGTTATCTCTATGGTCATTCCTCTGGCATCACTGACCGTTGGTTACAAAACGCCGGTTATTACGCTGCCTATGAAGCTTGAGCGCTACATCCGTCTTAACTATACCGTCGCCGGTACTGCGCCGACCACTGGCAAAGTAACCGCTGGCATTGTTGGTGGGGTGCAGACCAATGTCTAAATATCGCGTCAAAGAACGCTCCTTCATTAACGGCAAGCTCTGCGAGCCTGGCGATATTGTGGAGTTTTCCGGGGAGGCTGGCAAAAACCTTATCCCTCATAACGACGGTGATGTCGTGGTGAAGGATGACGATCTGCCAACCAATGAAGAGCTTCAGGAGCTGGACCAGCTTCGTACCATTTACGAAGAGATGTTCGGCGAAGCTCCGCATAAAAACACCAGCGCAAAAACTCTCAAAGAGAAGATTGACGCCCGGCGTAAAGAACTGGGCGTGTAAGCGCTCAATAAAGTGCTAAAAGCCGGGGCCATACGGCCCCGCTTTTCTATGCGGAGACCTGAGAATGAAAACTGTAAACATGAAAACAGGCACCGACTCATTCGTTGGTGAAGATGGAAAACCAGAAACCAAAGATCAGTATCCGTGGGGTCTGCGCATCACGCTGGATAACGAATCTCTGCAACGTCTCGGCCTGAATGCAAAATCACTGCCAGCGGTAGGTGATAGCGTTTCAGTTATGGCAATGGCTAACGTATGTTCTGTATCTACCCGCACCACAGATCACGGTGAAGACAACTATGTTGAGCTGCAGATCACCGATATTGGCCTGGCTCCACAGAAACGTGATGATGCCAAAGAGCTGAAAGATGCTTTCTACCCAGGCGGGGAGGATGATTAATGGCCTCCGTTATCGAGATCTGCAACCGCGCGCTGAGCAATATCGGCAACAGCCGCAGCATTAACAGTCTTAACGAAGCCAGCAAAGAAGCCGGGCAATGCTCCCTGCATTTTGATGCTTGCCGCGATGCTGCTCTGGCTGATTTCGACTGGAACTTTGCTACCAAGCGCGTGGCGCTGGCCGATACCAATAATCCGCCTCCTGACTGGCAATACGCTTACCAGTACCCATCTGATTGTGTTCGCATAACCGAGATAATGCCGCCCGGCCTACGCAATCCTACGGCTGCGCAGCGCATTGAATATGTTGTCGGTTCCAATGAGGATCTGACAGGTAAGCTCATTTACACCGATCAGCCGAAAGCGTGGTTGAAGTACGTAGCTCGAGTAACTGACGTCAATATGTATGACGCCATTTTTATGGAGGCGCTTTCCTGGCGTCTGGCTGCTGCCATCAACATGGCGCTGACCGGTAGCGCAGATCTCGGTAACAATGCACTGACGATGTACAACCGCGTGATCCTGAGTGCTGGCTCACATAGCCAGAACGAATCGCAGGAGCCACAACCACCGGTAGATGAGTTCACAGCAGCGAGGTTGTCATAATGGCTTTTAGTTGGATTCAACCGAGCTTTGCCGGTGGTGAAATTGGTCCGTCACTGTACGGCCGCATTGATATGTCAAAGTATCAGGTGGCGCTTCGCAAGTGCGATAACTTCATTGTTCGTCAGTATGGCGGCGTAGAGAACCGACCCGGTACGCGCTTTGTTGGCCCAGCTAAATATCCAGATCGCAAGTGCCGGTTAATCCCGTTTCAGTTCTCGACCGTCCAGACCTACGCGCTTGAGTTCGGTCATAACTACATGCGCGTTATCAAAGACGGCGCATACGTACTGAACAGCAGCAATGTGATTTACGAGCTGGCTATGCCGTATTCGGAGGCCGACCTGTTCCGCATTAAATTCACGCAGAGCGCCGACGTGCTTACGCTGGTTCACCCGGCCTACCCGCCGAAGGAGCTGCGCCGCTACGCGCACGACAACTGGCAGATCGTTGATGTCACCACCAAAAACGGCCCGTTCGAAGATATCAACGTTGACGAGTCAGTGAAGGTCTATGCCAGCGCCAGCACCGGAACCATTACGTTGACGGCAAGTTCTGCCATCTTCGGTGCTGAGCAGGTCGGAAAACTGTTCTATCTCGAGCAGCCTGCTATTGATTCCGTACCGGTATGGGAAACCAGCAAGACCACAGCAATCAACGATGTCCGCCGTGCAGACAGCAACTACTACCGAGCAAATACTGCGGGCAAGACCGGAACACTTCGACCATCTCACACTGAAGGTATGTCGTGGGATGGCTGGGGCGGTACTGGAGATGATGACACCGGGATCCAGTGGGAGTACCTGCACAGCGGTTTTGGCATTGCCAGAATCACAGCAGTAGCAGGTGGTGGACTGACAGCAACTGCCGATGTGGTTTCATTCATTCCGTCTCAGGTGGTTGGCTCCACTAACGCAAGCTATAAGTGGGCGAAATACGCATGGAACAGCGTTAACGGCTACCCGAGCACCGTTGTTTACTATCAGCAGCGCCTGTACTTTGCCGCTTCTACAGCATACCCGCAAACCATTTGGGCGAGTCGTACCGGCGACTATAAAGATTTTGGAAAGAACAACCCTATTCAGGATGACGATCGGATTATCTACACTTACGCCGGTCGGCAGGTGAATGAGATCCGTCACCTGATTGACGTTGGTAACCTGGTTGCTCTGACATCTGGCGGGGAATATACGATATCCGGGGACCAGAATAAGGTCCTCACTCCGGCGGCGTTCTCGTTCAGCTCCCAGGGGAACAACGGTTCCAGCAACGTACCACCTATCGCCGTGGCAAACATCGCGTTGTTCATCCAGGAGAAGGGAAGCGTGGTCCGTGATCTGGCGTATTCGTTTGATGTTGACGGGTACCAGGGTACGGACCTGACCATACTGGCAAACCACCTTTTCCAGAAGCATAGTATTGTCGACTGGTCATTCTGCATCGTGCCGTACAGCAGCGCGTTCTGCATTCGTGATGACGGTAAATTGCTGGTGCTGACCTATTTACGCGATCAACAAGTTTTCGCATGGGCACCGCAGTCCAGCGCCGGTAAGTACGAAAGCACCTGCTCCATCAGTGAAGGCAGCGAGGATGCTGTTTACTTCGTGGTTAACCGTACCATCAATGGGCAGACCGTTCGTTACATCGAGCGTCTTTCCAGTCGTCTGTTCACCAATGATGAGGACGCGTTCTTTGTCGACTGCGGTCTGAGCTACGACGGGCGCAATACATCATCACGCACAATGACCATCAGCGGTGGCACAGGTGACTGGAGCTATCAGGTTGATTATCCGGTTACTGTCAGTGGTGGAGCGTATTTCGTTAATACCGATGTTGGTGCTCAGATTCAGTTCCCATATACCGGCACGGATCCAGACACCAACGAACCGGTGGCTAAAGAGCTGCGCGGCGATATCATCTCCGTAACCAGCAATACCGCGGTTACCGTCAGATTCAATCGCAACGTTCCGGCGATACTTCGCAATGTGGCCACAACTAACTGGCAAATGGCTCGACAGACGTTCGGTGGCCTGTCGCACCTCGAAGGGCAGACGGTAAACATTCTGTCAGATGCCAGCGTTGAACCACAGAAAACAGTAACTGGTGGTTCCGTCACGCTGGAATCACCAGGCGCAGTGGTGCACATCGGTCTTCCTATCACCGCTGAATTCGAAACGCTGGACATCAATATCAACGGTCAGGAAACGCTGCTGGATAAGAAGCAGATCATTCCTACTGTAACGATGGTGGTTAATGCTAGCCGTGGCATCTGGGCCACTACTCCTGGTGGGACATGGTACGAATACCCGCAGCGTGAATTTGAGTTCTACGACGATCCTGTTGATGACGCTACCGGAAAGGTTGAAGTAAAACTCGACAGCAACTGGGATAAAAACGGACGCGTTAAGGTTCGACAACTTGATCCTTTGCCTCTGTCAGTGCTGGCTGTTCTTCCTCGCCTTACCGTCGGTGGCTTCTGATGATTAACGCTCAGATCGTACCCGCTACCTCAGAGCATATAGAAGCTATTATTCCGCATGTTCGCCAGGCTGATATCGATGAGTTTCTGGCAACAAATGGATGGAGTCCGCGGCGCGTGCTGGAAACCGGTCTGCGCACATCAACATTTTGCTGCGCTGGGCTGGTAAACGGCGACGTAGTTACCATATTCGGTGTGGCTCCTGCATCTATGATTGGCGGAAGTGGCATTCCATGGCTGGTTGGGACCGATGCGCTGGAGAAATACCAGAGAACCTTCCTTCGGCGGTGTGGAAAAGTGGTCAATGCAATGCTGACTGTTTACCCGTATCTTGAAAATTATGTTGATGCACGTAACCACACTGCACGCATCTGGCTTCACTGGTTGGGATTCACCATCGATGAGCCTCAGTCATACGGCATTAAAAACCTACCGTTTCACCGATTCCACATGGAGAGAAAATAATGTGTAGCCCGGCTATAGCAATGGTTGCAGTCACAGTGGCGTCAACTGCCGCATCAATGTACAGCCAAAACCAGCAGGCAAAATACACTTCTGCGGTAGCAGAGAAAAATGCCGATGTGGCAGAGGCTCAGGCTCAGGATTCCATAAACAGAGGTAACGCAGAGGCAGATCAGCGTCGTAGAGAAATGCGCCAACGACAAGGAACGCAGGCGGCAACCATGGCGGCAACTGGCGCAGAATTGGGCAGCGGTTCATCCCTGGACATCTTCGGAGATACTGCGCAGTTTGGTGCGCTCGATGCGTTGACTACTGTGAATAATGCCCAGAGAGAGGCCTATGGTTTTCGTGTTCAGGGGGCAAATTATCAGTCTCAGGCAGATTCAGCGCGCAGTGCAGGAAGTGCAGGCTTGACTCAGACATTACTAACCGCGCCACTGAAGGCATATGGGGCTTATCAGATGGGCGGTGGCACTTGGAATCCTTTTTCGCAAAGTAAAGCGGCCCCTATATCTGCCGCAATAGGCACACCAACCGGTCGATAAGGAGATACCGAAATGCCAACAGTACCAACAGTCACTGGTCGTCAGGTTGAAAGTCGCGGGTTTCAGTCTCCAGGGCTACAAACATTTAATACTCCACAGATGGGCGATGTTTTAGGTGGGGTTGCTGATAAATATGTCGATGTTTTTGCACAGGCAAAGCAGCGCGCTGATGTTGCTCAGGCTCAGGATGCATCATTGCAACTCAGCCAGATTTCCAGTGATCTGCTGACTAACCCGGATACTGGGCTGCTGAATCTCCAGGGTAAAAATGCGCTCGGCAAAGGACAGGCTTACACTCAGCAGTTCGATGCTCAGGCAGAACAGATTGCGATGACACTACCGGAAGGTGCCCGGGCTGGTTTTATGCAGCAGGCTCAGCAGCAGCGCATTCAGTTCACCACTCAGGCCGGCAGGCATGAGATAAGCCAACTCAATGCCTATGAAGAAGGTCAGTTCCAGGCGACTCTGGCGAATAACGGGAAACTGGCTGCTGCCGCCTATGGTGATAATGCCAATTATGTTCTCTACAACCAGCAAACTTTCCAGCAGATCGAAGATTACGGCGCCGCGCATGGCTGGAGTACTGAGCAGATTCAGGCCAAGAAGATCGAGTTCAAGGAGAAGGTCGCCGACGCATCACTGTCTCAGTGGTCAGCCAACAACTCCATCGAGTTCATTCAGAGCAATGGTGAGTTAAGCGATACTGTTACCGGTTCTCGCCGTGCGGTATCAGAAGGTGGTTCTGGTGATAGCGCCCGTGGCATTCGTAATAACAACCCTGGTAACCTAGAGTACAGCAAAACAAATCCGTGGGTAGGCCAGACCGGTGATGATGGTCGCTTTGCCAAATTCGAAACGCCAGAACACGGTATTCGGGCGCTTGGTCGCAACCTGCTGTCGTACCAGCGGCAGGGCATTGATACTGTAAACGACATCATTAATCGCTGGGCACCGCCGTCTGACAATAACAACACCGACGCCTATATTCAGGCGGTATGTGCTCAACTTGGCGTAACACCGGATCAGCCGCTTGATGCATCAAACCCTGACACGCTAAAGGCTTTGTGTGCCTCCATTATCCAACATGAGAACGGAAGCCAGCCATATAGCGATCAGCAACTTGCTACTGGTGTTAGCGCGGCTATTGGCCTCTCCCAGCTTCCAACCAGCACAAAGCGCTATACCGGAAACGCGGCATTTGACGCTGCATCTCCGGAGGCGCAGGCCACCTTCCTTCGCCAGGCTGACCAGATCCGTAAGCAGCAGCAGGCTGAATACCGCACCAATATCGACAGCCGTGTGCGTGATGCCAGCGCGGCATACATGCGCGGCGTGGATTTCCCTGATGCTCCTACGCAGACCGATTTTCTCGCAGCCTACGGAGTGCGTGAGGGAAACCTGCGTTACACCGAGTTCAGGAATACGCAGATCGCCGGGCAATACATTGGTTCATTCCGTAATATGCCGACCAGTAGCATTCAGGCGGCAGTAGAAAACCTGAAGCCAGACACCGGTGAAACTGGTGAAGGATATGCAGCGCGCGCCCAAACCTATGATGCCGTTGTCTCTGCTGCCAGTACTGTTCTTGCGCAACGTAAAGCAGACCCAATTCAGTTTTCACTTTCTTCCGGGCAAACAAAGCCTATCGATATGACCAACCAGAAAAATTTCAGCCAGACGATTGCCCTTCGTGCCTCTCAGGCTGCAGAACTGGCTAAATCATACGGCACGCCGCTGACATTCTTTTCCAAAGATGAAGCTAATCAGATCGGTGCTTTCTTCCGTGATGCACCAGTTTCTCAGCAGTCTGCATACCTCGACACCATTCGGCAGAGTACTGGCGGTGGTCAGGTATATATGTCGGCACTTCAGCAGATCAGCACCAATGCCCCATCGGCAGCTGTCGCCGGGATCCTTATGGATAAGCCTGGCGGTGTTGTGGCTGAGAAAAACTGGTTTAACCCTGATGTTTCTGTATCACCAGAAACAGCAGCGCAAACCATCCTGTCCGGCGCCGCGGCGCGGAAAGGAACTGATGATGCTAAGGGCATCCCAATGCCGAAAGATAACGATCTTCGTCTTGAGTTCTCTGACATGGTGAAGGATGCGTTTGCCGGTGACGCGCAGGGAGCATCAATGGCCTACGAAATAGCGAAGGACTATTACGCTGGAGTGATGGCGAAGAAGGGCGTTGTATCAGGTGAGATTGACAGTGACACATGGAAGCAGGCTGTTAACGTAGCTACTGGTGGCGTACATGACTATAACGGCATGGGCAGCGTGCTGTTGCCGTGGGGAATGTCTGCCGAGCAATTTGATAAACAAGTTGATCAGGCCTGGAAAACGCAGGTGACTGGTGCAGGAATAAAGGCCCCACCAGGGCAGTATGGGCTGCAAAGCTATGGAGATAGCCAGTATCTTGTGAAGCTCGGCACTGGGTATTTGCTGAAAGATGATGGAACTCCTGTCGTTATCGATCTTACCCAACAGCGCCAGAGATTCTCAGAGGGGATCCCGCAATGAGTTACTTTGGTCTCAACGCAGTTAACCAGAATCAGCAACTTGATGAAGCAGCATCTAATCCAGCAGGGTTTAATACCGATGTCGGTTTCTTCGATAACTCCGGTACTGCTGCTGTCTCCGGACTGTACTCTGGCCTTGTTGCCAAACCTGACCAACTTCTTTGGGCTGGAATGGATAAGATCGTCTCGCCCATCGCGAAGTTTGTTAACGAAAATACATCCATCAACGACACATCCGCTGAGTACATCACCGAACAGCGTAAGCTCGCAGAGCAGCAAGTTAAGCGCCTGACGCCTGACGCAGCTACGACAGGAACTGCTGGTCAGGTTCTGCATGGTCTTTTCGATATGGGCGGACAGGCGGTAGTAGGCACACTGCTTTCTGGTCCAGCAGGTGGTGCGGCGGCAGTCACTGCGTTGCAGGGATTCTCTGAGTTTGAACGCTTGACTGCTCAGGGAGTAGATTTCAGGACTGCTCAGGAAGCTGGTCTGGTGCAGGGTGTCACGGCTGGCGCTGGTACATTGATCCCTATGAGCCTAGGACTACGCGCTGGTGGTGCGCTGGCAGAAAGTGTTGGCGCACAACTGGCGAGAACAGGTGAAAGTGCTGTGCGTAATGTTGCAGCTACTGCTGTTCGCGCCGCTCCAGACATCGCATACGCAGCCGGAACTAACATTGCCTTTGGCATGGCGCAGCGTGGTCTGACAGCAAAGACGCTGCGTGATGGTGGTTATAACGAAATGGCGAATCAGTATGATGTATTTGATCGCCAGTCTATCGCTATCGATGCTGTTCTTGGTGTGGCGTTTGGTGGTGTTGGTCGGTTCCTGAACGCCCGTGGTGAGATCGCTGCAACTCCTGAATTTTCTCCGGCAGAGGTGGATGCTGCGCTGGCAGCTAATGCCTCACATCACGCTGAGATTGATGTTGCTCCTGGTGTGCCGGTTAATGTCCTGTCACGTGATGCGCATATACAGGCACTACAGAAGGCTATGAATGACGTAAGCCAGGGCCGTGCAGTTGATGTGGCCAGCATTGCCGAACCTGCATCATTTAGCGATATCCCAGGGCGGAGAAACCTTATTTCTCAGGCAATTGATGAAACCCTGTATCGCACTGAAGAAGGAAGCACCCAGATTGCGGTTGATACCCGAGCGCTGGAACAGCAAGCGGATCAGGCTTTAGATGTTGAGCAAGTTAATCAATTGCATTCGGATATCACTGGTATCGAGAGATCCATTGAAACTCTCAACCAGGAGCGTGCTGGAGTGCTGAACGAACAACCATCTGGTAGCGGGAAAGAGTTGTCACGCGCACGTTCAGCGCGTCAGGAAAGACTGCGTGATATTGACCAGCGAATCAATGACGAGTCGGTAAGGCTACAGACTGCAAAAGATAATCTGGCGGCGAATGTAGAGGGTGGCGTTAACTTCGAGGCGCGGGCAGAACTTGTACGGCGTCAGCAGGCAGAAAGCGATCTGAACGCACAGGCCATGTCATTCTATAAAACTGCAGAAGTGCGTACCCCTGATGAAACAGCACCTTTTGAACCTGGCACCGTATTACGACAGGCAGAACAAAGGCCAGCGGCTGAGCAGGCCGGGGATATGGATCTGCGTATCGCTGAAGACTCACTGGTTGAGTCTCCGGACATGATGATCACCGTCCTGGATGACGAAGGAAACCCGCAGTCGCGAAGCGCTCGTGAAGTGCTGGATGAAGCAAGCAGAGAGAACGAACAGGCAATACAGGATTCCAGCCTCTTTGATGTGGCTGTCTCGTGTTTCTTGAGAGGGTAATTTGATGAGACAGGAATGTATTCAAGCAGTACAGCAGGCAGCCAAGCGAACACTGACAGCACGTGAGATACAGGATATTGAAGATCGCATCTACCGCAATATGCGAACGCTTGCCAGAGACGATCCTATGTCATGGCGTCACCTTACTGATGCTGAGAGATTACGCCGTGCCGGTCAACTGGCCTCCGATGAGCTTCAGCGAGAGGCTGCCCTCAAAAAACGCCGTGTCGCGCTTACTATCGCAGCGCGCCAGCGCCTGGACAACTTCATTAACAGTTATCAGGGGGCGGATGGAAAACTCGGTGCACTCAATCGCACGATCGCCTTCAGTGCCGACGGGAAATCAAACTTTCTGTCTGTTGAGTCTCGCACTAAAGCGACACGTGATTACGCGTTAAGCCAGTTACAGGAGGCTTTCGAGGCTGTTGACCCTCGTTTCTTCGGCCTGTTTGAAGATGAGGCTGGTGTGCGGGATCTGGTATTCGAAATGCGCGGGCAGAATACCGGCAACGCCAAAGCCAGAAAAGGGGCAAAAGCGTGGGGAGAAGTTACTGAACTGCTGCGTCGTCGGTTCAATGATGCCGGTGGCGATATCGGATATCTGGAAAACTGGGGTATTCCACAACATCACTCGATGGAAAAGGTTGGCGCAGTAACAAAGGATAAATGGGTCAGTGACGTCATCGGCAAACTTGACCGAAAATATTACACCCGCGCCGACGGTCAGTTGATGAGTGATTCTGAGCTTACAGCCTTCCTGGGCGAGGCATATAACACTATCGCTACCGGTGGTCTGAATAAACTTACTGATACCGGTATGCGTATTTCTGGTGCCCGCGGAAACCGTGGCAACGCATCCCGCCAGATACACTTCAAAGACGCTGATTCCTATTTGCAATACCAACAGCTATACGGCGATCGATCTCTCTGGGAAATAATGGTCGGACACTTGGAAGGGGTAAGCAAAGATATCGCGCTGGTGGAGACATACGGGCCAAACCCGGATCACGTGTTCCGCTCACTGCTGGATCAGACGAAGTCAGAGACTGCTACGGCTAACCCGCAGGATACCGGTCGTATAGAGCGCCAGGCAAACAATACTGAGAACCTGTATAACTTTATTTCTGGTAAAACTCAGCCTGTTGCAAACCCGCATATTGCACGCTGGTCTGATAACATCCGCAACTGGATGGTTGCCAGCCGTCTTGGCTCTGCACTGCTGGCTTCTTTCTCAGACCTTGGCACTATGTACCTGTCGGCGAAGGTTACCAATCTCCCGATGAATCAGCTTTTCCGTAACCAGCTTGAGGCGATGGACCCAACGAACCGTACTGAATTGGCCAGGGCGCGCAGGGCTGGTCTGGCGATGGAATCACTGCTCGGCAGCGTTAATCGGTGGGCGATGGATAATATGGGGCCATCAGTCTCCCGGTGGGCCGCAACGGCGGTGATGCGAGCCAGTGGATTAACAGCATGGTCAGACGCACATAAGCGCGCCTATGGCGTGACAATGATGGGTAGTCTTGGTGACGTTGTTACCAGAACGCCAGATCTGAAAAGCCTTTCAAATGACGATCTTCGCATTCTGAAAAGTAAGGGTATCACCGATACAGACTGGAGCGTGTGGAAACTGGCTCAGCAGGAAGACTGGGGTAAAGGCAATAATACGATGCTGACTCCGGAAAGTATCATGCGCATTCCTGATTCTGCTGTGCAGCACCTTGGTGCTCCAGAGCGTGTAAAATTCGAGGCTATGCGTAAGCTTCTCGGTGCTGTCACTGAAGAAGTCGATATGGCAGTTATTACTCCTGGTGCACGCGAACAGATGATTACCGGATCAGGCATCCAGCGCGGGACGTGGAAAGGGGAATTAACCCGCAGCGTATTCTTGTTCAAGTCATTCCCGATCTCTGTTGTGATGCGTCATTGGTCGCGCGCTATGGGTATGCCGTCTGCCGGTGGCCGTGCGGCATACATCGCGACGTTTATCGCCAGCACGACAATTCTTGGTGCACTTTCTCAGCAACTAAACGATATGGCATCAGGCAGGAATCCGCGAGATATGGCTGGTGAAGATGCTGCTAAATTCTGGCTTGGTGCGCTGCTGAAAGGCGGTGGTCTTGGGCTGTACGGTGATTTCCTGTTGTCTGACCACACCCGGTACGGAAGCGGTGCGCTGGCTTCGATGCTCGGACCGGTGGCAGGCCTGGTCGATGACGTTATCAAAATAGGACAGGGTATTCCCCTGAATGCGGTTGAGGGTAAGAGCGAGCAGACTGGCGGCGATCTGGTTAAGCTTGGCAAAGGCCTGACGCCTGGTGCTAATATTTGGTATCTGAAGGCGGCGCTTGATCATATGATCTTTAACCAGATGCAGGAGTATTTTTCCCCTGGCTATCTGCGCAAAATGGAGCAGCGTTCTAAGAAAGAATTCAACCAAACATACTGGTGGCGGCCGCAGGACGTTACACCGCAATAAGGATGCGAAAATGATTGTTTTTATTCTTGTTGTGTTAGTACTTGTAGCGCTTGGTGTGATGAACCGTAAAGGTATCATTGAAGATGGTGAATTTGCCGTCGCAGTTGTTTTTATATTATCTGGTGTAGCAGGGTACATAGGTTTGTCATAGCGTATCTGTGACATGTCACGAGGCCGCAATAGCGGCCTTTTCTTTCTCTTATGTTGTTTGCTTTCGTAACTTTTCCGCACAGTAATCGAGATGCGTTTGCAGATCCTGCATAGTCATTTGAGAACTTGTGACGTAATTCACAAGCGCAACAAGTTCAGCCAGCGGCCCGTCAACGTTGAAGCCGTCTTTATCGAGTTCCCGCAGCAACTTCATCAGGTGCGAGTCCTCCACCAGGGATCTAACGCCTACCGGCGTGTGTATTCTTTCCTCAAATCCTTCTTCCAGCGGATGGTGATACTGCCGTTGCATCTCTTCTTCTCCATACAATCACTGTATAAACATACAGTAGCAGAAGATATCAGGACTATCCAGCATGAAATGAAAATTACCTGTAAGGTAATAAAGTAACTGATTAATACCTAAACGATTCATATAAGGTTTTTTGGGTAATAGAATGATCCAGAGTGCATGCGCGTCGGGCGCAAAAGCAATCTGGAGAAAATGACATGACGGTTTCAACCGAAGTTGACCACAATGACTACACGGGGAACGGGGTCACGACATCATTCCCCTATACCTTCCGAATTTTTCATAAGTCTGATCTGGTGGTGCAGGTTGTTGACCTGAGCGAAAACATCACTGAATTAACACTGGACACTGATTACACGGTAACTGGTGCTGGCGGATACACTGGCGGAAATGTTGTTTTGTCGTCTCCTCTTGCCAATGGTTATCAGATTTCGATATCACGAGAATTGCCGGTTACCCAGGAAACAGATCTCCGAAATCAGGGGAAGTTCTTCGCAGAAGTGCATGAGGATGCTTTTGATAAGTTGACCATGCTGATACAGCAGGCAATTAGTTGGCTGCGCCTTTCTTTGCGTAAGCCGTCTTTTGTTGCAAATTACTATGATGCTCTTGGTAACTACATACGAAACCTTCGTGACCCGTCACGCCCTCAGGATGCCGCCACTAAAAACTATGTTGATAGCGTAGCCAGTTCTAACCTTAATCATGCATTAAGAACTCCAGAGCCCATTCCATCTTTACCTGGAATAGAACAAAGAAAAAATAAAATCATTGCAATGGATGAGTCTGGTAATCCGATAATGGTTCTACCTGAATCCGGATCTGCAACTGACGTAATGATACAGTTAGCTTCAAATGATGGATTCAAATTTATAGGTCAGTGTCCTGACATAGCTACGCTTAGAACTATTGAACCAGAAACAAATGGGCAGCGAATTACCTTACGACAGCATACGTATGGAACTGGTCTTGGTGGCGGTCAGTTTCGTGGTGTTATTGATGGTTCAACTTACACAGATGATGATGGCATTGTCATCAAAACAACAGGAGGTTCTGTTTGGCTACGCATTAACGCAGACATAGTAAACCCTCTAATGTTCGGAGCAACTGGTGGGGAAGATGATACTACTTCTCTTCAGAGAATGCTTGAATGTGGGAAAGCGGCAGCGTTGGGAACAAATGTCTGGAAAGCGTCAAATCTTGAAATGAATAACAAGACTTGTTCTCTGTCAGGGTCTGGGCTTCACGCGTCAAGAATCGAGCAGATTACAGGAGCAACTGGGGCTTTACTGACGATTAAGAATACATGCAGTTTGATTTATATAAAAACACTAGGATTATATGGTGACAGATCAACAACAGGTACATCTGGGTTGAAGATTGAACCAGGAAACCCTGGAGCAGCAATAAACTATCCGTTCAACACAACTGAGCCAGATGTTCGAAGAGACTCTGTTATTGATATGGTTCACATCATGGGGTTCGATGATGTTGGATTTGATTATCCTGCCACTAACTTCTCAGTTTCAACTAATGGGTTGTTTATTCGAAACATTAAGAAAAATGGTGCTGTTATTGGTGCTACCGATTTCACATGGACAAACCTGCAAATTGATACATGTGGTCAAAGCTGTCTGAAACTTGATGGTGCGGGAAATTGTCGTTTAGAAGGTGTTAAGCTGATTTGGGCTGGATGGAATAGCGTTGCTTCATATCCTGGTCTTCTTGTAAATAATTCTCAGAACGTAAATATGTCATGCGTTGAGATTCAGGATTGCGGATTCGATGGAGCATACTTCAAAAACTCGTCCGTAGCTATCAGTGGATTAAACACTAACAGAAATAGCGCATCAGCAAATTTTGCTTACCATAATATGGTATTCGAAAGTTGCAACGTTGACG
The DNA here is from genome assembly GCF_030332765.1 of Citrobacter sp. Cpo071. Lineage (NCBI taxonomy): Bacteria > Pseudomonadati > Pseudomonadota > Gammaproteobacteria > Enterobacterales > Enterobacteriaceae > Citrobacter > Citrobacter sp. Cpo071. The sequence continues at coordinate 51,697 of NZ_JAOWHE010000081.1, read as the reverse complement.
TTACAGGATTTACATGTAGGAACTATGCAGCAACCTCTATATATGATCTAAATTCACAAGCAGGCAATGTAAGGTTTATTGGATCAGACAGCTCCGTAAGAATTTCAGGGATATATGAAAGCGAGGTTAACAGTGAACGACTAATGGGTGATAACAATCTTATTCAGCCTTCATCGGCAGACTTGATAATTAACGGTCTGAAAAACTACTACACATACAGTGGTGATGTTTCTAACAGAATACCAACATTTGACGGTGTTTCTACGACGCCTACCTATGTGTCAGCTCCCACGATTCTTGGTCAGGCAAATATGCTCAAATTGACTCAGTCAAATAAAGATAAGATTTTATTTACTGATAAAGTATCACGGTACGGATGCACTATTGGTTTGGTTCTGATACCAGATTTCTCTGGCCCAACAACAATGAATCTATTTACTTTAGGTAGTGGCTATTCATCAGCAGGTAGCTCCGCAATCATGCAATTCATAGTAAGTTCAGGCGGCACACAAACTATAGCCATACTTCTCAGTGGTGATGGAACAACCCAGGCTCTGGAGAGTGTTCTTACAGGTGATCAAGTGATCTCATCTGGCGGTATTTATTATTTCTCTATGGGGGCTGCACCTGGTCGAATCTGGTGGTCTGTTGTTGACGTTAATACAGGAAGGATAGTCCGAAGGGCTTACCGACAACCTGAACTTAACTCTGCATTCAACAGCTTGTTCAACAGCGGAACATCAGCAATTACTGCGTTCTCTGGTCCGCTTTCTGGTGATATTGCATGTGAAGGTAAGGGCTCTCATGTTTATGTAGGTGGTTTTTCTTCAGAGAGTGACTTTGCAGCAAGTCGTATGTACGGATTGTTTACACCTGTCGACATTGACAAGCAATATTCATTCCGTACACTGAACGGAACTATTTAAATTTAAATCATAGGCTGTCACATAAAACGTGACAGCCCAATCTTTCTTAAAATTAAAACTGATATCAAAGATATCGCAAAAACAATTATAGGCATTGTTGTAACAACCCCAAATTCAGGAGATATATTGTATTTTTCAAATATAAATATCCTTAATGTATCAATTATAATAGGGTGTATTAAATAAATGCCAAGAGTACATGGTGATACTAAGTTAATAATCTTTATTATAATATTTGATTTTACATTAACGCTCATAAATAAAAACATAAACGACATTGCAGAAAGTCCAATAAATAATGATGAATTATCATAAAATAGTTGATTAACTGGCCCGCCGTATGGTGTTATTAATTTAGTTATGTAAGATGTTGATATCGTACACATAACTATCAGCATAACTGCAATGGTTATAGTTACTTTATCTGCTTTTATTGCTGAGTCTTTTATTAACTTGCCAAGAAGCAAATACACAGAAAGGCTTGAAAACATCTGGATTTGTAAAGACCAGTTTATGTTTATATTTAAATTAAGTTGCAGATTAATTAGACCAAAAAATAGAAATATCATCCATGCCGCAGCAAAAATTATAACATCCTTTCGTGATGCTGAGTGATAAAAAGCACTTAGGATTGGAATTATTAAAACAAAGCCAATGGCAGCATAAAGATACCAAAGATGGTAGAATATCTGATTTCTAATCAACACGCCAAGAAAAACACTTAATCTAAAATCAGAGTTACCTGTGTAAGTAACATACGAATAATAAATAGCGGACCATGACACCAAAACAAAAAGCAGCCTTTTCGCTCTTTTTAATGCACTGATTAGGTCTGTTTTTTCTCGTATTAGAAGACTACCAGTTATCATTATAAATAAAGGCACAGATATTCTGGTAAATGACTCAATAATATTAAGCTCATCCCAATACTCATGGCTACTATCATTCATTCCGATAACAATGCAATGTAATACAATAACCAAGAAACAAGCAGAAGATCTAATTAACTCGATATTTAAATTTATATTTTTCATGACTATTAAATTCAGCAATATCATTTAACTTTGAATATTATCACCTTTGGGGTAATTTCGATAGAGTTAGCTTGATGTTTTTTGAACCATATATGGTTTATTGTGTATGATGAACTCACCAACTAAGGGGGATTTTTATGCACAGTAAACGGTGGTTGCTATGTCAGCCCAGCTAACCAGTGAGTCTTTAAATCAGTGGCTTAGTATGGGTTCTCTGGCTGCGGTTATCGCAGGAGTTCCACCCGAGGTGGCGCTTGGTGCCTTATCAGGAGCGGTAATATTTATTACCTCAGCCGTTGAGTATCCAATACGCCGCCGGGTTCTCCTGTCGATGCTCAGCTTTCTATGCGGGCTTCTATTCTACAAACCAACTGCATCAATCCTTATCGGCGTAGCCAGCCTGATCCCAACTATCACGCAGGATTCATTCGAGAAAGGGATCGTCTTCTCTGCTGGTGCGTTCGTGTCGGCAATCGTCGCAGTACGTATTGGTATCTGGCTCTATCACCGTTCCGACAATCCACGCGATTTAATCCCGGGGAGAAAAGACGATGACAACTCATGAGCTGCTTTTACTCATTGCCAATGCGGTTATCTGTTCTGCGATAGCAATACGCGTCGGAACCTTCCGGCGTAATGGATCGCAACACCGCCGGTGGGGTGGATGGATAGCCTACTTCCTTATCGTAGCATCAGCCAGCATCCCTGTCCGCGCCGCATATGCAATCTGGTATCACACACCAATGGCCGCTGATTTATCAGAGGTCATCATCAATGCTGTCATGCTTGCCGCCGTTCTGAAGACGCGCGGTAACGTCGTGCAGATATTCAAAATATCGAGGTCTCAACATGGACATTAACCAGTTCCGGCTCGCCTCCGGTATCACTGATCAACTGGCCGCGCGCTGGTACCCACATATCACCGCTGCCATGAATGAATTTGGCATTACCAAGCCAGATGACCAGGCGATGTTTATTGCACAGGTCGGGCATGAGTCAGGAGGGTTTACCCGGTTACAGGAAAACTTCAATTACAGCGTATCAGGACTGTCAGGTTTCATCCGCGCCGGGCGTATAACTCCAGACCAGGCTAATGCGCTTGGACGGAAATCTTACGAGAAGTCTCTGCCGCTGGAACGCCAGCGCGCGATCGCCAATCTGGTGTACAGCAAACGCATGGGCAACAACGGGCCTGGCGACGGATGGAACTACCGTGGACGCGGGCTTATACAGATCACTGGTCTGAACAACTACCGGGATTGCGGTACCGGTCTGAAGGTTGATCTGGTAGCGCAGCCTGAACTGCTGGCGCAGGATGAATACGCGGCTCGTAGCGCGGCGTGGTTCTTCGCTACCAAAGGCTGCATGAAGTACACCGGAGACCTGGTGCGCGTTACTCAGATCATCAACGGTGGCCAGAACGGCATCGACGACCGGCGAGCGCGGTACATCACCGCCAGCAAGGTGCTTTTATGATCTGGGCATTCGCCAAAGCGTACTGGAAACAGTTGCTTATCGTCTTGATGCTTGCTGCTCTGGTCACTGGTGGAGTGGTTGCCTGGAATGTTCATGGTGACCGACAGTACGATGCCGGGTATGCGCAGGCCAAGGCGGACCGCAAAGCCGAAGATGATAAAGCTCGTCAGCAGGACGAACAGGAGAAAGCGACCAATGAACGTGAAGCGCAGCAGAGGATCGACCAGGCGCGTAATGATGCTCTTGATGCTGCCGCTCGCGCTGGCCGGTTGCAGCAACAGCTCGTTGCCATCCGTGAGCAGCTCAGGCAGTATAACGCCACTGTCGGCGCTGGGACGTCAGCCGCAGACACCGGAGTTTTGCTTGCCGACGTGCTCAGCAAATCTCTCGAGCGAAACCGACAACTGGCAGAGTACGCTGACCGGGCCTCCGAAGCCGGACGAGTCTGTGAAAAGCAGTACGATTCACTGACCCGGTGACATGGCATTTTTCATGGTACTGATTTCCGGTGACGGTATATAAAACGGTATGAGAAATTTTATTTTATTAAAAGTTGTTGTCAGTCAATTGCTTATGTTATCCGTAAATAATTGAGTGGGAATAATATCCCTTTCCGTTAGCGGTTTTTGAACCGGTAATATGCAGAAAACCCTCTGTTTACAGAGGGTTTTTTATTGCACGCATTTCAGCAAATACTTCAGGCGCATGTTCTGCAGGAAAGTACGCTAATCGACCAGTTGCAGCTGAGACTGTTGCTGAGGTGCGACATGCTGAATACGCACATCCATCTGTGGATAGGGTAGGTCGATGTGGTTGGCGTCCAGCGCCTCTTTAATGTTTTCCAGCAGATCGTAATAGGTGTTCCAGTATTCGATATTGGGAACCCATACGCGCACGTAAAAATTCAACGCTGAAGCGCCCAGTTCGCCCAGACGAACGGTTACCCCACGTTGCTTATCGATGCGGCTGTCCTGCTCGATAATGTGATTAATAACTTGCTTAACCTCTGCAATCCGACTCTGATAACCCACACCAATCACCAGATCGATACGACGAAAAGGGTGACGGGAATAGTTAATGATGTTGTCAGCGATGATCTTACCGTTTGGAATCACCACTTCTTTGCTGTCCGCGGTTAGCAGGGTGGTGGAGAAGATGTGCACCTTTTCTACTGTTCCGGTGACTGCACCAATCTGCACTACTTCTCCGGCGCGAAAAGGCCGCAGGGAAACCAACAGCACGCCAGCGGCAAAGTTGGAAAGCGAGCTTTGTAACGCGAGGCCAATGGCCAGTCCGGCGGCACCGATGACGGCAATAATGGAGGATGTTTCAATACCGATGCGACCTAATGCGGCGACGACGGAAAAGGCGAGGGTAATGTAACGTACCAGCGCGGTGAAGAACTGAATGATCGTTCTGTCGACTTTACGTTTAAGCAGTAACTTTTCCAGCCCACGAGAGAGCAGACGAGCGATAAATTTACCGATAAACAATAAGATCACGGCGGCAACGATATTCCAGCCGAATTGAATGACAGCATCGCTGTGCCCGGCGATCCACTCAAGGCCGCTTCTTATTTTCGGGAATAATAAAAAACCACTCATAGTATTACCCTGTAGTATTTAAAAATGATAACAATTCAAATAACTATTTAATTTTCATGCGAAATATAAATGCTTGCGTCAGTGATATTTGCTGGTGATATTAATTAGCATTTATTTGAGCACTGTTTGTCTTTTTATGTCCGCTAAACCGGAACGTAAAAATCAGCGCGAATGGTGCGGTGAAGTGGGATGAAAAGATTGTGCATTTGTGCGAAAAATACGGCCGATTATCTGATAATTAAGCGGGAGAGGGGGGATATGTGTAAAGTTTCGTCACTCAAATCCCTTACCGGATGGTTAAATGTCAGGCGATTAGCCATCCGGTAAGGAATCTTAATGCTGGGGGTATCACAGGCGCGAGCGATCAATGTTCGTCGGTTTGTGCAGGAGCTGTCTGTTGCGGCTGAGTGGTCTGCTGAGATTCTTTTTTGTCCTGGTGGTGATGCCACGCACCAATGGCGGAGTAGACGAAGCGTCCGAAGAAGAAGAGAAAGCTGATAAGCAGTACGATCCGGATCATGCGACTGTTAAATCGGTGTCGTTTGCGTAGGCTGGTAACCTGGCTCACAAAAGGTTCCTTGTAGTGTACCCAACTGAGGGCGATACTCACATTAAGGCACACTGAGAGGGAATGGTCAATTCTTCCTTATGTAAAATTGCTTCAGTTGTTTTATCTTCTTATGTTATGGAAATTAATATTATTATTTGCATGAATAATGTATTAACGATAAAAAATAATGAAAAGAGTAATAATTGATGAATGAGGGGCATGTTTTTTGATATGTATCAAGCATCACACTTTGCTGACAACTAAAATCGATGAATCATTGTGATGTATTTTACTTTATCGTTTTAAGGTCAGGTGGGATGCCTGTCTGAATACCCCCTACAGGATGTGTGGGATTCTACTGAGCATCTATGAAACTCAATAAAAATTATATTGGTATCAGAGATAGATGGTGGGCATTACCTCTCATCTTACCTTCTTTGTTGTTGCCTATATTGAGCACTGCCACCACCTATGCCCATATTAGTACGGGGACCGTAATTCTTTTCTACCTGCCGTTAGCGCTGATGATTAGCCTGATGCTTTTTTTTGGCTGGGCGGCATTGCCAGGTATTATCATTTCCATTATCTGGTACAAATATCCGCAGGTCGGGTTATTTGAAACACTTTCAATAATTTCGCACTTTATAGTTACAATCGTGCTTAGCTGGGGAGGATATAAAGTATTTTCTCCTCGACGAAACAACGTTTCCCACGGCGATTCTCACCTGATGTTTCAGCGTATGTTCTGGCAGGTCTTCTGCCCGGCAACGCTGTTTCTGATACTCTTCCAGTTTGCTGCATTTGTGGGTGTTTATGAAAGCAAATCCGGCATGGTGGGCGTTATGCCCTTCAATACAGGCACATTGATCAACTATCAGTCCATACTCGCGGGGAATCTTGTAGGTGTGCCGCTGTGTTATTTCATCATTCGAACAATTCGCAACCCCTTGCATCTGAGAGGCTATTTTTCTCAGTTAAAGCAGCAGTTTGATACCAAAGTGACTAAAACAGAGTTTGCGGTCTGGTTGATTATATTGACTGTGCTAATGGCAATGTTGTGTATGCCGCTCAATGAACAAAGCTCAATATTTAGCACGAATTATACCTTGTCACTGTTACTTCCCGTCATGCTTTGGGGGGCAATGCGTTACGGTTATAGATTTATTTCGTTGATATGGGCGGTCGTACTTATTACCGCAATTCATTATTATCAGCGCTATATGCCATGGTATTCGGGTTACGATACGCAGCTTGCCATTACCTCATCAAGTTATCTGGTTTTTTCCTTCATCGTGAATTTCATTGCGGTCCTGGCAACGCGTCAACGTTTTGTTACCCGGCGCAACCATCGCCTGGCCTTCTTTGACCCTATGGTGCATATCCCGAATTTGCGCGCTTTGAACCGGGATTTGAAAAACGCGCCATGGTCAGTGCTTTGCTTTTTGGGTGTTCCGGGCATGGAGCTGCTGGTGAAAAATTACGGCATTATGCTGCGTATCCAGTACAAGCAAAAACTGGCTCAGTGGATAACACCGTTGCTTGAACAGGATGAGCATGTCTATCAATTGTCAGGTAATGATTTAATCCTGCGTTTTAACACTGAGCTACACCAGGAACGCATTGAAGCACTGGACAGGCATATCAAGCAGTTTCGTTTTGTCTGGGACGGAATGCCTTTGCAACCGCAGGTTGGGATCAGCTTTTGCTATGTCCGTTCTCCTGTTAACCATATCTATTTGTTGCTGGGAGAGTTAAGTACCATTGCCGAATTATCGCTGGCAACCAATTCTCCAGAGAATTTGCAGCGGCGTGGTGTGATGCACCTGCAACGCGACCTGAAAGATAAAGTTGCGATGATGAACCGTATTCAGCAGGCGCTGGAGAACAATCGCTTTTTCCTGAAGGCGCAGCCGATTTTTGGCGTGCGTGGCGACGTTTATCACGAAATCCTCCTGCGGCTTGAGGGGGATGACGGTGAAACTATTGCCCCTGATAACTTCTTGCCGGTAGCCCATGAGTTTGGTTTGTCATCCCGTATCGATCTGTGGGTGATTGAAAATACGTTGAAATTTATGGCGCAGAATCGGGAAAAAATGCCCGCCCACCGGTTTGCTATCAACTTATCACCCACCTCAGTATGTCGCGCGCGACTTCCTAATGACATCAATCAGTTACTGAATAAGTACAAGGTTGAAGCATGGCAACTTATCTTTGAAGTGACGGAAAGCAATGCCTTGACCAATGCGGAACAGGCACAGGCAACGTTGCTGCAGCTGCAATCACTGGGCTGTCAGATTGCGATTGATGATTTTGGTACTGGGTATGCCAGCTATGCGCGGCTGAAAAATGTGAATGCCGATATCCTGAAAATTGACGGTAGCTTTATTCGCAATATTGTTTCGAACAGCCTCGACTACCAAATCGTGGCCTCTATTTGCCACCTGGCGCGGATGAAAAGAATGCTGGTGGTTGCGGAGTACGTCGAAAGCGAAGAAATACGCAGTGCGGTGATTTCGCTGGGGATTGATTACATGCAGGGGTATCTGATTGGTGAGCCACTGCCGTTGAATGAAACGCTGGAAAAGCAGGTGCCAGATGAACTGACACCTGCTGAGATCTTATGCGGCGATATCGGGTGAGCTCTCTTCTTCAATTTTGAGTCGCCAGCCTGTTACGGCTTCCCAGTATTGCTGCTCTTTTTCCAGATCGAGCAGCACCAGCGCATTTTGGCTAAACCAGTCATGCGGGAAGCGTAAGGTCCAGTGGCTGTCGTCGGTAATCAGGGTCAAAGTCGGCGGTGTGGTGGTCGCCTGACGCTGATTATTCAACAGCACGCCCAGGCGCAGCAGCTGAATTAACGGCAGAAACTGTTTCTTCTTAAACAGCGTAAAGCGGGGCAAGTCGTCGAGCTTAATCGCTTTGCGATGATAACGAACTAATGTTGCCATCATCAGCTGTTGTTCCTGATTGAAACCAGGCAGATCGCTGTTTTGTAAGATATACGCAGAGTGGCGATGCAAACCGCTGTGGTTAATGTTCAGCCCAACCTCATGCAGCATTGCTGCCCAACGCAGTAACGCTTCCAGTTGGGGATTGGCCAGCTTTGGCTGCTGCGTATGCCACTGGTCGTACATTTGCATCGTCGTTTCTAGTACGCGCCGGGCCTGTTCGCTGTCAATGTTGTACTGGTTCGCCAGGCTGCTGGCGGTACGGCTGCGAACGTCCTGGTGGCGAAAACGGCCTTCCATCTCGTACAGCACACCTTCACGTAACGCACCATCAGAAAGGCGAAGTTCGCGAATAGCTAACGCGTCAAAAACGCCGCACAGAATCGCGAGTCCGGGTACAAACACTGCTTTTCTTTCTTCTGACAACCCAGGCAAGCTGAGCGCATCAAATGACGCGTGCTTCAACACTTCAGATGTCAGCTTGTCCAGACGTTCGGGGGTGATAAAACCGTCTTTTTCACCCATCTCCAGCAGCACTTCATGGGCTGCTTTAATGGTGCCCGATGCGCCCAGCGCAACGTTCCAGCCCTGAATGCGAAACTGCCAGGTTAAGGTTTCGAGCTTTTGCGCAGCCGCCATGCGGGCACGCTGGAAGTTTTCGCGGTTAATTACACCGCGCGGGAAATACATCTGGGCAAAGCTGACGCAACCCATACGGCGGCTTTCGACCAGTTTAGGCTCGAAATCTTCTCCGATCACCAGTTCTGTTGAGCCGCCGCCGATATCGATAACCAGCTTGCGACCTTTTTCCGGCTGCGTATGTTCAACGCCCATAAAGATCAATCGGGCTTCTTCGTTGCCGGAAATAATCTCAATTGGGTAGGGGATGACTTTTTCCGCTCGCTTGAGAAAATCAGTCGCATTCAGTGCCTGACGCAAAGTATGGGTTCCCACGATACATACGCTTGATGGAGGAAACCCCTGCAAACGTTCGGCGAACAGTGATAAACAGCTTAGCCCGCGCTCCATGGCCTCTTCGCTCAGCTTGTTATCTTCGCCGAGGCCATCCGCCAGATGTACGCGTTGTTTCAGTCGCCCAATAATTTGCATTGCGCCATCAACCACGCGGGCAATGACCATATGGAAACTGTTTGAACCAAGGTCGACCGCAGCAAATTCCTGCGGTCGTGGAGTCTTGTCGTGTATTGGCATATCTTTAGTCAGGTTGCTCGAGTGATTTGATGTAATCGTAAATCGCCAATTGTGACTGAACCTTACGGCGGTTTCCGCGCGGTACGTAGCGATTACTCAGTTCTTTATCAATAAAGCGGGCTTTCACCGTGTCGCTGAACAGGATATCGATAATATCCAGCACGCGTTGCTTAAGGCGCGGGTCAAGAAGCGGTGTGGCAACTTCGATACGATAGTCGATGTTTCTTGTCATCCAGTCAGCGGAGGAGAGATACACCTGCTTGTCACCTCCGTTCTCGAAGATATAGACCCGGTCATGTTCAAGATAGCGATCAACGATGCTGATAACGCGAATATTGTCGCTGATACCTTCCAGATTCGGAATCAAAGAACACATACCACGAATCAACAAATTGACCGGCACACCAGAGCTTGAGGCCGCATAGAGGCGGTCAACCAGACCTTTATCGACCAGGTTATTCAGTTTTAGCGTAATGCCGGAAGGCAGTCCTTGCTGCGCGTTGGCGATTTCTTTGTCGATCATCGCGTACAGCAGACGGCGTGAGTTCTGCGGGGAAACCAGCAGATAATCGAACGTCACCGGGCGATACGGGTTCTCGATGAAGTTAAACACCCGACGCACTTCGTTGGTAATGCGCGAATCGGCAGTTAGCAACGAGTAGTCGGTATACAGGCGTGCCGTTTTTTCGTTGAAGTTCCCCGTCCCGATATGCGCATAGCGCACGACTTCATCACCTTCTTTACGCGAGATAAGGAACAGTTTGGCGTGAATTTTCAGGCCTGGCGCGGAGAAGATGACGTGAACGCCTGCTTCGGTAAGACGCTTGGCCCAATGGATGTTGGCTTCTTCATCGAAGCGGGCCTGCAATTCCACCACCACGGTGACTTTCTTACCGTTGTGCGCGGCATGGATCATTGAATCTATGATGCGTGAATCTTTTGCCACACGGTAGATGTTGATCTTTATAGCCAGCACGCTCGGGTCGAAAGAGGCCTGGCGCAGCAGTTCAAGAACGTGCTCAAAGGTGTGATAGGGGTAATACAGCAGCACGTCGCGTTCGCGAACGGCGTCAAAGCCGTTACGAAACTTCTCGTTGTCGAACCAGATATGGCGCAGACGCGGCAGCGGTTTGTTCACCAGGTTAGCTTTGCCAACGTTAGGGAAGTTAATAAAGTCTTTGAAGTTATGGTAACGCCCGCCGGGAACAATCGAGTCGTAGCGAGAAATCGTCAGTTTTTCACGCAGTACTTCGACCAGTGCATTGGGCATGTCACGCTGATAGACAAAACGTACAGGTTCTGCGGTCAGACGCTGTTTCAGGCTGGATGACATAAGCTCCATCAGGCTCGATTCCATCTCGTGCACCAAATCGTATTCGGCGTCACGGGTCATTTTCATCGAATAGGCGTTCAGTGCATCGTAGTCAAAGAACCCTTTGAAAATGTCGTCAAGGCAGTAACGTAAGATGTTGTCCAGCAGGATCATCGGTTTGCGACGGCGCGGGGTTTCCGGCGGCAGATTCACAAAACGGGGAACCTTGTCGGAAGGGATTTCCAGCAGCGCGTAGCGGATCGTATCACCACGGATAATTTCTACCGCCAGATAGGTGTAATCATCTTTCAAAAACTGGACTAAATCCGTCTCGCGGTTAATCAGGATCGGCGTGATGTGCTGGCGAAGATATTGCTTGAAGTAATGACGCAACCAGCTTTGCTGATTGACCGACAACTGGCGTTCGTTGATTAAGAAAATCTGATTGCGCGCCATTTCCAACAGCAACTCGTTGTACAGGCCGTCAAATTCCTGATCGGCTTTTAATACGCGGGCCTGGATTTTGCCTAACAAATGGCGGGAGTGAGAGTTTGAACCCTGTTCTTCGCTAATAATGATTCGGCGCTTCAGTTCGGCAAAACGAACCTTATAAAACTCGTCGAGATTATTGGAATAGATGCCTAAGAAACGCATCCGTTCGATCAACGGGTTTGACTTATCAGCAGCTTCCTGGAGTACACGTTCGTTGAACGCTAACCAGCTGAGTTCTTTCTCGATGTATAGCTTTTCCTGACCCATTACCACTTTTACTCCGTTTCATTCACGGGACACTACCGATTTATTATGGCGAGCATTGCTCTCAGATGTCCAACTGTGCCAGAAAAATATGACAATAAACCGTCTGATAGCAAAGAGAAAGGGGGAGCGTAGATGAATACCGGTGGTATTAACCGGAAAAGGTAGTTATGCCTGTAAGCCGGATGGTGACATTCGGCTTACAGGTTGGTTTTTTTATTATTCGTCGGCGGCGTAGCCTTGTGGAGGCAAACGAACGCCATCCAGCCATGCAGCGTTATCACGCATCTTCAGGCGACCGTCGATAAACCAGCTTACCACCAGCGGGTAAATGGTATGTTCCTGAGCCTGAACCCGTGCCGTGACGTCATCTTCGCTGTCGCCTTCAAATACTGGGACTTTGGCCTGGAGAATGACCGGTCCGCCGTCCAACTCATCCGTCACGAAATGGACTGAGGTACCATGTTCTTCATCGCCGTTTTCCAGTACCTGGCGGTGCGTATGCAGGCCGGGATACTTCGGCAATAAAGACGGGTGGATATTCAGCAATCGTTCAGCATAGTGAGCGACAAACGCCGGGCTGAGGATACGCATATAACCGGCCAGCACCACGACATCGGGTGCATAGGCGTCAATCTCTTGTATCAGTTGGCGGTCGAATGCTTCGCGACTGGCAAACTGGGCGGCTTCCAGCGAGTGTGCCGGAATATTCGCTTCGCGTGCGCGCTCAAGGCCGAACGCATCGGCCTTGTTACTGAATACTGCACGTATGGTGCCATTGATTTTTTTCTGTTCGCAGGCGTCGATTATCGCCTGCAAATTGCTTCCGTTGCCGGAAATGAGCACCACAATGTTTTTCATTCAATGACCACACGCTGTTCGGAATCAGAAGCTTTGATGATACCGATTTTCCATGCGTTTTCACCTTTCTCATTGAGCAAAGCAAGGGCTTTGTCCACTTCCGGAGCTGGCAGGGCGATAACCATACCTACACCGCAGTTAAAGGTGCGATACATCTCATGCTGGCTGACGTTACCCGCCGTTTGCAGCCAGTTGAAGACGGCTGGCCACTGCCATGAAGATTCGTCGATCACTGCCTGCGTGTTGTCTGGCAGAACGCGTGGAATATTTTCCCAGAAGCCGCCGCCGGTCAGGTGGGCAATGGCGTGCACATCAACCTTCTCGATCAGTTCCAGAATGGATTTCACGTAAATGCGGGTAGGGGCCAGTAAGTGATCGGCCAGCGGCTTGCCTTCAAGCTCGGTGGTTTCTGGGTCACAACCGCTGACTTCTACAATTTTACGCACCAGAGAATAGCCGTTGGAGTGCGGGCCGCTGGAGCCGAGCGCAATCAGTACGTCACCGTCAGCCACTTTTGAACCGTCGATAATCTCTGATTTTTCGACGACGCCAACGCAGAAACCTGCCACGTCGTAATCTTCGCCGTGGTACATCCCCGGCATTTCAGCTGTTTCCCCACCGACCAGCGCACAGCCAGACTGCAGGCAGCCTTCGGCAATCCCGTTAATGACGCTGGCTGCGGTGTCCACATCCAGTTTGCCGGTTGCATAGTAGTCGAGGAAGAACAGCGGCTCAGCGCCCTGAACCACGAGGTCGTTGACGCACATTGCGACGAGGTCAATGCCGATAGTGTCGTGGCGTTTCAGATCCATCGCCAGACGCAGTTTTGTACCAACGCCATCAGTGCCGGAAACCAGTACCGGTTCACGATATTTTTGCGGCAATGCGCACAGCGCACCGAAGCCACCCAGACCACCCATAACTTCCGGACGACGAGTTTTCTTTACTACGCCTTTGATTCGATCAACCAGAGCATTACCTGCATCAATATCAACACCGGCATCTTTGTAGCTAAGAGAGGTTTTATCGGTCACTGCCTGCTTCCCCACATGTTTACTTGCAGTAAAAGTTAAATTCGGCGCAATTCTAACAGGGAAAGCAAACGTTTGCGAGCCTGCTCTGCATCAAGTTTTATCTGCTGGTTTTTTCAGCATTTTACAATCATTTATCTATTTGTTTGAGCTGCGCCACGAAAATGAAACCGGGTACAGTCTTGTGCTTGAATCCTGTTAGCCGAATGCACAGTATCGTACTGAAACCGGTTTCTGTTTTCTGTTGCGGACCTCATCAACAGCGTTTTGCGCAGAGTCATCACGATAGGGGAAGGGTATGTCAGGATTTAAAGCAGATTTCATGTGGGGTGGTGCTGTCGCTGCTCATCAACTGGAAGGTGGCTGGCAGGAGGGCGGAAAAGGCGTCAGCGTTGCCGATGTCATGACCGCGGGAGCGCATGGTGTGGCGCGTGAAATTACCGACGGTGTGATTGCCGGTAAAAATTACCCTAACCATGAGGCCATCGATTTTTATCATCGCTATAAAGGCGACATAAAGCTGTTTGCCGAAATGGGGTTTAAATGTTTTCGCACCTCTATTGCCTGGACACGTATTTTCCCCTTAGGCGATGAAGAACAACCCAATGAGGCTGGCCTACAGTTCTATGATGACCTGTTTGACGAATGCCTGAAATATGGCATTGAGCCGGTGATTACGCTGTCGCATTTTGAGATGCCTTACCATCTGGTGACGGAGTACGGCGGCTGGCGCAACCGCAAGCTTATCGATTTCTTTGTCCGTTTTGCCAGGGTGGTATTCACTCGTTACCAGCACAAAGTGAAGTACTGGATGACGTTTAATGAGATTAACAACCAGGCAAATTATCACGAAGATTTCGCGCCCTTTACTAACTCAGGTCTGAAATACCAGCCTGGCGAAGACCGCGAGCCGGTCATGTACCAGGCGGCGCACTATGAGCTGGTGGCAAGCGCGCTGGCGGTAAAGGTCGCGCGTGAGATTAACCCGGAATTACAAATAGGGTGCATGATTGCCATGTGTCCAATCTATCCGCTGACCTGCGCGCCAGACGATATGATGATGGCGATGAATGCCATGCACCGGCGTTACTGGTTTACTGACGTCCATGTGCGCGGCAAATACCCGCGGCATCTTCTCAACTACTTTGCCCGTCGTGGCTTTGAACTGGATATCACCGAGGAAGACCGTCAGGCGCTGGCCAAGGGCTGCGTTGATTACATCGGCTTTAGCTATTATATGTCTTTCGCGACCCAGGCAACGGCGGACAACCCACAGCTGGATTACGACGAGTCGAAAAGCCTGGTTTCCAACCCGTACGTGCAGAAATCGGACTGGGGCTGGCAGATTGATCCGGTTGGCCTGCGTTATTCACTGAACTGGTTCTGGGATCATTATCAACTGCCACTATTTATTGTGGAGAATGGATTTGGCGCCATTGATGTGCGCGAGGACGATGGTACAGTTAACGACCAGTACCGTATTGACTACCTTGCCGCCCACATACGTGAGATGAAAAAAGCGGTGGTGGAAGATGGCGTGGATCTGATGGGATATACCCCGTGGGGCTGCATTGATTTAGTCTCTGCCGGGACAGGGGAGATGAAAAAACGCTACGGGTTTATCTATGTCGATAAAAATAATGACGGTAGCGGGACATTAACGCGCTCACCTAAAAAATCTTTTTCGTGGTATCAAAAAGTCATCCAGACCAATGCTGAATATCTTTAAAATTCATAGCATTGACAGCAAGCCCCGCCATCAGTGCGGGGCTTGTTTTATACTCATCATTCAGACGCAAATGACTTTGGTTGATCCATATCAAGCGTATGCAGTGTTGCGCCAGAGAGGAAAAGCGGTATAATCCGGCGATTTTTTTTGTGGTTGCCATTCGTCTGAGGAAAGGAGAAGAGTATGAAGATCGTGGAAGTCAAACACCCACTCGTCAAACACAAGCTGGGACTGATGCGTGAAAACGACATCAGCACTAAACGCTTTCGTGAACTCGCCTCGGAAGTTGGCAGTCTGCTGACTTATGAAGCAACCGCTGGTCTGGAAACCGAAAAGGTGACCATTGAAGGCTGGAACGGTCCAGTTGAAGTTGACCAAATCAAAGGCAAAAAAATCACCGTTGTGCCTATCCTGCGTGCGGGTCTGGGCATGATGGAAGGCGTTCTGGAAAACGTTCCGAGCGCGCGTATCAGCGTTGTTGGTATGTACCGTAACGAAGAGACGCTGGAGCCGGTTCCGTATTTCCAGAAGCTGGTTTCTAACATCGATGAGCGTATGGCGCTGATCGTTGACCCAATGCTGGCAACCGGCGGCTCTGTTATCGCCACTATCGATCTGCTGAAAAATGCAGGCTGCACCAGCATTAAAGTGCTGGTCCTGGTTGCGGCACCGGAAGGTATCGCGGCACTGGAAAAAGCGCACCCGGATGTGGAGCTGTACACCGCCTCCATCGATCAGGGACTGAACGAGCACGGATACATTATTCCGGGGCTCGGCGATGCCGGCGATAAGATTTTTGGTACTAAGTAAACGAATAAGTGAAAAGAAGCCGACTTTAAGAGTCGGCTTTTTTTTGAATAAAACAACCCAATGGCTAATAACAAACAACACTCAGAGGAAAACACTATGACGCGCCGTGCTATCGGGGTGAGTGAAAGACCGCCGCTTTTACAGACAATCCCGCTTAGTTTGCAGCACCTGTTCGCCATGTTTGGCGCAACGGTACTGGTGCCAGTCCTGTTCCACATCAACCCGGCTACCGTTCTGCTGTTTAACGGCATTGGTACGTTGCTGTATCTCTTTATTTGTAAGGGTAAAATTCCCGCATATCTGGGTTCCAGCTTTGCCTTTATTTCCCCGGTACTGCTGCTGCTGCCGTTAGGGTATGAAGTGGCGCTGGGCGGTTTCATTATGTGTGGCGTCCTGTTCTGCCTGGTTTCTTTTATTGTTAAGAAGGCAGGAACCGGCTGGCTGGATGTCATGTTCCCGCCTGCGGCGATGGGCGCAATCGTTGCCGTCATCGGTCTGGAGCTGGCTGGCGTTGCTGCGGGTATGGCGGGGTTACTGCCTGCTGAAGGGCAATTACCGGATTCAAAAACCATCATCATTTCTATGGTGACGCTGGCGGTAACGGTCTTTGGTTCAGTATTGTTCCGCGGTTTTATGGCGATTATCCCGATTCTGATCGGGGTGCTGGCCGGTTATGCGCTCTCCTTCGTGATGGGCGTTGTGGACACTACGCCGATTGCGCAGGCCCACTGGTTCGCGCTGCCGACGTTCTACACGCCGCGTTTTGAGTGGGTTGCCATTCTGACCATCCTGCCAGCGGCGCTGGTGGTCATCGCTGAACACGTCGGGCATCTGGTGGTGACGGCGAATATCGTGAAAAAAGATTTGATTCGCGATCCTGGCCTGCATCGTTCTATGTTTGCCAACGGTCTGTCTACGGTAATCTCTGGTTTCTTCGGCTCTACGCCGAACACCACGTACGGCGAAAACATCGGCGTAATGGCGATTACCCGCGTTTACAGTACCTGGGTTATCGGCGGTGCGGCAATTTTCGCCATTCTGCTCTCCTGCGTGGGTAAACTGGCGGCGGCGATCCAAATTATCCCACTGCCGGTGATGGGCGGCGTATCACTGCTGCTGTACGGTGTGATTGGTGCTTCTGGTATTCGCGTACTGATCGAGTCGAAGGTTGACTATAACAAGGCGCAGAACCTGATCCTGACCTCGGTTATTTTGATCATCGGCGTAAGTGGCGCGAAAGTTCACATCGGTGCCGCAGAGCTGAAAGGCATGGCGCTGGCGACCATCGTTGGTGTCTGTCTGAGCCTGATTTTCAAAGTTATCAGCCTGCTGCGTCCGGAAGAAGTTGTGCTTGACGCGAAAGATGCAGACAGTCCGCAACAGTAAATCTCTGACCGGGCGGCAGCGCTGCCCGGTTCTATCGCGACGTATTTCTGTGTTAAACTCAACGCGATTTTATGAAATCCTGGGTTGAGGTATCTCTGAACACACCGGCACAGCTCTCTTTGCCACTTTATCTTCCTGACGACGAAACTTTCGCAAGTTTCTGGCCGGGGGATAACTCCTCTTTACTGGCTGCACTGCAAAACGTGCTGCGTCAGGAACATAGCGGGTATATTTATCTCTGGTCGCGTGAAGGCGCTGGCCGTAGTCATTTGCTGCATGCAGCCTGTGCGGAACTCTCCGCGCGCGGCGATGCGGTAGGCTACGTGCCGCTCGATAAACGCACCTGGTTCGTCCCCGAGGTGCTCGACGGGATGGAGCATTTATCGCTGGTTTGCATTGATAACATCGAATGTGTGGCCGGTGATTCGCTGTGGGAAATGGCGATCTTTGATCTCTACAACCGTATCCTGGAGTCGGGGAAAACGCGCTTGCTGATCACCGGCGATCGTCCGCCAAGACAGCTGAATCTGGGGTTGCCGGATCTCGCCTCACGCCTGGACTGGGGGCAAATCTACAAGCTACAACCGCTTTCCGATGAAGATAAGCTGCAGGCGTTGCAATTACGCGCCAGACTTCGTGGATTTGAACTGCCGGAAGATGTGGGACGTTTTCTGCTGAAGCGTCTGGATCGTGAAATGCGAACGCTGTTTATGACGTTGGATCAGTTAGATCATGCGTCGATCACCGCCCAGCGTAAGCTGACCATTCCGTTCGTAAAAGAAATTCTGAAGCTGTAAGCGCCGCAGCCGAGAAGACTGCGGCAGGTTGCAGGTTAACCGACGATTTCCAGTACCTGCTCAGGCGGGCGTCCAATTCGAGCCTGACCTTTGGCAACCACAATCGGGCGCTCCATCAGTTTCGGGTTTTCCACCATTGCCTGAATCAGCGCATCTTCACTCAGATTTTTGTCCGCCAGGTTAAGCGATTTATAGAGATCCTCTTTCTGGCGCATCAGTTCACGCGCGCTGGACATACCGAGCATTTGCAGCAGTTCGCGCAGGGTCGCTGCGTCAGCCGGCGTTTCCAGATACAACACCACTTCCGGGTCCACGCCGTTGGACTTCAGTAATTCCAGCGTTTCACGGCTCTTGGAGCAGCGTGGGTTATGGTAGATTTTAATCGCGTCTGACATGACTTCTCCTTGCATAACAATACTGCCGGATGGCGGCCAAAAGACCTTATCCGGCCTACATTTTGCGTCTGACGTAGGCCGATAAGACGCTACAGCGTCGCCATCCGGCAAGGGTTCGATAATTACATTTTCGTGTACGGTTTAAAGCGTTCTTGCAGCTGGCGTAGCTGGTCAATACGGGCATCGTATCTGGCCTGCTGCTGGCTACCCAGTTTCACCTGAGAGCTTGCGCTGCTGAGCATCGAAATAGCCTGATCCAGACGTCCCGCGAGGGCATACCCCTCCGCGCGCGCCGCCAGCTCCTGATCGCGGTTGCTCAGGTTGGCTTCCGTTTGCGCTAACAGATCCCAGCCGTTAGGGTCATCTTTATGGTTAAACGTATAGCGATTCAGGATGGTCGCCGCCTCTTTGGCTTGTCCACCCTGTAAATAGGCATTCGCCAGGTTGAGCTGCAGAACCGGGTTAGTGCGCAGGTCGCGGGCGTTTTTCAGGCGGTTAATGGCATCACTGGTTTTCTTCTGGCCGAGATCGATATCCGTTGCCAGGTCGAGATACCAGGCATTGTTAGGATCTGCCGCCAGCAGCGGTTGCAGCGCTTTACGCGCCTCGTCGTATTTACTGGCTTCCATCGCCTGCAATGCCCGGCCATACTGGGCCGCACGTTGCTCACGTACGTTGCCTTTCGACCAGCTACTCAGCAGGTCATCGGTCAACTGGTTACGACCAGAGTTGTACATGCCTAAGGTTCGTGCCTTAGCCAGATAAAAATCTTCTGACGACTGGACGACCACCGGGCGCATCTGGTTGGCGCGGTTACGGGCATCAGACAGACGGCTTTCCGGCAGGGGGTGAGTCAGCAAAATTTCCGGCGGACGCGAAGAGTAACGAGCCTGGTCGAGCAGTTTTTCCAGGAACGTTGGCATGGCCTGGGGATCGAATCCCGAGCGTTGCAGTACCTGAATACCAATGCGATCTGCTTCCTGTTCGTTTTGCTGCGTAAAGCTGATCATTCCCTGACGTGTACCCGCCAGCGTACCGGTCAGCGCCGCCATACCCGCCTGCGGGCTGGCCATTGCTAATAAAATTGAACCTAATGCGCCAACCCACGTTAGCGGTGCGCTACGTTTCTGGTCTTCCATGGCACGCGCCAGGTGGCGTTGCGTGACGTGGGAAATTTCGTGCGCCATAACCGATGCCAGCTGGCTTTCGTTGTCGGAATAGCGGAATAGTGCGGAGTGCAGGACAACGTTGCCGCCAAAGAAAGCAAAGGCGTTGATTTCATCGTTGTTAATCAAAAAGAAGGTGAAGGGCGTTTTTACCGAGTCGGCGTGCGAGACCAGACGCATCCCCAGCGCATTAATGTATTGGGTGAGCAATGGATCGTTAATTAATGGCGCACTGCCGCGCAGTTGGCGTACGTAATAATCGCCCATCTGCATTTCCTGTCCTATGGAAAGCGTACTGCCTGCCGACGTTCCCATATCAGGCAGGGTGTCCGCAGTATCAGCAAATGCGGGCGCAACCTGACCGATAGTCAGTGCGGCAATGAGGGTAGCAACCAGGTTTTTTTTCAACTGCCTGAACATAACCTCTGTCCTGTATTCTTTTTTGAGATAGCCATTTGACCGATGCTGTGAAGTATCGTTCACACTCCGCAAGCTTACGGAGTGTAACTGCGAAACCTGACGATGAACACCCAGGAAAAATGTCTTTTCACTTTGCGTAATCAGCCATAAAAAGCGAAGTCTTTTTTGTGACATTTCGATACAATTCGGGATCGCAATCCCGCTATTGGGTTCATGGAAGGGTTTTATGCTCGAAATGTTGATGCAATGGTATCGTCGCCGCTTTAGCGACCCCGAAGCCATCGCCCTGCTGATTATTCTTGTTGCCGGTTTTGGCATCCTGTTTTTCTTTAGCGGTCTTTTGGCGCCGCTGCTGGTCGCCATTGTGCTGGCGTACCTGCTTGAATGGCCGACAGTGCGGCTGGAACATATTGGGTGTTCACGGCGTTGGGCGACATCGATTGTGCTGGTGGTGTTTGTCGGTATTTTACTGCTGATGGCTTTTGTGGTGATGCCCGTTGCGTGGCAGCAGGGAATTTACCTGATCCGCGACATGCCAGGCATGCTCAATAAATTGTCTGATTTTGCCGCCACCTTGCCACGACGTTACCCGGCGCTGATGGATGCGGGCATCATTGATGCGATGGCGGAAAATATGCGCTCGCGAATGCTCACCATGGGCGATTCGGTGGTGAAATATTCGCTGGCCTCACTGGTCGGTTTGCTGACGCTGGCGGTTTACCTGGTTCTCGTCCCATTGATGGTGTTCTTTCTGATCAAAGATAAAGGACAGATGCTGAACGCCGTGCGCCGGGTGCTGCCGCGTAACCGCGGGCTGGCGGGGCAGGTATGGAAAGAGATGAATCAGCAAATCACCAACTATATCCGCGGGAAGGTGCTGGAAATGGTGGTGGTCGGCGTAGCAACCTGGCTCGGCTTCCTGCTGTTTGGTCTCAACTATTCGCTGCTGCTGGCGGTGTTGGTCGGGTTCTCGGTGCTGATCCCGTATATCGGCGCTTTTGTGGTGACGATTCCGGTGGTTGGCGTGGCGCTGTTCCAGTTCGGGCTTGGCACCGAGTTCTGGAGTTGTTTTGCTGTGTACCTGATAATCCAGGCACTGGACGGCAATTTGCTGGTTCCCGTGCTGTTCTCCGAGGCGGTCAATCTGCATCCACTGGTGATTATTCTCTCCGTGGTGATTTTCGGCGGTTTGTGGGGATTCTGGGGCGTATTCTTTGCGATTCCTCTGGCGACGTTAATCAAAGCGGTAATGCATGCCTGGCCGGATGGTCAGGTTGTTGACGAACCCTAATCTGCAAGATCCGGCGATATCATGTCGCCGGATCTGAACTTGTCTGACCTCTATCCACTCTTTCTGAATAATCTCTTCTGCTGTCGTTTTTCTCCGCGTTTGTCTTTAACTTGACCATCGTGATGTCTTTTAGTCACACAAGGATTAAGGCCAACAGGAGAACAAAATGGGTCACAGCACACACACGCAGCAAAAGGTGGGATGGGGCGGTTATCTCGCTTTTTTTATTACGATTATTCTTTTTTCCGGCATGTTTGCGAAAAGTACCGAATGGTGGCGGGTCTTTGACTTCACCGTCCTCAACGGTGCGTTTGGGCAGATTAATGCTGCGGGCGACACGGCGGTCTCTTTTCGTGGCACTGGGGGGATGGGGGCAAAAGACGGCTTCTTATTCGCGCTTGAACTGGCGCCTTCCGTCATTCTTTCGCTCGGGATTATTTCCGTCACCGAAGGGTTGGGTGGGTTGCGCGCGGCACAACAGCTGATGACGCCGGTCCTGCGTCCGTTACTGGGCATTCCGGGTATTTGTTCGCTGGCGTTGATTGCGAATTTGCAAAATACCGATGCCGCGGCCGGGATGACCAAAGAAATGGCGGAAGAGGGCATTATCACAGAGCAGGAACGCGCTATTTTTGCCTGCTGGCAAACCAGCGGTAGCGCGTGCATTACCAACTATTTTTCTTCTGGCGCAGCGCTGTTTACGATGGTGACCGTTCCGGTGATTACGCCGCTGGCGGTGATCCTTGTCTTCAAATTTGTGGGCGCGAACCTGTTGCGTGTGTGGATCGCGCAGCTGGAAAATCGCCGTATGCAGCAGGAGGCGTGAGATGACAACACAGGTACGTAAAAACGTCATGGATATGTTTATCGATGGCGCACGGCGCGGGTTTACCATTGCAACAACCAGTCTTTTGCCTAACGTGGTGATGGCGTTTGTGATTATTCAGGCGCTGAAGGTGACAGGGCTGCTCGAGGTTGTCGGGCGGGTATGCGAGCCGGTAATGGCGCTGTGGGGGCTACCGGGGGAATCTGCCACTGTGCTGCTGGCAGCAGTGATGAGTATGGGAGGCGGCGTCGGCGTGTGCGCCAGCCTGGTTGTCGCCGGAACGCTTTCGGGACATGATGCCACGGTGTTGTTACCGGCTATCTACCTGATGGGAAATCCGGTGCAAAATGTGGGCCGTTGTCTGGGGACCGCGGGGGTTCATCCTCGTTATTATCCGCTAATTATTGCGGTATGCGTCATTAATGCGCTGCTCTCTATTTGGGTTATGCAGGTTATTGCCTGACAAGGAAGGTTATGAACTGTTCAATTCTTGATTTGACGTTGTTCCAGCAGGGACACGTGTATGCGCCGGAAGATTTAGGGCGACAGGATATACTGGTCTCCGGCAGCAAAATTGTTGCCATCGCCCCGTCAATTTCTCCTGAAGACTTTCCCGGTTGCGAGTGTATCAATCTTGACGGCGCGATTGTATGCCCAGGATTTATCGATCAACACGTCCATCTTATTGGCGGCGGTGGGGAAGCGGGGCCGCATACCCGCACGCCGGAAGTGCGCTTGTCACGGCTGGTTGAAGCTGGTGTCACGTCGGTGGTGGGTTTGCTGGGTACCGATGGCATTACCCGTCACCCTGAATCGCTGCTGGCAAAAACCCGCGCGCTGGAGTTTGAAGGTATCAGCGCCTGGATGCTGACCGGGGCGTATTCTCTGCCTTCCCCGACTATTACCGGCAGTATCGATCGCGATGTGGCGCTGATTGATAAAGTTATTGGTGTGAAATGTGCGGTTTCGGACCATCGTTCTTCAGCCCCGGATACCTCGGCGCTGGCAAATATGGCGGCGCAGTCGCGTGTCGGCGGATTGTTAGGGCGCAAACCGGGGATCAGCGTTTTCCATATGGGCGACAGCCCGCGCATGCTGGAACCGTTGTACCAGATCCTTGACTGTTGCGATGTGCCGATTACTAAACTGTTGCCGACACACGTTAACCGTGCGGAACCGTTGTTCCAGGCGGCGCTGGAGTATGCCCGTAAAGGCGGTTATATCGACATTACCAGCAGCATTGATGAGCCCGTCGACCCGGCCACGGCTATCGCCACGGCGCTGCGCCAGAACGTGCCGCTGTCGCGCATTACCCTTAGTTCGGATGGCAACGGCAGCCAGCCGGAATTTGATGAGCTTGGCAATCTCACCGGCATCGGTGTCGCGGGGTTTGAATCACTGGCTGAGACGGTGCGCCAGTTGGTGAAGGTTCATGCCATACCGCTGGAACAGGCGCTGTGTCCGCTGACGCGTACGGTCGCAGAATTTTTGGCACTGGAGCATAAAGGGCGTCTGGCGGTGGGATGCGATGCGGACATTCTGGTGCTCAACGACGCGCTGGAAGTTCATCACCTGTGGGCGAAGGGAAAAGCCGTAGTCAGGGAGCAGAAAGCGTGTGTGAAAGGGACGTTTGAGTAACCGGGCGGTCATCTGCCGGATGTCGACGCTAACGCGTCTTATCCGGCCTACGTGCGTACATTTGTAGGCCGGATAAGGCGTTCACGCCGCCATCCGGCATTTCACGGTCAGGCGTTCTCTTTCAGCCAATTCATTACCACGTCGTGGTGGTTGCTGGTTTTGAAGTCATCAAACACATGCTCAATTTTCCCTTCGGCATCAATCAGGAAGCTGATGCGGTGGATGCCATCGTAGGTTTTGCCCATAAATGACTTCTCACCCCAGACGCCGAACTGCTCGCAAACCTGATGATCTTCATCGGACAGGAGCGTGAAATTCAGGACTTCTTTCTCCGCGAATCGGGAAAGCTTCTCTGGTTTGTCAGTGCTGATCCCCAGCACTTCAACACCCGCTTTTTTTAACTCATCCATGTTATCGCGCAGGCCGCAGGCCTGTACGGTACAGCCGGGTGTCATGGCTTTCGGGTAAAAATAAACCAGAACACGCTGTCCCTGGAAGTCGGTTAAATTTACTTGTTCTCCGTCTTGATCCGGCAAGCTAAATTTCGGTGCGATATCACCGGCTTTCAGTGGGTTCATTACTTAACTCCATCCTGTTCATCATGCTGTGAGTAATTGACGACGTTAATACTGCCTTGCGCATTGAGTTCTGTACAGAGTGCTTTAAACGCATCTTCAATATTTGCCGAATCATGTGACGCAGGACTATGTGCGGTAATTTGAATAAACAACTGCGCCGCCTTTCCATTCTCAGCCGGTTGCGTGCGTGAAACCAGTTCCGCAATATTCATTTGGTGGCTGTCAAACAGAGCGGTGAAGCGTTCAATCAAATGGGGAGAATCAGGGACATCGACCTGTACCCATACCGTAGCAGGCATTGCCGGACGGGGGCGCGCGGTCGTGCGCTTCATCACAATGAGTAAATCCAGCTCTGCGCCTTTTAAGGGCAGGGTTGATTCAATCAGGGTGATGGCATTCCAGGTTCCCGACAGCAACATGATAAACGTGAACTCATCACCCAGCATGGCCAGTCGGCTGTCTTCGATATTACAGCCGCAACTGCTGACATGACGCGTGATGGTGTTCACAATTCCTGGGCGATCGGCACCCAGCGCAGTAATGACCAGATAGTGTTGCGATGACGATGTCAAACCTGTTCTTCCTTTGAGCGGTGAGGTAATCATAAGGAAAGCATAAAAAAAACATGCATACAACAATCAGAACGGCTCTGGTCGCTTGCTTTTATTGTCGTACCAAACGTACCATTGAGACACTTGTTTGCACAGAGGATGGCCCATGTTCACGGGAAGTATTGTCGCGCTTGTTACGCCGATGGATGAGAAAGGTAAAGTCTGCCGGTCGAGCCTGAAAAAACTGATTGATTATCATGTCGCCAGCGGCACCTCGGCGATCGTTTCTGTTGGCACCACCGGTGAGTCCGCCACCCTGAGTCATGATGAACATGGCGATGTGGTGATGATGACGCTGGAACTGGCTGACGGGCGTATTCCGGTGATTGCCGGAACCGGCGCCAATGCGACCGCGGAAGCCATTAGTCTGACGCAGCGTTTCAACGACAGCGGTGTTGTCGGCTGCCTGACGGTGACGCCTTACTACAACCGCCCAACCCAGGAAGGTTTGTTCCAGCATTTCAAAGCCATCGCTGAGCATACTGACCTGCCGCAAATTCTGTATAATGTGCCGTCCCGTACTGGCTGCGATATGCTGCCGGAAACCGTTGGTCGTCTGGCGAAAGTTAAAAATATTATCGCTATTAAAGAGGCCACGGGGAACTTAAGTCGCGTTCACCAGATCAAAGAGCTGGTTTCGGACGACTTTATTCTGCTCAGCGGTGATGACGCGACCGGACTGGATTTTATGCAGCTCGGTGGTCATGGCGTGATTTCCGTAACGTCTAACGTTGCGGCACGTGATATGGCTGAAATGTGCAAACTGGCGGCAGCCGGGCAATTTGCCGAGGCGCGGGTGATTAACCAGCGTCTGATGCCGTTACACAACAAACTATTTGTCGAACCCAATCCTATCCCCGTGAAATGGGCGTGTAAGGAGTTGGGACTTGTGGCGACCGATACGCTACGTCTGCCGATGACGCCAATCACGGACAATGCTCGTGAAATCGTCAAAGCGGCGCTTAAGCATGCCGGTTTGCTGTAAAGTTTAGGGAGATTTGATGGCTTACTCAGTACAAAAGTCGCGCCTGGCCAAGGTTGCGGGTGTTTCGCTTGTTATGTTGCTCGCGGCCTGTAGCTCTGACTCGCGCTATAAGCGCCAGGTGAGCGGTGATGAATCCTATCTGGAGGCCGCACCGCTTGCTGAGCTTCATGCTCCAGCTGGGATGATTTTGCCGGTTATGTCGGGCGACTATAATATCCCGGTAACCAACGGCAGTGGTGCCGTGGGTAAAGCGCTGGATATTCGTCCACCGGCTCAGCCGTTAGCATTAGTCACCGGTGCTCGCACACAGATCGCGGGTGATACGTCGACATTACTGGTGGAAAACGGTCGTGGCAACACACTGTGGCCGCAGGTCGTTAGCGTCATTCAGTCTAAAAACTACACGATCACCAAACGTGATGATGCCAGCCAGACGTTGACCACCGACTGGGTTGACTGGAACCGTCTGGATGAAGACGAGCAGTACCGTGGACGTTATCAAATCTCGGTTAAACCGCAGGGCTATCAGCAAGCGGTAACGGTGAAACTGGTTAACCTCGAGCAGGCGGGTAAACCCGTAGCCGATGCGGCATCAATGCAGCGTTACAGCGCTGAGATGATGAACGTTATCTCTGCTGGTCTGGATAAGAACGCCACCGACGCCGCGAATGCCGCGCAGAACCGCTCTGCAGCCACCATGGATGTTCAGAGCGCCGCCGATGACACCGGTTTACCAATGCTGGTGGTACGTGGACCGTTCAACGTGGTGTGGCAGCGTCTGCCGGCAGCGCTTGAGAAAGTGGGGATGAAGGTAACCGACAGCACCCGTTCTCAGGGCAGCATCGCGGTGACCTACAAACCACTGTCCGATAGCAACTGGCAGGAGTTGGGCGCAAGCGATCCGGGTCTGGTATCCGGCGACTATAAACTGCAGGTCGGTGATTTAGACAACCGCAGCAGCTTGCAGTTTATCGATCCGAAGGGGCATACCCTGACGCAAAGCCAGAACGACGCGCTGGTCGCCGTCTTCCAGGCAGCGTTCAGTAAGTAAAAATAAAGGGCTGGATAACTCCAGCCCTTTTTTTCTGATATGATACGCAAACGTGTGCGTCGGCAGAAAAACGCAATATTTATCGTTAATTCACACCCAGGAGTAATAAAGATGCAAAAGCAAGCTGAGTTGTATCGTGGTAAAGCGAAGACCGTATACAGCACGGAAAACCCGGACCTGTTGGTGCTCGAATTCCGCAATGATACGTCAGCAGGGGATGGCGCGCGCATTGAACAGTTTGACCGTAAAGGCATGGTGAACAACAAATTCAACCATTTCATTATGACTAAACTGCAAGAAGCGGGTATTCCTACCCAGATGGAGCGACTGCTTTCTGATACCGAATGTCTGGTGAAAAAACTGGAGATGGTACCGGTTGAATGTGTGGTACGTAACCGCGCGGCAGGCTCTCTGGTTAAGCGTTTAGGCGTTGAGGAAGGTATTGAACTGAATCCGCCGCTGTTTGATCTGTTCCTGAAAAACGATGCTATGCACGATCCAATGATTAACGATTCCTATTGCGAAACTTTTGGTTGGGTGAGCAAAGAGAATCTGGCACGTATGAAAGAGCTGACCTACAAAGCTAACGACGTGCTGAAAAAGATGTTTGATGATGCTGGTCTGATTCTGGTCGACTTCAAACTTGAGTTTGGTTTGTATAAAGGTGAAGTGGTTCTGGGTGATGAATTCTCACCGGACGGTAGCCGCCTGTGGGACAAAGAAACGCTGGATAAAATGGACAAAGATCGCTTCCGCCAGAGTCTGGGCGGCCTGATCGAAGCCTATGAAGCCGTCGCGCATCGCCTGGGTGTGAAGTTAGACTAATCTTCCCCTGAGCCGGCGATCGCTCTCCGGCTCATTAACCCCACCTGATTTGATTACTATTTCTTATGGTAATCCTGTTCCGAACCGCCTACGATCATCATCATAATGAATAAAAAGTTGAGGTGATTATGCGCTGGCAAGGGCGTCGTGAAAGTGACAACGTGGAAGACAGACGAAACAGCTCTGGCGGCCCCTCTATGGGTGGGCCTGGTTTTCGTCTGCCCAGTGGTAAAGGCGGCATCATCCTGCTGATTGTGGTGCTGGTGGCGGGTTACTATGGCGTGGATCTCACCGGGCTAATGACTGGCCAGCCGGTCTCCCAACAGCAATCATCACGCTCCATCAGCCCAAACGATGATGAAGCGGCAAAATTTACCTCGGTGATTCTGGCTACAACAGAAGATACCTGGGGACAGCAGTTTGAAAAAATGGGCCGCACCTACCAACAGCCGAAGCTGGTGATGTACCGGGGCGCGACGCGTACCGGCTGCGGTGCGGGTCAGTCCGTGATGGGGCCGTTTTATTGCCCGGCAGATGGTACGGTTTACATCGACCTTTCATTCTATGACGACATGAAAAACAAGCTGGGTGCTGATGGTGATTTTGCTCAGGGCTATGTTATCGCCCATGAAGTGGGTCATCACGTGCAGAAACTGCTGGGCATTGAACCTAAAGTTCGTCAGATGCAGCAGAATGCCTCACAGGCAGAAGTGAACCGTCTTTCCGTTCGAATGGAACTGCAGGCAGACTGCTTTGCCGGTGTCTGGGGCCACAGCATGCAGCAGCAGGGCGTACTGGAGTCTGGTGACCTGGAAGAGGCACTGAACGCCGCACAGGCCATTGGTGACGATCGTCTGCAACAGCAGGGACAAGGACGCGTAGTACCGGACAGCTTTACTCACGGAACCTCTGAACAGCGTTTTACCTGGTTCAAACGCGGTTTTGACAGCGGCGATCCGGGGCAATGTAATACTTTTGGTAAAGGTATTTAAGACTCTGTGGCAGGGATGTCCGATAACACGGCGCTGAGCGCGTTAACCGAACAAATGACCCACGAAGGGATCCGTCGTCTGCTGATTATCAGCGGCGAGGATAACTGGTGTCAGGAACAGGCATTAGCGCTACGTAGCACGTTACCCGGCGACTGGCTGTGGGTAGGGGAGCAAGCCCCTACCGAGCCGTGCTGTACGCCGCAGGCGCTAAAAACATTATT
The DNA here is from genome assembly GCF_030332765.1 of Citrobacter sp. Cpo071. Taxonomy (NCBI): domain Bacteria; kingdom Pseudomonadati; phylum Pseudomonadota; class Gammaproteobacteria; order Enterobacterales; family Enterobacteriaceae; genus Citrobacter; species Citrobacter sp. Cpo071. Next base: position 22,266 of record NZ_JAOWHE010000081.1, on the reverse strand, counting down.
AGGGCGCGAGTTTCGTCATGCGATTTTTGACGCCAGGCAAGGTTTTGACGCTGCGGCGTTTGCCGCCTTAAGCGGCACACTGCTTGCTGGCAGTTGGCTGGTATTGCTGACCCCACCCTGGCATTTCTGGCACACACATCCGGACGCGGATTCACTACGCTGGAGCGATTGTGCTGAACCGATCCCTACACCGCACTTTATTGAGCACGTCAAACGGGTGATTTCCCGCGATAGACAGGCTCTGCACTGGCAACAGCATCAGCCGGTTGCCTGTCCGCATTTTCCTGCTCGCGCAGTCTGGCATGCGGCAACCGGCGAACCCCAGCCAGAACAGGCGATGATATTAAATCATTTGCTGGCTATGCCTCCCGGTGTGGTTGCGGTGACGGCCGCACGGGGTCGGGGCAAGTCCGCTCTGGCAGGGCAACTCATAGCGCGGATTAACGGCACTGCGATTGTGACAGCGCCTGCCAAAGCGGCAACCGATGTGCTGGCGCAATTTGCCGGAGAGCGTTACCGTTTTATGGCCCCGGATGCGCTGTTAAGCAGTTCTGCAATCGCAGACTGGCTAATTGTGGATGAAGCCGCCGCGATCCCCGCGCCGCTGCTGCACCAACTGGTGGCGCGTTTTCCTCGTACGCTGTTAACCACTACAGTACAAGGCTACGAGGGAACGGGGAGAGGCTTCTTGCTGAAATTCTGTGCCCGCTTCCCCAATCTTCAACGCTATGAGTTGCAGCAACCGGTACGCTGGGCGCAGGGATGTCCGCTGGAGCAAATCGTCAGCGATGCGCTGGTGTTTGATGATGAAACGTTCACGCATGCCCCATTGGGGGAGCTTCACTTCTCGGCATTTGAGCAACAGTCCTGGCATGCTAATCCGGCGCTGCCGTTAGCGGTATACCAGCTACTTTCCGGAGCGCATTATCGCACCTCGCCATTGGACCTGCGGCGGATGATGGACGCGCCTGGTCAGCATTTTCTTCAGGCATCAACCGCTGACTCCGTAGCGGGAGCCGTCTGGTTGGTCGATGAAGGAGGACTATCCGCGGAATTAAGCCAGGCCGTCTGGGCCGGATATCGTCGACCGAGAGGGAATCTGGTTGCGCAGTCGCTGGCGGCGCACGGTGGTGACCCGTTGGCGGCGACGCTCGTCGGGAGACGGGTCAGTCGAATTGCGGTTCATCCTGCGCGCCAAAGAGAAGGTATTGGGCAACAGCTGATTATGCTGGCCCACCGCTATTCCACATCGTGTGACTATCTGTCGGTCAGTTTTGGGTATACGGCTGAACTATGGCGTTTCTGGCAACGTTGCGGTTTTGTGCTGGTGCGAATGGGAAATCATCGGGAAGCCAGCAGCGGCTGTTATACCGCCATGGCGTTACTTCCCATTAGCGAAGCGGGGAAACGCCTTGCCGAGCGGGAGCACCAGCATTTGCGCCGTGATGCGGAAATCCTTGCGCGATGGAACGGTGAGAGCATTCCGCTGGTCCCGCTGAAAGAGACTACGCTTAATGAGGATGACTGGGCTGAGCTGGCCGGGTTTGCCTTCGCGCATCGGCCATTATTGACGTCGCTAGGCTGTCTGAGTCGTCTGCTTGAGCACAGTGAGTTACCTCTTCCGGCCTTGCGCGGACGCATCCAGGCAAAACGTAGCGACGCCGAATTGTGCCAACAGCTCAAGATTTCTGGTCGTAAAGCGTTGCTGGTCATTCAGCGCGCCGAAGCGGCGCAGGCATTAAATCAGTTAGATGCAGAGCGTGAACAGCGGCTACATAATCGCATTATGCAATGGCAATTTTTTCACTAACTTCTTCAATTTCCTGGCATGGTCATTGCGGTTAAGCGGCGTAGAATGATTCTCATCAGTTAAGGAGATCGCCATGAAACATGACCATTTTGTTGTTCAAAGTCCCGATAAACCCGCTCAACAGCTACTGCTGCTGTTTCATGGCGTCGGCGATAACCCGGTTGCCATGGGCGAAATCGGCTCCTGGTTTGCGCCGCTGTTTCCGGATGCGCTAATCGTTAGCATTGGTGGAGCAGAGCCTTACGGAACGACGTCCGGACGTCAGTGGTTTTCGGTGCAGGGCGTAACAGAAGAGAATCGTCAGGAACGTGTTGACGCCATTATGCCGGTGTTTATCGAAACCGTGCGCTACTGGCAGAAGCAAAGCGGCGTTTCGCCGCAGGCAACCGCGCTGATTGGTTTTTCTCAGGGTTCAATTATGTCACTTGAGAGCATCAAAGCTGAGCCGGGGCTGGCATCGCGGGTCATCGCCTTCAATGGCCGCTATGCCACCTTGCCAGAGGCTGCAACCACCGCGACGACGGTGCATTTGATTCACGGTGGTGAAGACCGGGTAATTGAGTTATCTCATGCCGTTGCCGCGCAGGAAGCGTTAATTCGCGCCGGTGGGGATGTGACGCTGGATATCGTCGAAAATCTGGGGCACGCCATTGATGAACGCAGTATGCAGTTTGCGCTCGATCATCTGCGTTTTACCGTACCGAAGCACTACTTTGATGAAGCGCTGAGCGGCGGTAAGCCTCACGATGATGATGTGATTACCATGATCTGATTGATCACCGTAGGCCGGATAAAACGCGAAGCGTTGCCATCCGGCACGTAATGCCCGGTGGCGCTAACGCTTACCGGGCCTACGGGAATTATCTGCCTACTAATTATTTCTTCGGTTGGTCCTTATTCGGCCAATCGTCGTCGTCATCCCATTTATCGTTAAAGTCACGATGCGGGGGAAGCTCCGGCTTGTTGGCAAGAAATTTCTTGTGATCGACGCGCTTGAGATCTTTAATCACGTTCAGCAGCACGCCTACCAGAAACACCAACACCAGAATCCACCAATATTTTGCCAGCCAGTCCATGCTCATTTCCTCTTACAGGAACACTCATCAGGCGACGAGTTGCTCCATGATACGTTGATACATACGGGCAAGCAGCTGCAGGTCGGCGGCATTAACACATTCATTAATTTTATGAATAGTGGCGTTGACCGGCCCAAGTTCTACTACCTGCGCCCCCATGCGGGCAATAAAACGCCCGTCGGACGTCCCGCCTGTAGTCAGTAACTGCGGTTTAATCTCATTATAGTGCTCAATGGCGTTCACCACTGCATCCACCAGTTTACCGCGTTCGGTCAGGAACGGCTGACCGGAAAGCCACCAGTCGACGGTATAACGCAGCTGATGTTTCTCCAGCAGCGCGTGAACCCGTGCTTTAATCATCTCATCGGTCAGCTCAGTGCTGAAACGGAAGTTGAACTGGATAAACAGTTCTCCAGGGATAACGTTGTTGCTTCCGGTTCCAGCCTGGATATTGGCAATCTGCATGCTGGTCGCCGGGAAGAATTCGTTACCCTGATCCCACTCGATCGCCACCAGTTCGTTGAGCATGGGGGCTGCGCGGTGTACCGGGTTATCGGCCAGATGCGGATAGGCTACGTGGCCCTGCACGCCGTGAATGGTCAGGTTGCAGGTCAGTGAACCACGACGTCCATTTTTCACCACGTCGCCAACGATTTCCGTGCTGGATGGCTCACCCACCAGGCAATAATCCAGTCGTTCATTACGCGCCATCAGCGCTTCAACCACCTTCACGGTGCCGTTTTTGGCGCTGGCTTCTTCGTCAGACGTTATCAAAAAGGCCAGACGACCCTGATGGTTTGGATGCTGGGCGACAAAACGTTCTGCGGCCACGACCATCGCCGCCAGTGAACCCTTCATATCGGCAGCGCCACGCCCGAACAACATGCCATCGCGAATGGTCGGTTCGAACGGTGGATTGATCCAGCGATCGACATCGCCGGCAGGCACTACGTCGGTGTGACCGGCAAATGCCAGGGTCTCACCTTTACCGCGCCATGCCCAAAAATTCTGTGTGTCACCAAAGTCCATTCGCTCAACGGTAAAACCTACCGCGCGCAGGCGTTCAATCATTAACGCCTGGCACCCGGCATCATCCGGGCTCAGGGAAGGACGGCGAATAAGCTGCTGTGTCAGCTCAATGACCGGGCACGACATAGACTACACCTCATTAAAAAACAGAGTATAACTGGATTCACTGAAACCAAGCAGCATAGGCTTACCCGGCGCGCAGAGCAATGGGCGTTTGATAATTGCTGGCATTTCAATCATCAACGCGGCGGCGGAAGCCGCATCGGTGATTTGACTGCGCGCGGATTCATCGAGTTTACGCCAGGTGGTTCCACGCGTATTGAGCAACGCCTCCCAACCTAATTCGCTGATAAAGGACTGTAATAGCGTGTTGTCCAGACCGTCGACGCGATAATCATGAAAGCGGTAGTCAATACCTTGAGCCTCCAACCAGCGTCTGGCTTTTTTAATCGTGTCGCAATTCTTAATACCGTAAAGGGTGATCATTTGAATCCTTATTGACGTAACTTGAATATTTATTCTTTTATTCTGTGGCAATGAATAATACATATTGTCATTCAATCGTTATAGAAAAATATAACATTGTTGAACAACAGTGAATAATGATTCCTGAAAGCTCCAAAAAATACCGTATAACTAGAAATCAGAATCTGCCTGTTTGCATCAGCCTGTTTTTCCATCAGAATTGCAAAAGTAGTAGATGATGTATGAATATTTCAAAATATTGCAGTAAGTCACATAAAATTTATGGGTATAGCGCATAGTGATCACATAAACCCCAAACACTGGAGGAATCAATCGCAACCATCGGTTAAATTGCCTTCTTTTAATGATGATGATTTCGTAGAATGCCCATAATAATAAGAGAGGTTGTTATGATTGAACGTGAACTGGGGAACTGGAAAGACTTTATCGAAGTGATGCTTCGTAAATAATTTTCTGGAAGAAATTCATATCCTGTAAAGGATAAAAAAAGGCGACTCAACGTAAGTCGCCTTTTTTGTGTCTGATTATTCTGGGCGTGGCTTCAATGGGAAGCGTCTGCGCACCAGCACAAAGAACAGGGGAACGAAGTAAATCGCCAGGATAGTGGCTGAAATCATCCCGCCCATTACGCCAGTCCCCACCGCATGTTGACCGCCAGAACCAGCGCCACTGCTGATGGTCATCGGCAGCACCCCGAAGATAAACGCCAGTGACGTCATCAGAATTGGGCGTAAACGTTGGCGACAAGCATGGAGCGTGGCGTCGAGCAGATCGTGTCCTTTCTCGTTCATCTCATTGGCGAATTCAACAATCAATATTGCGTTCTTCGCCGATAGTCCGATAACGGTAAGTAACCCGACCTGGAAATACACATCGTTTTCCAGGCCGCGCATCCAGGTCGCCAGTAGCGCACCAATGACCCCCAACGGCACGACCAGCATGACGGAGAAGGGTACCGACCAGCTTTCGTACAGTGCCGCCAGACACAGGAACACGACCAGCAGAGAAATGGCGTACAGGGCAGGGGCCTGAGAGCCCGATAGCCGTTCCTGATAAGACATCGCAGTCCATTCGAGGCCAAACCCTGTCGGTAACTGGCGCACCAGCGATTCCATTATGTCCATTGCCGTACCGGTACTGACGCCAGGCGCGGCTTCGCCGACAATCTCGACCGCGGAGTAGCCGTTATAGCGCTCCAGACGTGGTGAACCGGTTTCCCAGCGTGAAGTCGCAAAGGCCGAGAAAGGCACCATGCCACCGTTGTTATTGCGGACGTACCACAAGTTAATGTCGTCCGGGAGCATGCGATATTTTGCTGCCGCCTGCACGTAAACCTTCTTCACGCGGCCCCGGTCCATAAAGTCATTGACGTAGCTGGAACCCCAGGCCGTTTGCAATGTGTCGTTGATGTCGTCGATGGAAACGCCCAGCGCCTGGGCTTTGCGCTGATCGATATCAATTTGCAACTGTGGGCTGTCGTCCAGACCGTTATGACGAACGCGGGTCAGGGACGTGTCTTTCCCTGCCAGCTCAATGAGTTTGTCGCGCGCGGCCATTAACGCATCATGGCCCGCACCGGCGTGATCCTGCAGCTCCATATCGAAACCGGCAGAGCTTCCGAGGCCGCTGATAGCCGGAGGGCTGCTGGCGAAGACGCGGGCTTCTTTAATCTTATTAAAGGCTTTGGTCGCACGTTCGATGATGGCGAAAGAGGTTCCGGTAGTGGTGTCGCGCTCATCCCAGTCTTTTAAGCGGACAAACATACGTGCCACGTTTTGACCGTTCCCGCCAGGGCCAGAACCGACTGTGGAAAAGACTGACATAATGTTGTCTTTCTCATGGGTGAAGTAATACTTCTCCACTTCCTCAACCACTTTCAATGTTTGCTGCTGTGTGGAGCCGCTGGGCAACTGTACCGAGGTGGTAAACATGCCGCGGTCTTCCAGTGGCAGGAAGGAGGTTGGCAGGCGCAGGAACAGGAAAACCATTCCACCGAGCAGCAGGACGTAGATCAGTATCCAGCGCAGACTGCGGTGCAGAATTCTGGCAACGCCTTTTTCGTAGCGCTCAGCGTTGCGATTAAACATCCGGTTAAACCAGCCGAAGAAACCGGTTTGTCCGTGATGCTCGCCCTTATGCAGCGGTTTGAGCAGGGTGGCGCACAGAGCGGGGGTCAGGATCATCGCCACCAGAACAGACAGCACCATGGCGGAGACGATAGTAATCGAGAACTGGCGGTAAATAGCCCCGGTAGTGCCGCCGAAGAAGGCCATCGGGATAAACACCGCTGACAGCACCATGGCGATACCGACCAGCGCACCCTGGATTTGCCCCATCGATTTCCGTGTCGCTTCCCGAGGTGAGAGTCCTTCCTCACTCATAATACGCTCGACGTTTTCCACTACCACAATGGCGTCATCGACCAGCAGGCCGATCGCCAGCACCATCGCAAACATCGTCAAGGTATTAACGCTATAGCCAAAGGCGTAAAGCACGGAGAAGGTACCCATCAGGACGACGGGAACGGCGATGGTGGGAATCAGCGTGGCGCGGAAGTTTTGCAGGAACAGGTACATCACGAGGAATACCAGTGCAATAGCTTCCAGCAGGGTTTTTACCACGTCGATGATTGAGGCTTTGACAAAGGAGGTGGTTTCATAAGCCACCTTATATTCCAGCCCGTGCGGAAAATATTGTGACAGCTCGTTCAGACGGTTAATGACCAGCGTTGCTGTCGCCATTTCATTGGCGCCGGAGGCCAGCTTCACGCCCAGACCGGAGGCGGGATTACCATTAAAGCGGCTGAGATAATCATACTTTTCAGCACCCATTTCGACCGTCGCCACGTCGCCCAGTTTAACTTCCGAACCATCCTGGTTAACGCGCAGAGTAATGGCGCGGAATTCATCCGGAGTCTGCAGTAGCGACTGGGCGTTGATCGTCGCGTTCAGCGCCTGCTTGTCCACCGAAGGCGTACCGCCAAGTTGTCCGACGGCAATCTGCGCATTCTGTGACTCGATAGCGTCGGTCACATCTTTAGCGGTCATCTGGAAACTGTTCAGTTTGGCCGGGTCAAGCCAGATACGCATGGAGTACTGTGAGCCGTAAGCGTCAATATCTCCCACGCCGTTAATACGGCTGAGTGGATCCTGAATGTTACTGGCGACGTAGTCGGCGATGTCCTGCTTATCCATTGAGCCATCGGTGGAGACAAAGGCGATAGTCAGAATATTGGTGTCCCCGGTCTTACGCACCGTGACCCCCTGATCCTGTACCGCCTGCGGCAGTTTACGCATTGCCGATTGCAGCTGGTTTTGCACCTGCTGGACGGCCTCGTCAGGATCGGTTCCGGCAACGAAGCTCAACGTAACCGTCGCCTGGCCTGTCCCGCTGCTCTGCGATGACATGTACATCAGGTTATCGAGACCAGTCATGTTCTGCTCGATAACCTGGGTGACGGTGTTTTCCAGAGTCTGAGCCGAAGCGCCAGGATAGTTGGCGGTGACCCGCACGTTTGGCGGTGCCAGATCGGGATATTGCTCAACGGGCAGTGAAAAAATAGCCAGGGCTCCTGTCAGGCACAACAGGATAGCTAACACCCAGGCAAAAATGGGGCGATCGATGAAAAAATTCGCCATTAAAAGAGGACCTCGTGTTTCTGCGTATCGTTATGGGTATGGCTTGCTTCACTTTAGCGGCAAGGTACGGGTCAAACGTGGAGAAAAAAAGAAGATAATGTAAATTATCATGCCCGTTTACAGCATACCTTTCGTGCCAACGCCGTCAGGCCTGGATCCAGACCCGACGGCGCTTTGCGGTTCTTTACGTTAGCTCACTGTCTGATTCAGCCGAACGGAAACTGATGCTCACCAACGTTCCCCCTCCGGAAGGTTGAGAGAAGGTCAACGTGCCGCTCAGTCTTTCCGCCCGCTCACGCATAATATTGAGTCCATAGTGCCCTGCAGGCTCATGCGGCTCGCCAATGCCGATGCCGTTATCGCGGATATAAACCGTGTGGTTGCCGTCCGGAGCCGTTACGCAGCTGACGGCAATTTCGCTCGCACTGGCATGCTTAATGGCGTTCAGCACCGCTTCGCGGATGATCTGCAACAGGTGCACCTGCATTTGCGCATCCAACGCCAGCGTGGGTAACCGACAGTCGAGTGTGAGTTTAGCTGAGGTTTGATTTTGCAGCGTTTCCAGCATTTCATGCAGGGCGGAGGGTAAGTCTGCCTGCTGTAAGGTCAGACGGAAGGTGGTGAGCAGTTCGCGTAGCTGACGGTAGGCATCGTTCAGCGCCTGGGAGAAATCCGCCATAATGCTTTGCGCCGGGGCGTTATCCTCCGGGATTGAACGTTTAAGCAACGTGAGCTGAATGCGTAAATAAGAGAGCACCTGCGCCAGCGAGTCGTGCAGCTCGCGTGCAATCGTCGCTCGCTCCTCCATTAACAACAGCTGCTGAAAATGTTTTTGCGCCTGGTTGAAGTACAACCCGCGTCCCAGCATCGAGGAGACGCTGTTGAGCAGCGGAGTAGAAGCATTGACGTTTGGACTTTGCCAGTGCAGTTCGCCGTAGACGGTTTCCTGCATGGTGACAGGCAGGATCTGCATCGGTAGCTCGAGGCTTTTAGTCCCTTCGCTAATCCGCCAGTTATCACCGACGGTGAGTTCAAGGAAATACGCGGCGTCATGTTCGCGGACGATCTGTAAAATATGGCGGAAGCAGTGCACGTCAATCTGGCTGGTATTTAACGCCTGGGAGCACTGATACAACACCTCCAGACGGCGATTGGCTTCGTGCAGATCGTGAGTTTTCTCGGCCACAGACGCTTCCAGCGAACGATACAGCTTGTGTAATTCACTCGACATCTGGCTAAACGTTTTGCCCAGCAACCCCAGTTCATTAGGCAAACCGGTATCCAGCGGTGGGATATCAAATTGACCGTGTTCAATTTGCTGACTGGCCATCACCAGTTTATTCAGCGGACGCACCACCTGCTGGCGAATGCGCCGTAGGGTAAAGAAGACGAGGGTGAATATGCCGATCCCGCCCGCCAGAGAGATGCCAAATACCAGCATTACTTTACGCTCGGCATAATGCTGCAACGCCAGCACGAAGAGATCGATCTGATCGACGTAGTTGTTGATGTTGGCCTGGTACCATTTTAAATCGCCGTCGATCAGGCGGGCGTTCATTTCCAGCCAGTTAGCATGCAGACGTCCATAGCGGCTTTTTACCGCTTGTGGCACATACCACGCGTTCAGATTCTGTAATGCTGGCGAGTTTAGCGCCTGCTGGAAAAGCTGGCGGTGGGCATTAAGCTGCGGGCTCTGGCTTTGTAGATCGTAACCCAGACGGTAGCTTTGCATGCGCAATGATCCAGCAACGTTGATGGCTTCGGCATCTCGCAAGCTGCTGGTCAGCGTGAGCAGCGCAATACCCGTTGAGAGAATCGACAGCATCACTATGTAGAAAAAAGCTTTAGCCAGACTGGCCGAGACCGGACGCTTTACCGTCACTTGTGCATCCTCACACAATACACGTCGCGCCTGAAAACAGCGTGAACGATGCGGTGTATTTGATAAATGTTAATAAAACGCCATGAAACTGGATGGTAACTGAAACACAATTTCATATGCGATGAAATAAATTGATCTGCCACAGGTTCTGGATAAATAGTTGTGCTTCCTGGGCAAATGAACATTGCCGCTTCCTTCCGTGTCGGTTAATAACACTCTTATAAAGAATAAGGTTTTTGCAACCAAAAAAGAAGGAAGCCATGAATCGTTTTATTATGGTCAATAGCCAGCAGTGCCTGGGATGCCATGCCTGTGAGGTCGCCTGCGTCATGGCTCACAATGGCGAACAGCATGTCCTGAGCCAACGGCATTTTCAGCCCCGAATTACCGTCATTAAGCATCAGCAGCAGCGCAGCGCGGTGACCTGCCACCACTGCGAAGATGCACCCTGCGCCAGAAGTTGCCCAAACGGGGCAATTAGCCATCATAACGACAGCGTTCAGGTGAACCCGCAAAAGTGTATTGGCTGTAAATCGTGCGTTGTAGCCTGTCCTTTCGGCACGATGCAGATCGTACTCACTCCCGTCGCCAAAGGGAAGGTGAAAGCTACCGCGCACAAATGCGATCTGTGCCAGGGGCGTGAACAGGGGCCCGCCTGCGTAGAGAACTGTCCGGCGCAGGCGTTACAGCTGGTGACGGAAAATTCGCTTACCGGTCTGTCAAAAGCGCGCAGGCTGCGTACCGCAAGTTTGGAAAGCCAGCCATGGCATGCCAGCACTACCGATTTTGTTCCACATGTCATCACTAAACGTGAGCAAATGCAGGCGACGCCTGCGCGCGGGGAGCCGGATAAACTGGCGATTGAGGCCCGGAAAACCAGCTTTGAAGAGATCTATCTGCCGTTTCGTACGGCGCAGGCGGAGCGCGAAGCCTCTCGCTGCCTGAAATGCGGCGACCACAGTATTTGCGAATGGACCTGTCCACTGCATAACCACATTCCGCAGTGGATTGAACTGGTCAAAGCCGGGAATATCGACGCGGCGGTTGAGCTTTCTCACCAGACCAACTGCCTGCCGGAGGTGACCGGACGCGTATGCCCGCAGGATCGACTCTGCGAAGGGGCATGTACGGTGCGTAGCGAGCATGGCGCAGTTACCATCGGTAATATTGAGCGTTACATCTCCGATCGGGCGCTGAGTAAAGGATGGCGACCGGACTTAAGCCATGTGCAGAAAGTGGACAAGCGTGTTGCCATCATCGGTGCGGGTCCGGCGGGTCTGGCCTGTGCGGATGTGCTGGCGCGCAGCGGCGTCAGCGCCACCGTTTACGATCGCCATCCTGAAATAGGCGGTTTGCTGACGTTCGGTATTCCGGCCTTCAAGCTGGACAAATCGCTGCTGGCGCGTCGCCGTGAAATCTTCAGCGCCATGGGCATTCATTTTGAACTTAACTGTGAAGTGGGTAAGGATGTCGCGCTTGAAAAGCTGCTGGAGGATTACGATGCCGTGTTCGTGGGCGTAGGAACCTATCGTTCCATGAAGGCGGACCTGCCAAATGAAGACGCGCCAGGCGTGTATGATGCGCTGCCGTTCCTGATTGCCAACACCAAGCAGGTGATGGGGCTGGAGGAACTGCCTGAAGAACCGTTTATCGATACCGCCGGACTAAACGTGGTTGTGCTGGGCGGAGGCGATACGGCAATGGACTGTGTGCGAACCGCCCTGCGTCATGGCGCAAGCCAGGTGACCTGCGCCTATCGTCGTGATGAAGCCAACATGCCCGGCTCGAAAAAAGAGGTGAAGAACGCCCGGGAAGAGGGGGCAAATTTCGAGTTTAACGTTCAGCCGGTTGAGCTGGTGTTGCATGCCGATGGGCGAGTCAGCGGTGTGCGTTTCTTACGTACTCAACTTGGCGAACCTGATGCGCAGGGCCGTCGCCGCCCGGTTCCCATTGCCGGGAGTGAGTTTGTGATGCCCGCAGATGCGGTGATTATGGCGTTTGGTTTTCACCCACACGGCATGCCGTGGCTGGAGTCGCATGGCGTTAAGGTCGATAACTGGGGGCGCATTGCCGCCGATGTTGAAAGTGCATACCGTTATCAAACCAGTAACCCGAAAATCTTTGCCGGTGGTGACGCGGTACGCGGTGCAGACCTGGTGGTGACGGCTATGGCGGAAGGGCGGCATGCCGCCCAGGGGATCGTCGACTGGCTGGGCGTAAAATCAGTCAAATCTCATTAATCGGCGAGTAGGCCGGATAAAACGCGTTAGCGTTGCCATCCGGCAATGTGCCGCATGAATGCCTGATGGCGCTTTGCTTATCAGGCCTACATTGTTCCAAGACAAACCCGGTTTCACGGCGTAGTATTATTTCTCACTTCTTGCTGTGGAGCCGGTATGTCGCAAAAAATTACCCTCATCAAAGATAAAGTCCTTTCCGATAACTACTTCGTCCTGCGCAATATCACTTATGACCTGACCCGTAAGAATGGAGAGGTGATCCGTCACAAACGTGAGGTTTACGATCGTGGCAACGGCGCCACAATCCTGCTGTATAACCCGGAGAAGAAAACGGTGGTGCTCATCCGCCAGTTTCGCGTTGCGACATGGGTCAACGGTAACGAAGACGGTCAACTGATTGAAACCTGCGCCGGGCTGCTGGATAACGACGAACCGGAAGCATGTATTCGAAAAGAGGCGATTGAAGAGACCGGCTTTGAAGTGGGTGAAGTACGTAAACTGTTTGAGCTATACATGTCGCCGGGCGGTGTGACGGAAATAATCCACTTCTTCATCGCGCAATACCGTGACAGTCAGCGGACAAACGCGGGTGGCGGCGTGGAAGATGAAGATATTGAAGTTCTGGAACTGCCGTTCACACAGGCGCTGGAAATGATCAAAACGGGTGAGATCCGTGACGGTAAAACGGTGCTATTGCTGAACTATTTGCAGTCATCGCATCTCATGGACTAATGCGCGGGATTTATATTTCTTTACAAATTTACGGCCAATCCGACGATTCTTATTGAGCCACATCAGTCGCGCAAGGAAGATACCGCTTAGGCTGTGTGTTTTGACTTCGGGGTTGTACCGTCCATGCGCTATCGCGTTATTCTCCTTTTCCTGCTCGGGTTGCTACCCGCCCGATTGCTGTGGGCTGCGCCCGCGCAACAGGCGTTTTCTGACTGGCAGGTGACGTGTAATAACCAAAATTTTTGCGTGGCGCGCAATACCGGAGAGCACCACGGCCTGGTCATGACCTTGAGCCGCAGCGCCGGGGCACATACCGACGCCGTGTTGCGTATTGAGCTGGGCGGGCTGGAATCGTCCAGCGTCAAAGAGAGCGATATTGCGTCGCGTCTGCTGTTGGATGGTGCGCCACTCTCGCTGAGCGGCGAGCACTGGCGCATAACTCCCTGGCAGCTGACGACCGATGATCCCGCCACCATCAGCGCATTTTTACAAACCGTACAGGACGCGAAGGCGATTACCCTGCAAAAAGGTGCGCAAAACCTTTCGCTGGTCGGGCTAAAAGCCGCATTGTTGTTTATCGACGCCCAGCAAAAACGGGTGGGGAGCGAAACCGCATGGATTGAAAAAGGTGACGAGCCTCCGCTCAGCGTACCTCCGGCCCCCGCGCTGAAAGGTGTGGCGGTCATTAATCCAACGCCAACGCCTCTCACGCAGCAGGAGCGCAGTGAACTGCTGGACTATGGTAACTGGCGGATCAACGGTATTCGTTGCTCTATCGATCCGCTGCGTCGCGAGATGCGCGTCACGGCCCTAACAGACGATAAAGCGCTGCTGATGATTGGCTGTGAGGCCGGGGCGTATAACACCATCGATCTGGCGTGGGTGGTTTCACGTACGACTCCGTTGACTTCACGCGCGGTACGGTTAAGCCTGCCGTTTAAAACGGATGCAGAAAGTCGCGATATGGAGCTGACCAACGCTACGTTTGACGAGAAGTCGCGGGAGCTGGTCACCCTCGCTAAAGGACGAGGGTTGGCAGATTGCGGTATCCAGACCCGCTGGCGCTACGACGGTCAACGTTTTCGCCTGGTGCGCTATGCCCAGGAGCCAAGCTGCGATAACTGGCATGGGCCAGATGCCTGGCCCACACTGTGGATCACGCGTTAAGCACCTTGTGCGCTTTGTCGACGATGTTATCTACCGTAAAGCCGAAGAACGGGAACAGTTTGTCCGCTGGAGCCGACTCTCCATAACCCGTCATCCCAACAATTGCCCCTTTCAGCCCGACATATTTGTACCAGTAGTCAGCAATTCCTGCTTCTACCGCCACGCGAGCGCTGACGTTTGCTGGCAGGACCGATTCCCGGTACGCCTCATCCTGGGCGTCGAAGATATCGGTTGAGGGCAGAGAAACCACTCGCACGTTACGACCTTCGCCGGTCAGTTTTTCCGCTGCCAGCAGCGTGATTTCCATTTCTGAACCGGTAGCAATCAAAATAACATCCGGCTTACCGCCGCCATCCTTCAGCACATAGCCGCCGCGGGCAATTTGCTGCACCTGCTCTGGCGTGCGCTCAACCTGTGCCAGATTCTGCCGCGAGAGGATCAGCGCCGTTGGCCCGTCATGACGTTCGACTGCCAGCTTCCAGCCTACTGCCGCTTCAACCTGATCGCACGGTCGCCAGGTACTGAAATTAGGCGTCAGGCGCAGGCTGGCGAGCTGTTCAACGGCCTGGTGCGTAGGACCATCTTCCCCCAGACCAATTGAGTCGTGGGTATAAACCATGATTTGTCGGGCCTTCATCAGCGCCGCCATACGCGCGGCATTTCGGGCATATTCGACAAACATCAGGAACGTGGCGGTGTACGGTACGAAGCCCCCGTGATGGGCGATACCGTTGGCAATCGCCGTCATACCAAATTCACGCACGCCGTAGTGGATGTAGTTTCCTGCATGATCCTCTTTAAGAGAGGAGGAGCCTTTCCAGATGGTCAGGTTGCTGGGGGCCAAATCCGCCGATCCGCCAAGCAGCTCTGGCAGTACAGGCCCGTAGGCGTTAAGGGTATTTTGCGAGGCCTTACGGGTGGCGATTTTGGCCGGATTGGCCTGCAGCTCGGTAATATATTTCTGGGTTGTTGCCTCCCACTCTTTCGGCAGCCCACCGCTCATCCGGCGAGAAAACTCTGCCGCCAGTTCCGGGTAGGCTTGTTGGTAAGCTGCGAATTTCTCCTTCCAGCCCTGTTGCGCTTTTTCGCCTTTCTCGCGTGCGTCCCACGCCCGGTAAATCTCTTTGGGGATCTCAAAAGCAGGATGATGCCACCCCAGCTTCTGCCGGGTCAGTGCCACCTCTTCTTCGCCCAGCGCAGCGCCGTGCGCTTCCTCTTTCCCTGCTTTATTTGGTGAGCCAAAACCAATCACCGTGCGGCAGATAATCAGCGATGGTTTATCGGTAACAGCCTGCGCTTCCTGAATGGCTTTTTTCACCGCCTCTGGGTCATGACCGTCAATGTCGTGCACCACATGCCAGTGATAAGCCTCAAAGCGTTTTGCAGTATCGTCGGTAAACCAGCCGTCAGTTTCACCGTCAATTGAGATGCCGTTGTGATCGTAGAAGCCAATGAGTTTGCCAAGCCCCAGCGTGCCCGCCAGCGAACAAGCCTCGTGTGAAATACCCTCCATCAGACAGCCGTCGCCCATAAAGACCCAGGTAAAGTGGTTAACAATCTCATGGTCCGGCTGGTTAAACTGCGCTGCCAGCGTACGCTCGGCAATGGCCATACCGACGGCGTTGGCTAAACCCTGACCCAGCGGTCCTGTCGTGGTTTCCACGCCCGGCGTGTAGCCAATTTCCGGGTGCCCTGGCGTCTTCGAATGGAGCTGACGGAAGTTCTTTAATTCTTCGATCGGCAGGTCGTAACCGGAAAGATGCAACAGGCTGTAAAGCAGCATTGAGGCGTGGCCGTTGGACAGAATAAACCGGTCACGATCGTACCAGGTGGGATCGGTCGGGTTATGGCGTAGAAAATCGTTCCACAGAACTTCGGCGATATCGGCCATCCCCATTGGTGCTCCAGGGTGGCCGGAGTTAGCTTTTTGGACGGCATCCATACTTAGCGCACGAATGGCATTGGCAAGCTCTTTACGGGTCATAGGAAATACTCCTTGAAAAGTAAAGTGTTAGATGCGTGTTGTGATTCACACTTTTGGGAAAATTGCGGGCGTTGTCAGCAAAAAGCATAGCAGACAGGCATGGTATTGCTGGATTAAGCAGGTAACATGGTTGTTATAAATTGATAACAAATTCTTTCTTTGAATGGTGAGAGTTTGGGGACCTTCAAAGTTTGTACCGTTGACTGAGGTGATAATGTGCGGCTCAGTAGAATGGTTACCCGCGCCACTTTTTTGATAGATACGTGAAAGGAACAACAAGATGGATGACCAGTTAAAACAAAGCGCCCTCGATTTCCACGAATTTCCGGTACCCGGTAAAATCCAGGTTTCTCCGACCAAGCCTCTGGCAACGCAGCGCGACCTGGCGCTGGCCTACTCGCCGGGCGTGGCTGCACCGTGTCTTGAAATTGAAAAGGATCCGCTGGCAGCCTACAAATACACCGCGCGCGGCAACCTGGTTGCGGTTATTTCCAACGGCACAGCGGTGCTGGGCCTTGGCAACATTGGCGCGTTGGCCGGCAAACCGGTGATGGAAGGTAAAGGCGTTCTGTTTAAGAAATTCGCCGGGATCGACGTGTTCGACATTGAAGTCGATGAACTCGATCCGGATAAGTTTATCAATGTGGTTGCGGCCCTGGAGCCCACGTTTGGCGGTATCAACCTCGAAGATATTAAAGCGCCAGAGTGCTTCTACATTGAGCAAAAACTGCGCGAGCGCATGAATATTCCGGTCTTCCACGATGATCAGCACGGTACGGCAATCATCAGTACTGCCGCTATTCTGAACGGTCTGCGGGTGGTTGAGAAAAATATCTCTGACGTGCGCATGGTGGTGTCTGGTGCAGGTGCGGCGGCGATTGCCTGTATGAACCTGCTGGTAGCGCTGGGTATGCAGAAACACAATATTGTGGTCTGTGACTCCAAAGGTGTGATTTACAAAGACCGCGAACCGAACATGGCGGAAACCAAAGCGGCTTACGCGGTGGTGGATGACGGTAAGCGTACGCTGGATGATGTTATTGACGGCGCAGATATTTTCCTCGGTTGCTCGGGTCCGAAAGTGCTGACGCAGGAAATGGTTAAGAAGATGGCGCGTGCGCCAATGATTCTGGCACTCGCCAACCCGGAGCCGGAAATCCTGCCGCCGCTGGCAAAAGAGGTGCGTTCCGACGCCATCATCTGCACCGGTCGCTCAGACTACCCGAACCAGGTTAACAACGTCCTGTGCTTCCCGTTCATCTTCCGCGGTGCGCTGGATGTTGGTGCTACCGCCATCAACGAAGAGATGAAACTGGCGGCGGTGCACGCCATTGCTGAGCTGGCGCATGCCGAGCAGAGTGAAGTGGTGGCCTCTGCTTATGGCGATCAGGACCTGAGCTTCGGCCCGGAATACATCATTCCGAAACCGTTCGACCCGCGTCTGATCGTCAAAATCGCCCCTGCTGTGGCGAAAGCGGCGATGGACTCCGGCGTGGCAACGCGTCCGATTGCCGACTTTGACGCTTACATCGATAAGCTGACTGAATTCGTCTACAAAACCAACCTGTTCATGAAGCCGATTTTCTCCCTGGCACGCAAAGCGCCGAAGCGCGTGGTGCTGACCGAAGGGGAAGAAGCGCGCGTACTGCACGCTACCCAGGAACTGATCACGTTAGGGCTGGCAAAACCGATCCTGATCGGTCGTCCGAGCGTGATCGAGATGCGCATCCAGAAACTGGGTCTGCAGATCAAAGCGGGCGTCGATTTTGAAATCGTCAACAATGAGTCCGATCCGCGCTTTAAAGAGTACTGGAGCGAGTACTACCAGATTATGAAGCGTCGTGGGATTACCCAGGAGCAGGCGCAGCGTGCGGTGATCGCCAACACTACGGTGATCGGCGCAATCATGGTACAGCGCGGCGAAGCGGATGCGATGATCTGCGGTACGATTGGCGACTACCATGAGCACTTCAGTGTGGTAAAAGAGGTATTTGGTCATCGTGATGGCGTGCATACTGCCGGAGCGATGAACGCCTTGCTGCTGCCAAGCGGTAACACCTTTATCGCCGATACCTACGTCAACGACGATCCTACGCCTGAGCAACTGGCGGAAATCGCCGTGATGGCGGCAGAGACCGTGCGTCGCTTTGGTATCGAACCGAAGGTGGCGTTGCTGTCGCACTCCAACTTTGGTTCCTCTAACTGTCCGTCGGCCAGCAAAATGCGCGACGCGCTGGAGCTGATTAAGGCGCGCGCGCCAGAGTTGATGATTGACGGCGAAATGCACGGCGACGCCGCGCTGGTGGAAAGCATCCGTAATGACCGCATGCCGGACAGTCCGTTGAAAGGCTCAGCGAATATTCTGGTGATGCCAAATATGGAAGCGGCCCGTATTAGTTACAACTTACTACGCGTTTCCAGTTCTGAAGGCGTAACGGTTGGCCCGGTGCTGATGGGGGTTGCGAAACCGGTTCACGTATTAACGCCGATCGCCTCTGTTCGTCGTATCGTTAATATGGTGGCGCTGGCGGTTGTAGAAGCCCAAACGCAGCCACTGTAAAGATTATGTTATTTTGCCCTTATCTTGGCTTTGTCGGGATAAGGGCTTTTTCCGTAGCAAGATATTCCATTTTCTAATTTTCTTATCTCAATCATGCTTCTTCTAAAATAATATAATTGGTGTCAGAACTATCTTTTGTTGCTGCAAGGTAACCTATGGAACTGTTTTAAATAATTAGAATCATACCGATATGGTATGCCTCCTGGCACCAGCGGCAGGCCCCGGTGGTCGCAGTTGTACAGGTGGAATTTACGCAGCGGCGTGTACACCAGTGCCAGCTGGTTCAGCATTCATTCCTGCATCAGGCTACACTAAATTTCTTCACTTCACTCTGGCATATTTACAATTATATGAAAAGGTCTTTGGTGATTTTCATCGGAAATTTATCTTTTATTTATTGAAAACATCAATATATTTACCTTATGCAAGCATCATTTATACACCATCTTTATATTTTTTTAAATTTTAGATTCAGATATCCATCAGTAAAATAAAGGAATGATTTATATTTTGACTTGTTGCTGACTTTTTTACATAACCATTGCTAATATTTCCTGCGTTACGGTTATCATTAAGTTCTGTTGCATCTATAGTCATGGTTACATTTTCGATAATTATAAACTCCACATTTAACTCATTACGTTTATTATCATTGTAAACACTGACGGATATCATCAGATTGATGCTTCCATCTTTACAACTCAGTCGTGAGTCTAAAAATACCCCATCATGCCACTCAATTTCATTAAGAATATTATATTCATTGCATAATACCTTTCATTACGGAGTTACCGCATTAACGGGAATTGTTGGACAAAGAGACGGGCAAGCGAAGATATCATTCGAATGACTCGATATATAATATACCCCATACCAATAGTAGCTCCAGTTGCAACAACCACCTGTGCAGAGGATGTCTCTGAGTCTTTACATGTTAGTTTACTTTGTTCAGGTTCGAAACCATACCTTCTTGCACATTTTTTAATAGAACTTGGTGCGGATGAGTAATCATCTCCGTGAGATTGACCACCAAATTCACCCATTACTCCGTTTCCATTTTTGCATTCCCAGTGCAAATGCCTCCTGTTGCCAACCGCATCTCCATCAATACGAATGTGACAACCTTTGTCACAGTCTTTCTATTTTCCAGATATATGAGCTAAGCCTGGCGGATCAATCCAATTAACAGGATTATTTTTAACATAACTCTATTAGTTCCACCCACCTTCCAACCCTATCGGGGCCTGGGTGATATATCTTCCCTGTAACGGATCATAGTAGCAACGGCGATACAGTACAGCCCGGTTTCTGCATCGTATTGCTGGTGGGAAAATTTCTGTTGCATTTATTATTACCATGCTCGTGTTTTATTAGAGGAAATCCAATCTATCTATTATATCTTTTACTATATACCATGAATCAAAAGCTATTATTAATGATAATACACATAAGAAGTATCTTTTTTTTAAAAAAAGAATAATAATTAAATATGTTGATAATATTAAAAAACATGTGGACAATATCAAAGCGAAAGAGTAGCTACCAATAACGGTTATATTATCAAAAATAATCGACATTATATGAAAAAATATAGAAATAATAAAATAAATCATTTTGATGTGCCTGTGTTTATCATTGTGCTAACACCTCGCGTAGTAGTGGAAAATATACTTGGACTCTCTAATCTAGGAAGGATTTGCGATGGCCTTTCTGCCAATCTCCCCGGCGCATTTTCGAACTGACGTATACTCCACGAGCGACATATATCTGTAATCCCATATATACCCCAGCGGCCCACCATAGCATCCATTTCTTTTTTAAATAAAGCATCCTGTTCTGGAGTTGTTGTTTTATACTGGAGAACTAAGCCGTTAGGATATGGATCTTTGTATACTTCACCGTAAAGTAAAAATGATGATCCAAAACTATAAGATGAATAATCTTGTCCCCATTTTCCAACGCTTACACTCATATGCAAATAGGGTTCATCTGTAGCTCCATCAGCTAAATTTCTTGATGCTCCCTCCAGCCATATATCCAGTCCTCTGGGATCAACGAACTTCACCGGATTATTAAATGCGTAACTATATAAATTCCATCCCCCCCCTCCAGCCCTATCGGATCCTGGGTGATATACCGGCCCAGTCCCGGATTGTAGTACCGGTGGCGGTTGTAGTGCAGCCCCGACTCCTCGTCATACTGCTGGCCCGGCAGGCGTATCAGCTGTTGCAGATTGTGCGGATTATCTTCCCGCAGTACGTTGCCCCATTCGTCATACTCCGCGCGCCAGCTGATGGCGCC
>NZ_JAOWHE010000081.1:0-1255 GCF_030332765.1 Citrobacter sp. Cpo071 | reverse complement strand
GCGGGAAAGTGACGTTCGCCTCCTGCTGAAATTTCTCCGCCAGCGTGCGGCGTACCGCTTTCGCCAGTTCTGCGGTTTGGGTTTCGATTCTGACCAGCGGTGTGAAGCTGCCCGGCGTATAAACCGTCTGGATACGGCAGTTCTCCGTCTGCGTGGTGGTCAGCCAGTCACCTTATCGTAGTGATAATGGTGGTCGTTGCTGTTGCTAGTGGAACCACGCCAACCCGTGACATAGAAACACATTTAAAACATGGTTATGTTGGAAAATTCACCTGATTGCTATGGGCCGACCTACTAATTATCTCAGTTTTTTTTGTGAGTTAACTCCAAACCGCTACACATACGTCTCAAATTAGAATTTAGATCTGTACGCATGCAAATACTCTCACAACACCCGGGGTCACCTATTAAAATTATTTCTTCCAATACATTCATTGGCATTATTTTTATTTCTGAAAGTTGTTCCAGCACAGCTAGAGAGAATTTTATATCCGGCATGGATAATGCTAATTTTGCACAATATACTATATCATCTATAGTTTCCAACTTGGAAGTATCTATAAGAGCGTTCTCTGATTTATCCCATGTAATGCTATGTATAAGATAATCATCTATGCTAATGTTAGGAGTGATGACTATATTTTCCATTTTCATTTCCTGCCTATGCTTCATAAGGGTTATCGTTTTTCCCATTTAGTATTTCCAAAACGCCACACATTCCATTATCACCACGGGCACAAGCTTCCGTTGCTTCCTCAACAAGTAAATCATGAAGCATAAATGCATCTCCAACTATTGATAGTTTCCCTATTTTCTTCAGGAAGTCTGACCACTTTGTTAAAGATTTTTTTGGTAATGAGCACCTCTCTTTTCCTGATGATTTATCGTAAATTCGACCGTCTTTATCAATTACTTCATTTGTATCATACATGTGGCCATGAGGGTTACTTGGCCAGGGATCAACGTCGTTATTATGTACGGTGATCTTCTTACCATCTATTTTTATTGTTGCTTGTCCTAACGGATCAACTTCCATTACTGGATTCAATGGGTATGTGTAAAAATTCAACCCGCCTTTCAGCCCTATCGGATCCTGGGTGATATACCGTCCCTGTCCCGGACTGTAGTACCGGTGCCGATTGTAGTGCAGTCCGGATTCGTCGTCATACTGCTGTCCCGGCAGGCGGATAAGCTGTTGCAGATTATGTGGATTATCTTCCCGCAGCACGTTGCCCCATTCGTCATATTCCGCGCG
>NZ_JAOWHE010000080.1:0-259681 GCF_030332765.1 Citrobacter sp. Cpo071 | reverse complement strand
CCGGGACAGACCGAGCAGGCGATGCCGGTAGGGGCACCAATCATCACGCCCATGGAGCCCTGGACAATCGGGCCGCCGAACTTCGTCAGGTCGCCCGTCCGGGCCGCCGGTTTGCCACCGCTCATTGCCAAATCCTTTTGTAAAACATCAGAATTTGCAGGTTACGCCAGCAAGGCTAGAGGGGAAAGTAAAGGGGGAATAGTAGAGTGTAGATTCGGAAAACGTTTAGAATAAGATGAATAAATTAAAGAAATCTATACAAATAATTAATGCTCGCTCCTTCTTTTTCTGTGAGCAACTGTAAAAATGAGACCCCACATCCAGTCTTTTTTTTCGCCGTAATGAGGATAGGCCATAGCGATTTTTAAGGGGACGCTATGGATATTTTTATCTCGAAAAAGATGCGTAATTTCATTTTGCTGGCGCAAACCAATAACATCGCCAGAGCGGCAGAAAAAATACATATGACCGCATCGCCTTTCGGTAAAAGCATTGCCGCACTGGAGGATCAAATCGGCTATACGCTGTTTACCCGCAAAGATAACAACATCAGTCTGAATAAAGCCGGACAGGAACTGTATCAGAAGCTGTTTCCCGTTTATCAGCGCCTTTCTGCCATTGATAACGAAATCCATAACGCCTCTCGCCGCTCGCGGGAAATCGTCATCGGGATCGACAATACCTACCCAACGATTATTTTTGACCAGTTGATTAGCCTTGGTGACAAGTATGACGGCGTGACGGCTCAGGCTGTTGAATTCAGCGAGAATGGGGTGATTGATAACTTGTTCGATCGCAAACTGGATTTTATTATCTCGCCGCAGCACGTTTCCCCCCGCGTCCAGGAACTGGAGAATCTGGCGATTAGCGAGCTGCCTCCGCTGCGTCTGGGGTTTCTCGTTTCCCGGCGCTACGAAGAAAAACAGCCGCAGGATCTGCTGCGCGAGCTGCCCTGGCTGCAAATGCGCTTCCAGAATCGCGCCAACTTTGAGGCGATGCTGGATGCATACATGCGGCCCTGTGGGATCAACCCGACGATTATCTACCGTCCGTACAGCTTTATGGCCAAGATCAGCGCGGTAGAGCGCGGACAGTTTTTGACGGTGATCCCTCATTTCGCCTGGCGGCTGGTGAACCCGTCGACGCTAAAGTATTTCGATGCGCCCGGCAGCCCCATGTATATGCAGGAGTTTCTCTATTCGCTGAAAAACCATCGTTATACCGCCACGATGCTTCAGCATATTGCTGAAGATCGTGACGGTAGCGCAAGTTAACCGAGCATCGATCCTGTTTCGAGAAGATTACGATGCAGATCGAACGCATGGCTGAGATCGTGATGGATATGTCCGCCGGGTGCTTTCTCCAGATAGCGGTGCAGATAATCCCGGTAAAGAGGGTGCGCACAGTTATCGATAATCGTGTGCGCCCGCTGCATCGGAGATAGCCCACGCAGATCGGCAATCCCTTGTTCGGTCACGATCACTTTAACGCTATGTTCGCTGTGGTCGACATGGCTGCACATCGGTACGATGGTGGAGATTTTCCCGCCTTTGGCAATCGACGGCGCCATAAAGATAGACAGGTAGGCATTGCGCTCGAAATCCCCGCTGCCGCCGATGCCATTCATCAGGTTCACCCCCGCAACGTGCGTGGAATTGGCATGGCCGTAGATATCAAACTCCAGACCGACGTTGAGCGCAATAACCCCCAGCCGACGGATGATCTCCGGGTTATTGGAGATCTCCTGCGGGCGCAGCACAATCCGGCTGGCGAAGAAGTCCATGTTGTCGTAAATCTTCTGTAGCGACGGGGCTGAAATGGTCAGGCTGGAGGCGCTGGCACCTGTTATCTTGCCCGTTTCCAGCAGATGCACCACCGACTCCTGCAACACCTCCGAATACATCATAAAGGGCGGGATATCTGGGTTCTCGCCCAGTCGCGCCATTACCGCGTTGTTGATATTGCCCACGCCGCTTTGTAAGGGTAGAAACTCAGCTGGAATACGTTTGTGAGCCATTTCTGCCAGCAGGAAAGTGACGACGTTATCGGCAATTTGCTGGCTGACCGGATTGGTTTTATCCGCCGCATTTCCGGCATCGGGCAGCTCGGTATCCACCACCGCAACCACCTTTTTGGGGTTTATCTGTACGCACTGACTGCCTACGCGATCCATGGTATGAAAAATGGGTACGCTGTTACGCCGCGGCGGCGCACCGGGTATCACGATGTCGGCAAACTCCGCCACGCGCGGATTATGGTAATGATTCAATTCAATGATCACTTTTTTCGCCCGCAGCAGCCAGGTCGGCGCATTACCAATACCGCTGGAAAGCCAAATCCGGCCATCTGGCGCAATGGCGGAGGCTTCAATGACGGCAACATCGATCTCGCCAAAAAAGCCGTAATTAACCATTTGCGCCACTTCACTCAAATGGAGATCGACAAACCTCACCTGGCCCTGATTAATTTTCTCGCGCAGGC
Source organism: Citrobacter sp. Cpo071 (assembly GCF_030332765.1). Classification (NCBI taxonomy): domain Bacteria; kingdom Pseudomonadati; phylum Pseudomonadota; class Gammaproteobacteria; order Enterobacterales; family Enterobacteriaceae; genus Citrobacter; species Citrobacter sp. Cpo071. Next base: position 257,200 of record NZ_JAOWHE010000080.1, on the reverse strand, counting down.
CCGATGACGTTTGATAAGGCGCCCGCCAGGAAACGGCATCCGCCGCGGATAGAACATCATCAGCGGCGGCGCCAATTGATGCTCCGGTCAGCAGGCGGATCTGAAAAGGCTGCCCGTTCTGATGCCGTTCGCAGGCGCGTTGGGCAATTGCGCTGGGTAACGCTTTGGGTGAACCCGCAGGGGTAAAGCCGCTAAACGCCACCATATCATCGTGCTGGATAATTTCTGCCGCCTGTTCGGCGCTCATCCGTTTCATGGCCGTCTCCTTCCTCGGACGTGATTAATGGCCAACAAAATTTGGTTTACGTTTTTCCATAAACGCGTTCATCCCTTCCTGATAATCCTCGCTGTCGTACACCGCGCGGCGCATGCCCTGAATACGCTCGAACTCATCGGAATTCATGGTGTGCGCTTCACCCAGCACGCGCAGTTCTTCTTTGATGACGGCGATGGCCAGCGGCGCTTTTTCCGAGATGTGGTGCGCCATTTGCAGAGTGAAATCTTCCAGTTCCTCGACGGGCACGACATGGTTAAGGATCCCGACCGCCATGGCGCGTTGAGCGGTGATGGGCGAAGCGGTAAAAATCAGCTCTTTCACGATGTGAAAACCAGCGTCGCGGGTCAGGTTGTGGATGCCCACCAGGTTATACGGCACACCGAGGTTGACCGGGGTCATCGAGAAAGTGGAGGTACTGGCTGCAATGATCAGATCGGAACTCATGATCATCTCAAACGCGCCGCCCCAGACGCTGCCTTCGACCATGGAGATCACCGGCTTCGGGTATTTTTGGATCATACGGGTTATCTGACGCAGCGGATCGTCATAAGAGAGCGGATCGCGACGTCCGGTAGGGAGTTCATGAATATCATGCCCGGCAGAAAACACTTTGGCCCCGCTTGGAGCGCGCAGAATGATGCAGCGAATGTCTGCACGATTAAGATCGCTCAGCGCCTGCATCAGATCGTCAATAAACACTTTACTCAGGGCATTGAGCTTGCGGGCGTAATTGAACTCAATAACCGCGACTTTCTGGATGATGACCACGTTGACGTATTGATAAGACATAATGTTCTCTTTATTGAAAGTAATGATGCTGAATAAATTCGCTGATGTGCCGCAGACCGGTGCGCGGCGAAAGATCATTGTTTTTGACGGCCTGTAGCGTCTGCTGGAAATAGCGGTCGAAATCAGTGCGGGCAAACAGCAGATGCAGGGCTTCTTCTTCAGCCTGCTGGTGTAACCAGTCCACCGCCTGCTGCTGGCGAACTTTTTCCAGTCGACCGCTGGCGGTCAGGCACGTTTTAAAGTCGCTAATCGCCTGCCAAACCTCCTCGATACCGCGTTTTTCCAGGGCGCTACAGGTCAGAACCCGCGGCTGCCACTCGTCATATTTGCGGCGCAGAATATGCAGGGCGGACTCGTACATATGGCGGGCAATGGCAACGCTGGTATGGTTATCACCGTCGTCCTTATTGATGACGACCAGATCCGCCATTTCCATCAGTCCTTTTTTGATGCCCTGTAAATCGTCGCCACCGCCAGCGATTTGCAGTGAGATAAAGCAATCCACCATGCCTGCGACTTCGGTTTCTGACTGTCCTACGCCGACGGTTTCCACAATCACCACGTCAAAGCCAGCCGCTTCGCACAGCAGCATTAATTCGCGGGCGCGCTGGCTGGCACCGCCTAAATGACCGCTGGAAGGGACCGGGCGAATAAACGCAGATTCGGCGCGGGCCAGCTCCGTCATGCGGGTTTTATCGCCAAGAATGCTGCCGCCGCTGACCGGGCTGCTGGGATCGACGGCGATCACCGCTACCCGTAATCCGTGGTGGATAAGCAGCATGCCGAATGCTTCCAGGAAAGTGCTTTTGCCCGCGCCCGGCGTACCGGTGATCCCCAAGCGCAGGGCGTTACCGGTGAACGGCATAATCGCGTCCAGCAATTGCGTACTCAGCGGCTGGTGGCGCGGGTGGTTGCTTTCGACCAGCGTCATCGCCTGGGCGAGCGTAGCCCGTTCGCCGAGTCGCAAACGGCGGACGGTATCTTCAAGCGTGGCAGCGTTAATCATGATGCTGACTGATACGGGTTAACACATCGCGGACGCTGTCGAGCATTGGCGTACCGGGGCCATAAATGGCTGCCACGCCATGCTCGTGCAGAAAGGCGTAATCCTGTGGCGGAATAACGCCTCCTGCTACCACGCAGATATCTTCACGCCCCCATTTTTTGAGTGCGGTAACCAACTCAGGAATCAGCGTTTTATGGCCCGCCGCCAGTGACGATGCGCCTATTACATGCACATCGTTTTCTACCGCCAGACGGGCGATCTCTTCCGGAGTGGAGAACATCGGGCTGAGATCGACATCGAAACCGAGATCGGAATAGGCGCTGGCGATTACCTTCGCGCCGCGATCGTGGCCGTCCTGACCCATCTTGGCGATCAGAATACGCGGGCGGCGGCCATTTTCCGCGAGGAACTGTTCGGTTTGCGCAACGATGGTATCGAACTCATCGGCGGATTTATCAGACTGGTGATAGCTTTGCGCAATCACGCCGGTGACGCAGTGGCTGGGAACCAGATACCGATCAAAAGCGACTTCCAGCGCGTCGGAGATTTCACCGAGTGTGGCGCGAACGCGGGCGGCGTTGACGGCGGCAGCCAGCAGGTTTTCATTATGCTGCGCGGCGTGGGTCAGCGCCGTGAGCGCGGCTTTGACGGCATCATTGTCGCGAGTTGCGCGGATATGCTGCAGCGAAGCAATCTGCTCGTTGCGCACCTTCACGTTGTCGATCTCCAGTACCGACGTCTCGTCTTCTTTATCCAGCTTGTACTTATTGACGCCGACGATAACGCGCTTACCCTGGTCGATCAGCGACTGTTCACGCGCGGAAGCTTCTTCGATCATCCGTTTAGGGAGCCCGGCTTCGATCGCTTTCGCCATGCCGCCTGCCTCGTCAATCTGTTTGATGATCGTGCGTGCCTGCTTCACAATTTGATCGGTGAGTGACTCGACGTAATACGATCCGGCCAGCGGATCAACGGTGCGGCAGATCTCTGATTCTTCCTGAATGATGATTTGCGTATTACGCGCAATACGGGCGGAGAAATCGGTGGGCAGACCGAGCGCTTCATCAAAGGCGTTGGTATGCAGCGACTGGGTGCCGCCAAGCGTAGCGCCGAGTGCTTCAATAGTGGTTCGTACCACGTTGTTATATGGATCCTGCTCGGTCAGGCTCCAGCCAGACGTCTGGCAGTGGGTACGCAGAGCGAGAGATTTCGGGTTGGTCGCGCCAAAGCTGCTGACCGCTTCACTCCACAAATAGCGCGCCGCGCGCAGCATGGCGACGTTCATAAACAGATCCATGCCGATGCCGAAGAAGAACGACAGGCGTGGGGCGAAGTCATCAATTTTCAGTCCGGCGGAGAGTGCAGCTTTGATGTATTCAATACCGTCTGCCAGCGTAAACGCTACCTGCTGCACGCAGTTCGCTCCGGCTTCACCCATGTGATAGCCGCTGATGCTGATGGTGTTAAAGCGCGGCATGTTGCCGGAGCACCAGGCGATGATGTCGGCGATAATGCGCATGGACGGTTTTGGGGGATAAATGTAGGTATTGCGGCACAGGTACTCTTTCAGAATATCGTTCTGAATGGTCCCGGTGAGTTGTTCCGGCGCTACACCTTGTTCTTCTGCAGCGACGATATAAAACGCCAGCACCGGCAGAACCGCGCCGTTCATGGTCATCGATACCGACATCTTATCCAGCGGGATCTGGTCGAACAGTATCTTCATATCTTCGACGGTATCGATCGCCACGCCCGCTTTGCCGACGTCACCCGCTACGCGCGGGTTGTCAGAGTCGTAGCCACGATGGGTGGCAAGGTCAAAGGCGACGGAAAGCCCTTTTTGCCCGGCGGCGAGGTTGCGGCGGTAAAAGGCGTTGGACTTTTTGGCGGTAGAGAAACCAGCGTATTGACGAATGGTCCACGGCTGCGCGGTATACATGGTGGCGCGCGGGCCACGCACGTAAGGCGGCAGGCCGGGAAGGGTGCCCGTGACTTCCAGATTATCGAGGTCTTCTTCGGTGTACAGCGGCTTGATGGCAATCCCTTCCGCCGTCTGTCTTTCCAGCGACTCGACGGTTTTTTCCCGTCGACTGAGTTCTTTATTGGCGAGTGTTTGCCACTCCTGCACGTTTGCCATTTTTTGCTCCGTATTACGCAATAAGTTGAATCTTTGCGAATACGGTGAGCTTTTTCATTTGGCTTGTCGCCAGCAAAAAATAGCCAACAGGGCGTCGTTTTTTGCCGCATGGTGTGTTTGATTTTGTGATTTATTTCAAAGACGTGGCGGGAATAGCATGAAAAGAGGGTAAAAGGCTTGTCGGCCGGATAGGGCGTTACGCCACCATCCGGCACTCAGAGGTTATGAGCGGTTTAATCCTGACGCAGTACGTTGTGACCATAGGCCAGCAGCGCATCGGTGACGTTGCGCATCATGCGGCTTTCCGGTGCAAAACGGTGCCAGTACAGCATCCGGCGCTGGAACAGGCCCGGTGTTAAGTCGATAAGTTCGCCGCTTTCCAGTTCTTTCTCAATCTGCAAGTGGGGGATCATGCAGCAGGTCGTTCCCTGACGCGCCAATTGAACAAAGGCTTCAGACGAGTTAACGATATGGCACGGCACGCTGCCCGGTGGCAGGTCGAAGTTTTGTTGCAGGAACGCCTGGTGCATATCATCAAGATGGTCAAACGCTACCGCTGGGGCTTTCAGCAGGGCAGAGCGGGTGACGCCGTTAGGGAAATAGCGCTCGGCGAAAGGTTTAGAACCGACAAACAGGTAGTCCAGCGCGCCGAGTTTATCCACCAGACAGCTTGGCAGCGCCTGATGTTGAATACTCACCGCACCGACCACTTCACCACGACGCAGACGTTCCTGAGTTCGGGTTTCATCCTCAACCTGCAGGTTCAGCCGAATCGGCGAATTTGCCAGTACCGGAGCCAGCGCCGGAAGCAACCAGGTCGCCAGACTGTCGGCGTTCACCGCCAGTGAGAGCAGCAGTGGCGTCGAGCCGGTTTGTTCATCACCCAGCCACTCGTCTTCCAGCAGTTCAACCTGACGCAAAAGCGCCAGTAGTTTCTGCCCCTGTTCGGTTGGGCGTGGTGGTACGGTACGCACCAGCAGCGGTTGTCCGAACATATTCTCAAGCTGTTTTATGCGCTGTGAAACCGCGGATTGCGTGATGCACAGCTTTTGCGCCGCGCGCTCAAATCCTCGTTCACGAATAACCGCATCCAGTGCTTGTAGTGTTCTGTAGTCCGGACGTTTCATTGCTTTGACGCACTCCTGAAAATTTTGCTTGTTCTGCACTATGACACAAATTTAGGTTGGGTAAAGACGAAATCCGCCGCTTGCGAGCGGGTGTGGGGACATTTTTCTGCACAATGTTCTATAATGCGCGTGAATTTTCCCACCATATTCACACCACAGGCGAAACGATCATGACGCAGGATGAACTGAAAAAAGCAGTAGGATGGGCGGCACTTCAGTATGTACAGCCCGGTACCATTGTGGGCGTAGGTACAGGTTCAACAGCCGCACACTTTATTGATGCGCTGGGCACAATGAAAGGTCAGATTGAAGGTGCGGTGTCCAGTTCGGACGCTTCAACCGAAAAACTCAAAAGCCTCGGTATCCACGTGTTCGATCTTAACGAAGTGGACAGCCTCGGCGTATACGTTGACGGCGCGGATGAAATCAACGGCCACATGCAGATGATCAAGGGCGGCGGCGCTGCGTTGACCCGTGAAAAAATTATTGCTTCCGTGGCGAAGAAATTTATCTGCATTGCCGACGCGTCCAAAGAAGTCGATATTCTCGGTAACTTCCCGCTGCCGGTTGAAGTGATCCCAATGGCGCGCAGCGCTGTGGCTCGCCAGTTGGTGAAGCTGGGCGGTCGTCCTGAATACCGTCAGGGCGTAGTGACGGACAATGGTAACGTGATCCTTGATGTACACGGTCTGGAAATCCTCGATGCCATCGCGATGGAAAACGCCATCAATGCGATTCCGGGCGTGGTAACCGTCGGTCTGTTTGCCAACCGTGGTGCGGATGTCGCGCTGATCGGTACGCCAGACGGCGTGAAAACTATCGTAAAATGATCTGACGGGAGTGTCTTCTCCCGTTAAAAAAATTTTGGCAGGGCAAATTTGGTGACTTGTGTCACGTTTATAATATTGTCCTGCCGATCTCTCCAAAGAAAAAGTTATCGCCAGTATTTTCCTCTGACATTTCTCTCTGAATGACATTTCTTCAGCACGGCGACGCAAACGTTCATATTGCCGCAATATTATTTTTTGATATGTTGAAGAGACGGATGAAAATCCCACACACAACACATCAGTTTGAACAAAAAAAGACAGGGTCGGGGAAATGGCAAAGGTATCACTGGAGAAAGATAAGATTAAATTTCTGCTGGTTGAAGGCGTGCATCAAAAAGCGCTCGAAAGCCTTCGTGCAGCAGGTTATACCAACATCGAGTTTCATAAAGGCGCTCTGGACACTGAACAACTGAAAGAGTCCATCCGTGATGCCCACTTCATTGGCCTGCGATCCCGTACCCATCTGACTGAAGATGTGATTGACGCCGCAGAGAAACTGGTCGCGATTGGCTGCTTCTGTATCGGCACCAACCAGGTTGATCTCAGCGCTGCGGCAAAGCGCGGTATCCCCGTGTTTAACGCACCATTCTCTAACACACGTTCCGTTGCGGAACTGGTGATTGGCGAACTGCTGCTGCTGCTACGCGGCGTACCCGAAGCAAACGCCAAAGCACACCGCGGCGTGTGGAATAAACTGGCTACCGGCTCGTTTGAAGCACGTGGCAAAAAACTGGGGATCATCGGCTACGGCCACATTGGTACTCAGCTGGGCATTCTGGCGGAATCGCTGGGGATGCACGTCTATTTCTATGATATTGAAAATAAACTCCCGCTCGGCAACGCCACGCAGGTGCAGCATCTTTCCGACCTGCTCAATATGAGCGACGTGGTCAGTTTGCACGTACCGGAAAATGCCTCCACCAAAAATCTGATGGGCGCGCGTGAGATTGCGTTGATGAAACCAGGCGCGCTGCTGATTAACGCCGCACGCGGTACAGTTGTTGATATTCCTGCGCTGTGCGACGCGTTAGCGACCAAGCACCTGGCAGGGGCAGCAATCGACGTATTCCCAACCGAGCCGGCAACCAACAGCGATCCTTTCACTTCGCCGCTGTGTGATTTCGACAACGTGATCCTGACGCCGCACATTGGTGGTTCAACGCTGGAAGCACAGGAAAACATCGGTCTGGAAGTGGCTGGGAAACTGACCAAGTATTCCGACAACGGCTCTACGCTGTCTGCAGTTAACTTCCCGGAAGTTTCGCTGCCGCTGCACGGCGGTCGTCGTCTGATGCACATTCACGAAAACCGTCCGGGCGTACTGACAGCGCTGAACCAGATTTTTGCCGAGCAGGGCGTCAACATTGCCGCGCAGTATCTGCAGACTTCCGCACAGGTAGGTTACGTGGTTATTGATATTGAAGCGGATGAAGATGTGGCAGAGAAAGCGCTGCTGGCGATGAAAGCCCTTCCGGGAACCATTCGCGCTCGTCTGCTGTACTGATTTCCTCTACATGGGCAGGCGGTTGACCTGCCCATCTTTCCTCTGATTTCCCGGCCTCAAAATCTCTTCCTGTCACGCATACATTCTGTTTTCGAGCCTTGCCGCAATCGGCAAAAAACGGCTACCACTCCCAGATTTTGGACGGCGTCACCACCGCAGGCAGCGGGATATCCCATTCTTCGACAGGCAGCTTTTCCACTCGCTGACAATCGTGCGCGTAGCCTACGGGCTGGATCTTATGCTGCTGCCAGTTTTGAAGCGTCCGATCGTAAAATCCGCCGCCCATACCCAGGCGTTGCCCGACCTCATCAAACGCCACTAACGGCGTAATCAGTACATCCAGCTGTGAGAGCGGCAATACGTCACGTACATCAAGTCGTGGTTCCTGGATCTTTAAGCGATTGGTTACCAGGTCGCTGTGCGGATGATAGTGCAGGAACAGCAGGTTGCCAGGGCTGAAGGGGTGAAGAACTGGAAGATAGACGCGCTTGCCTGCTCGCCACAGCTGATCTATTAGCGGCTGGGTATCGAGTTCGCCATCGAACGAGAGGAATACCGCCACGGTATGAGCGAGTACAACAGGGGGATAACTGAGCATTCGGGTCGCGGCTTGCTGACCGTATTGTCGTTGCTGTTCGGAAGTAAGCGCGCGACGACGCTGCCGAATCAGTTGACGGATTTCTTGCCGAGATAAAGGGAGTTCAGAAAGTAATGTCATGGCTGTTGCCAGGTAGAAGGGAATCTCCGAGATGCCGCCGCAGGCTGTAACCCTTGAACCCTTGGTTCAAGGTGAATGCGTCGTCACAGTTTTAAGGCTTCTCGGACGGGCCGAGCATGCTCACCAACCGTGGAGCGCCACATTCTTGTGGTATGAAATATCGGCTCAGGGGACTGGCCCGCTTGCAAACATCTCAGAGAAATTTTGTCTTCACGGTCACTCTACCACAGTAAACCGAAAAGTGTTATTCAAAGTTTTGGCCCGTTTTTTCGGTTATGCGACCCTGATCAAGCAACGCCTGTTCGATGGTCTGTTGTAGCATCCGAATACGTTGTTCCATGCTCGCCGCGTACTCACGCGTCTTCGCTTTTTCCTGAGTTAATTCATAGCTGATGTTCAACGCGGCGATGAAAACCAACTGCTCAGTATTTGTGACTCTAGTGCGAACTTTCAGATCTTGCAATCGCTGATTGAGATCGTCCGCAGCCTGATTCAACGCATCCCTTTGTTCAGGCGGGCAATTCACTCGCAGTGAACGGCCAAATATTTGGATATCGACGGGTTGTGCAGACATGCCACCTTCCTGCTGATTGACTGCGCTGCCTTCGTCTCCAGACCGTGGGTCCGCGAAGGGGCGACACTATAGCTACCCTGGTATCAAGATACAAGCCCTTTTCTGGTCCACCAGGGTCCAAAGTGGTAGCATACCATGAATATTCCTCCCTTTGATGACGAATGCTTATGTCTATACAGAACGAAATGCCTGGTTACAACGAAGTTAGCCAGTTTTTGAACCAACAAGGGGCTGGATTAACCCCGGCCGAAATGCACGGCTTGATAAGCGGAATGATTTGCGGCGGAAACAACGACAGCTCATGGCAGCCGCTGCTGCACGACCTGACGAACGAAGGTCTGGCCTTTGGTCACGAGCTGGCTCAGGCGCTGCTGAAAATGCACTCTGCCACCAGTGATGCCCTCGAAGACGACGGCTTCCTTTTTCAGCTTTATCTGCCTGAAGGGGATGACGTCAGCGTGTTCGATCGCGCCGATGCGCTGGCGGGATGGGTAAACCACTTTTTACTGGGCCTTGGCGTCACGCAGCCGAAGCTCGACAAAGTGACCGGCGAAACCGGGGAAGCGATTGACGACCTGCGCAATATCGCTCAGTTGGGATATGACGAAGACGAAGATCAGGAAGAGCTGGAAATGTCGCTCGAAGAGATCATCGAATACGTGCGCGTAGCCGCCTTGCTGTGCCATGACACGTTTACGCGTCAGCAGCCGACCGCGCCGGAAGTCCGTAAACCGACTCTGCACTAAGAACGAAACGCAAAGGAGAGTGTGATGAGCGAGATATCTCAGCAAGAATTCCAGCGTCGTCGCCAGGCTTTACTGGCACAAATGCAGCCCGGCAGCGCCGCGCTGATTTTTGCCGCACCGGAAGCGACGCGTAGTGCGGACAGTGAATACCCTTACCGCCAAAGCAGTGATTTCTGGTACTTCACCGGTTTTAACGAACCTGAAGCCGTGCTGGTGCTGATTAAAAGTGATGACACTCATAACCACAGCGTTTTGTTCAATCGGGTTCGCGATCTGACGGCGGAGATCTGGTTTGGCCGCCGTCTGGGCCAGGATGCTGCCCCGGCAAAACTTGGCGTTGACCGGGCGCTGGCCTTCAGTGAAATCAATCAACAGCTGTATTTGCTGCTCAATGGTCTGGACGCGGTATACCACGCTCAGGGCGAGTATGCCTGGGCCGACGAGATTGTGTGCACGGCGCTGGATAAACTGCGCAAAGGCTCCAGACAAAATCTGCACGCGCCTGCCGCGATTATCGACTGGCGTCCGATGGTGCATGAAATGCGCCTGTTCAAATCACCGGAAGAAATTGCGGTCATGCGTCGTGCCGGAGAAATCACCGCACTGGCGCATACCCGCGCGATGGAAAAATGCCGTCCGGGAATGTTTGAATACCAGTTAGAAGGGGAGATTCACCATGAATTTACCCGTCATGGCGCGCGTTATCCGTCCTATAACACGATTGTCGGCAGCGGTGAAAACGGCTGTATTCTGCATTACACCGAAAATGAAAGTGAAATGCGCGATGGCGATCTGGTGCTGATTGACGCTGGCTGTGAATACAAAGGCTATGCGGGCGACATTACGCGGACCTTCCCGGTAAACGGTAAATTTACCCCAGCACAGCGTGAAATCTACGATATCGTACTGGAATCCTTAGAGACCAGCCTGCGTCTGTATCGTCCCGGAACGTCCATTCAGGAAGTCACTGGCGAAGTGGTGCGCATCATGATTACGGGCCTGGTGAAGCTTGGCATTCTGCACGGTGATGTCGATCAGTTGATTACCGAAAATGCGCACCGCCCATTCTTTATGCATGGTCTAAGTCACTGGCTGGGTCTGGATGTGCACGACGTCGGCGTTTATGGTCAGGACCGCTCACGTATTCTTGAGCCGGGAATGGTACTCACCGTCGAACCGGGACTGTATATCGCGCCGGATGCCGATGTACCACCAGCCTATCGTGGTATCGGTATTCGTATTGAGGATGACATCCTCATCACCGAGGACGGCAATGAAAACCTGACCGTCAGCGTAGTGAAGAAAGCCGATGACATTGAAGCTTTAATGGCTGCGGCGCGACTGCAATGAGCGTGATTATCGTTGGTGGTGGTATGGTCGGTGCGACGCTGGCGCTGGCCATTTCCCAGCTCAGTCATGGGACGCTGCCAGTTCATCTGATAGAAGCGAGCGAACCTGAAACTGACCGTCATCCTGGGTTTGACGCCCGGGCGATCGCGCTGGCGGCAGGTACCTGCCAACAGCTGGCGCGAATTGGCGTATGGCAGGCGATTGCCGATTGCGCAACGGCCATTAAAACGGTTCACGTCAGCGATCGCGGCCATGCTGGATTTGTGACGCTGGATGCGCAGGAATACCGTATTCCGGCTCTGGGTCAGGTGGTAGAACTGCACGACGTCGGGCTGCGTCTGTTTGCGCTGCTGCGCAAAGCACCTGGCGTCACATTGCACTGCCCCGACCGCGTAGCCAGCGTGTCGCGCACGCAGGAGCGCGTTGAAGTGACGCTGGAGAATGGCGAGATGATTACCGGTCGCCTGCTGGTGGCTGCTGACGGCACGCGTTCCGCACTGGCGACTGCCTGCGGTGTTGACTGGCTGCAACAGCCTTATGAGCAACTGGCGGTGATTGCCAACGTCACGACCTCTGTACCGCACGACGGGCGAGCGTTTGAACGCTTCACGCAATATGGTCCGCTGGCAATGCTGCCAATGTCTGACGGTCGCTGCTCGCTGGTGTGGTGCCATCCGCTGGAGCAGCGTGATGAGATCATGGCCTGGTCCGACGAACAGTTTTGCCGTGAACTGCAAACCGCTTTTGGCTGGCGACTGGGACGTATTACCCAGGCTGGTAAACGCAGCGCTTATCCGCTTTCGTTAACTACGGCGCTGAAAGCGATTACCCATCGTACCGTGCTGGTAGGGAACGCCGCCCAGACGCTGCATCCCATTGCCGGGCAAGGTTTCAACCTTGGCCTGCGCGATGTAATGAGCCTTGCTGAGACGTTGACGCAGGCGCAGAACGGCGCGGAAGATGTGGGTGATTATGCGGTGCTGGCACGCTATCAGCAGCGCCGCGAGCGCGATCGCGAGACGACGATTGGTGTGACCAACAATTTAGTGTATTTGTTTGCCAATCACTGGGCCCCGCTGGTTGTTGGGCGCAATGTCGGGTTGATGGCGATGGAATTATTCACCCCTGCGCGCGATGCGCTGGCGGAGCGGACCCTGGGTTGGGTTGCACGATAAATATGACCTGTAGGCCGGATAAGGCAACGCCGACATCCGGCAAGGGTCCCCGCAAAAATGCCTGATGGCACTGCGCTTATCAGGCCTACGGATTACAGGTTTCGAGGTATAAACAGTGCAAAGTGTTGATGTAGCAATTGTTGGTGGCGGCATGGTGGGACTGGCGGTTGCCTGCGGCCTGCAGGGCAGTGGGTTGCGTGTTGCTGTATTAGAACAACATGTTCCGCAGCCGTTGGCGGCGGATGCACCTCCTCAGCTTCGCGTTTCGGCCATTAATGCAGCCAGCGAAAAACTGCTTACCCGTCTTGGCGTCTGGTCCGACATTGTTGCTCGTCGCGCTTGCTGCTACCACGGCATGGAAGTCTGGGACAAAGACAGCTTTGGACGTATTGAATTTGATGACCAGAGCATGGGCTACAGCCATTTGGGTCACATCGTTGAAAACTCAGAAATCCATTATGCGCTGTGGCAAAAGGCTCAGCGTTCAGCGGATATTACGCTGATGGCGCCAGCTGAAATACAGCAGGTGGCCTGGGGCGAGAACGAGGCATTTCTGAGCCTCAAAGATGGTGCAATGCTGACGGCGCGTCTGGTCGTCGGTGCCGATGGTGCTAATTCCTGGCTGCGCAATAAAGCGGACATTCCGCTCACCTTCTGGGACTACCGTCATCATGCGCTGGTGGCGACTATCCGCACGCAGGAAGCTCACGGTGCGGTTGCGCGTCAGGCGTTTCATGGTGAGGGGATCCTGGCATTCCTGCCACTCAGCGATCCACACCTGTGTTCTATTGTCTGGTCGCTCTCGCCGCAGGAAGCAGAACGTATGCAGCAGGCAAGCGTTGACGAGTTTAATCAGGCGCTGAATATCGCCTTTGATAATCGTCTGGGGCTGTGCAGCCTTGAAAGCGAACGTCAGGCGTTTCCGCTGACGGGACGTTATGCTCGCCAGTTCGCGGCCCATCGTCTGGCGCTGGTGGGGGATGCGGCGCATACCATCCACCCGCTGGCGGGTCAGGGGGTTAACCTTGGCTTTATGGATGCGGCGGAACTGATCGATGAGCTTAAGCGGCTACAGCGTCAGGGCAAAGATATTGGGCAGTATCTCTATTTACGCCGCTACGAGCGCAGCCGTAAGCACAGCGCAGCGCTGATGCTGGCGGGGATGCAGGGTTTCCGTGAACTGTTTGCAGGCGAGAATCCGGCGAAAAAACTGCTACGCGATATTGGGCTGAAACTGGCCGATACCCTCCCGGGTGTAAAACCACAACTCATCCGTCAGGCGATGGGACTGAACGATCTTCCCGAGTGGTTACGTTAGTGTCCGTAAGGACAATCTTAAGAGTTTGAGACCCGTCACACTTTCCTCTCCCGGCCTTCGCGCCGGGGTGCTTCTCTCATTTGAAATAATCTAATTCCACGCCTTTTTTCGCATTAGTTTTTCTAATATTACGTTTTTTTCATAACGCCATTTTTGACATTTTTTCCACATTTAATGTGGATTGATGCTGTAATTTTGCGCTTATCTTTGTTTGTTGTTCTGATTGATTGCTATATGTATGGAGTTTTATTCTGTTAGTGATCTGGCTGTTTTTCGCCATAAGCTAATGTGATGGTTAATTTTGACTTATGGTTTAGCGTCTGTTTCGGTGGTAAGTTCAGGACAAAGAGAACGTTTGCGTCGTAGCCCCTGGAGCGGCTGCGGTGCTGGGTTTCGTGGCGAAAATTTCACCGCGAAAGAGTTGGTAGCCCCGCTTATTCAACGAGGAAAAGATGGCTCAACAGACTCCTTTGTACGAACAACACACGCTATGTGGCGCGCGCATGGTCGATTTCCATGGCTGGATGATGCCACTGCATTACGGTTCTCAGCTCGATGAACACCATGCTGTTCGCACCGACGCCGGAATGTTTGATGTGTCGCATATGACCATCGTCGACCTGCGCGGTAGCCGCACCCGGGAGTTCTTGCGTTATCTGCTGGCAAACGACGTCGCGAAGCTAACGAAGACGGGTAAAGCCCTCTACTCCGGGATGCTCAACGCTTCGGGCGGCGTGATAGATGACCTGATTGTCTACTACTTCACTGAAGATTTCTTCCGCCTCGTTGTAAACTCCGCCACCCGCGAAAAAGACCTATCCTGGATTACCCAACACGCTGAACCTTACGCCATCGACATCACCGTTCGTGACGACCTGTCGCTGATTGCGGTGCAGGGGCCAAACGCGCAGGAAAAAGCAGCCACGTTGTTTACTGACGAACAGCGCCATGCGGTAGAAGGTATGAAGCCGTTCTTTGGCGTTCAGGCGGGTGATTTGTTTATCGCAACCACCGGTTATACCGGCGAAGCAGGCTATGAAATCGCCATGCCGAATGAAAAAGCGGCTGATTTCTGGCGTGCGCTGGTACAGGCTGGTGTCAAACCTTGTGGTCTCGGCGCGCGTGACACCCTGCGTCTGGAAGCGGGTATGAACCTGTATGGTCAGGAGATGGACGAAGGGATTTCTCCGCTGGAAGCCAATATGGGTTGGACCATTGCGTGGGAACCTGCCGACCGCGACTTTATTGGTCGTGAAGCACTGGAAATGCAGCGCGAAAAAGGCCACGAACAGCTGGTCGGGCTGGTGATGACTGAGAAGGGCGTGCTGCGGAATGAACTGCCGGTGCGTTTCACCGATGCTTCTGGCAACCAGCATGAAGGCATTATCACCAGTGGCACATTCTCCCCAACCCTGGGTTACAGCATCGCGTTGGCGCGCGTGCCTGCGGGTATCGGTGAGACTGCGATCGTACAGATCCGTAACCGTGAAATGCCGGTAAAAGTGACTAAACCTGTTTTTGTGCGTAACGGCAAAGCCGTCGCGTAATTCATCCTTTTTTGGAGATTGATTGATGAGCAACGTACCTGCAGAACTGAAATACAGCAAAGAACACGAATGGCTGCGCAAAGAAGCTGACGGCTCTTACACCGTTGGTATCACCGAACACGCTCAGGAGCTGTTAGGTGACATGGTTTTCGTTGACCTGCCAGAAGTTGGCGCCACCGTCAGCGCGGGCGATGATTGCGCCGTTGCGGAGTCCGTAAAAGCGGCATCCGATATCTATGCGCCAGTAGGCGGTGAGATTGTTGCGGTTAACGATGCGCTCAGCGACTCCCCGGAACTGGTCAACAGCGAACCGTATGCGGGCGGCTGGATTTTCAAAATCAAAGCCAGCGATGAAAGCGAAATTGAATCGCTGTTGGATGCCACTGCGTACGAGGCATTACTGGAAGACGAATAAGATTGTGCCGGATGGCACTGCGTTTATCCGGCCTACGGTTTTATGTAGGCCCGGTAAGCGTCAGCGCCACCGGGCAATTGAGTTAGAGACAATCACGATTCACTGCACGTTTCAGGAACCATCGCCCATGACACAGACGTTAAGCCAGCTTGAAAACAGCGGCGCTTTCATTGAACGCCACATCGGACCGGACGCCGCGCAGCAGCAAGAGATGCTGAATGCGGTTGGCGCCGAGTCGTTAAACGCGCTGATCGGCCAGATTGTGCCGAAAGACATTCAGCTCGCAACCCCGCCACAGGTGGGCGAGGCGGCGACCGAATACGCTGCGCTGGCTGAATTAAAAGCCATCGCCGGGCGTAACAAGCGCTTCACGTCCTACATTGGCATGGGCTACACCGCCGTGCAGTTGCCACCGGTTATTCTGCGTAACATGCTGGAAAACCCAGGTTGGTACACCGCATATACGCCGTATCAGCCGGAAGTATCCCAGGGACGACTGGAAGCTCTGCTGAACTTCCAACAGGTCACGCTGGACCTGACGGGCCTGGATATGGCTTCTGCTTCTCTGCTGGACGAAGCCACTGCGGCTGCTGAAGCCATGGCGATGGCCAAACGTGTCAGCAAACTGAAAAATGCTAACCGTTTCTTTGTGGCGGCGGATGTTCACCCGCAAACGCTGGACGTGGTTCGCACCCGTGCAGAAACCTTTGGCTTTGACGTCATTGTTGATGACGCGGCGAAAGCACTGGATCACCAGGATGTGTTTGGCGTGCTGTTGCAGCAGGTTGGCACCACCGGTGAAGTGCATGACTACAGCAAACTGATTGCCGAGCTGAAATCCCGTAAAGTTG
The DNA here is from genome assembly GCF_030332765.1 of Citrobacter sp. Cpo071. Lineage (NCBI taxonomy): Bacteria > Pseudomonadati > Pseudomonadota > Gammaproteobacteria > Enterobacterales > Enterobacteriaceae > Citrobacter > Citrobacter sp. Cpo071. The sequence continues at coordinate 240,836 of NZ_JAOWHE010000080.1, read as the reverse complement.
TGGTCAGTGTCGCTGCCGACTTTATGGCGCTGGTACTGCTGACTGCGCCGGGCAAACAGGGCGCGGATATTGTTTTCGGCTCTGCGCAACGCTTCGGCGTACCGATGGGTTACGGCGGCCCACACGCGGCATTCTTCGCCGCTAAAGACGAATTCAAACGCTCCATGCCAGGCCGTATTATCGGCGTATCGAAAGATGCGGCGGGCAATACCGCACTGCGCATGGCGATGCAGACTCGCGAGCAGCATATCCGCCGCGAGAAAGCGAACTCCAACATCTGTACCTCGCAGGTTCTGCTGGCCAACATCGCCAGCCTGTATGCCGTTTATCATGGTCCGGTTGGCCTGAAACGTATCGCTAATCGCATCCACCGCCTGACTGATATTCTGGCGGCCGGTCTGCAACAGAAAGGGCTGAAGCTGCGCCATGCGCACTACTTCGACACTCTGTGTGTTGAAGTGGCCGACAAAGCGGCTGTTCTGGCGCGTGCCGAAGCGGCAGAAATCAACCTGCGTAGCGATATCCATAACGCGGTAGGTATTACGCTCGATGAAACCACCACCCGTGAAAACGTGGTGCAGTTGTTCAATGTTCTGCTGGGCGACAGCCACGGTTTGAATATCGATACGCTGGATAAAGATGTGGCGCTCGACAGCCGTTCCATTCAGGACAGCATGCTGCGTGACGATGCGATCCTCAGCCATCCGGTGTTTAATCGCTATCACAGCGAAACCGAAATGATGCGCTACATGCACTCGCTGGAGCGCAAAGATCTGGCGCTGAACCAGGCAATGATCCCGCTGGGTTCTTGCACCATGAAGCTGAACGCTGCCGCCGAGATGATCCCTATCACCTGGCCGGAATTCGCTGAACTTCACCCGTTCTGCCCGCCAGAGCAGGCAGAAGGTTATCACCAGATGATCGGCCAGCTTTCCGAGTGGCTGGTAAAACTGACCGGTTATGACGCCGTCTGCATGCAGCCGAACTCCGGCGCGCAGGGCGAGTATGCGGGTCTGCTGGCGATTCGTCACTATCACGAAAGCCGTAACGAAGGCCATCGCGATATCTGTCTGATCCCGGCTTCTGCCCACGGCACCAATCCGGCATCTGCACAGATGGCGGGGATGCAGGTTGTGGTTGTCGCGTGTGATAAGAACGGCAACATCGACCTGGACGATCTGCGAGCAAAAGCAGAACAACATGCTGCGAATCTCTCCTGCATCATGGTGACCTATCCGTCTACTCACGGCGTGTATGAAGAAACGATCCGTGAAGTGTGCGACGTTGTGCACCAGTTTGGCGGCCAGGTTTACCTTGATGGCGCGAACATGAACGCTCAGGTTGGGATCACCACGCCGGGCTTTATCGGCGCAGATGTCTCGCACCTCAACCTGCATAAAACATTCTGCATTCCGCACGGCGGCGGCGGCCCAGGTATGGGACCGATTGGCGTCAAATCACATCTGGCACCGTTTGTACCGGGTCACAGCGTAGTGCAGATTGAAGGAATGCTCACCCGTCAGGGCGCAGTTTCAGCGGCGCCGTTCGGTAGCGCATCCATTCTGCCAATCAGCTGGATGTACATCCGTATGATGGGTGCAGAAGGTCTGAAGCAGGCAAGCCAGGTAGCTATCCTTAACGCTAACTACATTGCCAGCCGTCTGAAAGATGCTTATCCGGTACTGTATACCGGTCGCGATGGTCGCGTGGCGCATGAATGCATTCTCGATATTCGCCCACTGAAAGAAGAGACCGGCATCAGCGAACTGGATATTGCCAAGCGTCTGATCGATTACGGTTTCCATGCGCCGACTATGTCATTCCCGGTCGCGGGTACCCTGATGGTTGAACCGACTGAATCTGAAAGCAAAGTGGAACTTGATCGCTTTATCAATGCGATGCTGGCAATCCGCGCTGAAATCGATCGCGTGAAAGCCGGTGAATGGTCACTGGAAGATAACCCGCTGGTTAACTCACCGCACACGCAAAACGAGCTGGTCGCGGAGTGGAATCACGGTTATAGCCGCGAAATCGCCGTCTTCCCGGCTGGTGTGGCGAACAAATACTGGCCGACCGTGAAACGCCTTGATGATGTTTACGGTGACCGTAACCTGTTCTGCTCCTGCGTGCCGATGAGCGAATATCAGTAACTTTTCCGCGCAGTAAAGCTTTTGTAGGCCGGGTAAGGCGAAGACGCCTCCCGGCTTTTTCATATCTGGAGGTATCCATGGGAATCGCATTGGTTACTGGCGGCAGTCGCGGCATCGGGCGGGCAACCGCGCTGCAGTTAGCGCAAGAGGGTTACACGGTTGCGGTTAACTTTCATCACAATATCCGTGCAGCAACGGAGGTGGTGAATACCATTGCCGCTACCGGGGGAAAGGCGTTTGCTCTACGGGCTGATATCAGCAATGAAAGCCAGGTTGTGGCAATGTTTGAATGCATTGACCGCGAAGGGGAACCACTGACCGCGTTAGTGAATAATGCCGGGATTTTGTTTGAACAGAGCACGGTGGAAAGCTTAACCGCCGAAAGAATTAACCGCGTGCTGGCGACCAATGTTACCGGCTATTTTTTGTGTTGTCGGGAAGCGGTAAAGCGCATGTCGTTCAAACACGGAGGGCAAGGCGGGGCGATTGTGAATGTGTCTTCGGTGGCATCGCGGCTTGGTGCGCCATTCGAATATGTTGATTACGCGGCCTCAAAAGGCGCTGTGGACACGCTCACCACCGGCCTTGCGCTGGAGGTTGCGGCGCAAGGGATCCGCGTAAACTGCGTGCGACCTGGTCTTATCTACACTGAAATGCACGCTTCAGGCGGCGAGCCGGGAAGGGTCGATCGCGTGAAATCGATGTTGCCTATGCAGCGCGGCGGACAACCGGAGGAGGTCGCGCAGGCGATTACCTGGCTGCTGAGCGAGAAGGCGTCGTACGTAACGGGCAGTTTTCTGGAACTGGCTGGCGGGAAGTAGGGTTTAATCGCCGGTTGGCGCTACGCTTATCCGGCCTACGGGAATTTAATCTGTAGGCTGGATAAGGCGTTTACGCCGCCATCCGGCAAAAAATCAAAGTTTCTCGCCGTTGCTGGCAATCACCGCTTTGTACCAGTTAAAACTTTTCTTGCGTGAACGCGACATATCGCCGGTGCCGTCGTCGTGTTTGTTCACGTAGATAAAGCCGTAGCGCTTGCTGTACTGACCGGTGGTGAACGAGACACAGTCGATGCAGCCCCACGGAGTGTAGCCCATCAGGTCTACGCCATCATAGGTTACCGCTTTCATCATCTCTTCAACGTGGGCGCGCAAATAGTCGATGCGATAGTCGTCGTTGATGCTGCCGTCTTCTTCCACTTTGTCGTAGGCACCAAATCCGTTTTCTACGATAAATAGCGGTTTCTGATAGCGCTCATACAGTTCGCATAAGGCGTAACGCAGACCGACCGGATCAATCTGCCAGCCCCAGTCGGACGCTTTTACGTGCGGGTTCGGTACGCTGCCCTCAAAACCAGAAATGGCATCGCCGCTGCCGCCTTCCGCTTTTACCGCGTTGGTCATGTAGTAACTGAATCCGAGATAGTCACAGGTGCCTTCACGCAGGATTTGCTCATCTCCGGCTTCCATTCGGATGTTGAATTCGCGGCGTTCCCACTCGTTCAGTACATATGATGGATAGTAGCCGCGCAGTTGAACGTCGGTGAAAACGTAGCGCTCACGCATCGATTCCTGCGCGAACATCACATCTTCAGGCTTACAGGAGAATGGGTAAAGTGGCACCATCGCCAGCATGCAGCCGACTTTCATTTCCGGGTTGATGCGACGTGCGGCTTTCACTGCCAGAGCGCTGGCCACGAACTGGTGATGCAGCACCTGGTACATGGTTTCTTCCGGGTTTTCATGCTCGGTATACACCACGCCGGAGCAGCAATAACCAAACAGCGGTGCGCGCCAGTTGCGCTGGTTGTTGATCTCGTTAAAGGTCATCCAGTATTTGACCTTGTGCTTGTAGCGCTCAAAAACGACTTCAGCAAATCGGACAAAGAAATCGACGACTTTACGATTGGTCCAGCTACCGTATTGTTGAACCAGGTGCAGCGGCATTTCAAAGTGGGAAAGGGTGATGACCGGTTCGATGTTGTACTTCAGCATTTCATCGAACATGTCGTCGTAGAACTTTAGCCCTTCTTCATTCGGCTGGCTTTCGTCCCCTTTGGGGAAGATACGGGTCCAGGCGATTGAGGTACGGAAGCATTTGAAGCCCATCTCGGCAAACAGCTTGATGTCTTCTTTGTAATGACCGTAAAAATCGACGGCTTCGTGGTTGGGGTAGTACTTACCGGGCTCAACTTCCTGAGTGATTTCTCGCGGAACGCCGTGTGCCCCTCCGGTCAGTACATCGCAAATGCTGGGGCCTTTGCCACCTTTGTTCCAGCCGCCTTCAACCTGGTGCGCCGCAACCGCGCCACCCCATAAAAAATCTTTTGGTAAGGTAAGTTTTTTCATCTGCGCTCAGTCTCAAATTAATACCATCTGATTTTGAGTCTAACAAAGGAAAGATAAATGTCACGATATAACAAAATAGCGCTAATGTGATTTGTTACATCCAAAAAACAGATTGTTTTTTTTACGCTATTCTTTTCGCCAACTTGCGGCCGAGTGATTCCAGAATATAAATAACAGGGATCTGCGTAGTTATATCGTATACACCGGCAATGCGCGTCTGTGGAACGTGCCAGGAGAGATTAAAGTCAGCCAATTTGGCCAGCCGCGAATGTTCATGACTGGTGACAGACAGGACCTTACAGTTATGCAGGCTGAACTGGCTGGCAAAACGCAGGATCTCTTCTGTTTCACCGGAAACGGAAAGCACGATCGCCAGCGCGTTTCTGGCCATGTCATTCGTTACCGGGAAATAAGGGTCATCAATGTGATTACTGAATTTTCCAACGTTTGAGAAAAAACGTGCGCCATATTTGGCTAAGGCTCCGGATGTTCCCGCCCCAACGAATATAATACGCTCGGAAGATAATATAATATCAACAGCCTGATCGAGCAGATTATCGAACTCATCGTTATTAACGCCTTTAAAGAAGCTGATAATTTCGCTAGCACCGAAATTAGCCTGTTGCGGTTCATTCTGCTCTAAATATAATTTGAAGCGCACGCGAAATTCTGAGTAACCTTCACACTTAAGCTTGCGGCAAAAGCGCAGTACGGTGGTAGTGGAAACACCCACGGCATCGGCCAGTTCGCGAATGGTCATGTACATGACTTTGTCACGGTTTTTGATGACATAGTTGTAGACCAGCATCTCAAGATTGTTGAGACTGGCGATGGCAGCGTGGGAGAACATACTCACAATGGCAAAACTCACTCATCAGACTTCATCTACAGGGAATAATAACATGCAGCCAAATGACATCACTTTTTTTCAGCGTTTCCAGGATGACATTCTGGCCGGACGCAAGACCATCACTATTCGTGACGAGTCTGAATCACACTTCAAAGCCGGGGACATTTTACGGGTTGGGCGCTTCGAAGATGACGGTTACTTCTGCACGATTGAGGTTGTTGGCACCTCAACCGTCACGCTGGATACGCTGACGGATAAACATGCCCAGCAGGAAAACATGACGCTTGAAGAACTTAAACGTGTCATTGCCGAGATTTACCCGGATCAGACGCAATTTTATGTGATTGATTTTAAATGCCTTTGATTTTAATAGTACGCATGTTAGCTGAAATTTAAAAACTAAAACCATGATTTTTAATGGTAAATATTTATCTGGTAATTATTTTAGCTAACAGGTGTTCACTGGAACCATTCTCAGTTACGCTAGAGGAGCAATCACGATAGGGTTCGTTTCTCGGGAGTAAGTTATGGTTCAGAAGCCATTAATCGCGCAGGGATATTCGCTGGCAGAGGAAATAGCCAACAGCATCAGTCACGGTATCGGGCTGGTGTTTGGGATTGTCGGACTGGTGTTGTTGCTGGTTCAGGCAGTGGATACCAATGCCAGCGCTATGGCGATTACCAGCTATAGCCTGTACGGCGGCAGCATGATCCTGCTGTTCCTCGCCTCAACCTTGTATCACGCGATCCCCCATCAGAGAGCGAAAGTCTGGCTGAAAAAATTCGACCACTGTGCGATTTATCTGCTGATTGCCGGGACCTATACGCCATTTCTGCTGGTGGGGCTTGATTCGCCGCTGGCTCGTGGGTTGATGATTGTTATCTGGAGCCTGGCGCTGCTCGGTATTTTATTCAAACTGACCATCGCACACCGGTTTAAAATTCTGTCGCTGGTGACTTACCTGACAATGGGCTGGCTTTCGCTGATTGTGGTGTATCAACTGGCGGTGAAGTTGGCGGCGGGAGGCGTGACGTTGCTGGCTGTTGGCGGTGTGGTGTATTCGCTGGGCGTAATTTTCTACGTCTGTAAGCGTATTCCTTATAACCATGCGATCTGGCACGGTTTTGTGCTGGGCGGCAGCGTTTGCCACTTCCTGGCGATCTATCTGTACGTGGGGCAACACGCATAGATTCAGTGCAACCCCGGGGGCGGCGTAAACGCCTCGCCCGGACTGTATTTTATAGGCCGGACAAGCCAACGCCGCAATCCGGCGGCCTGTGCCGAATTGCCTAATGGCGCTGCGCTTATCAGGCCGACCAATTACTCTTCGTCTAACGAATATGGCAGCGGTACGATACGCAGCGTTTTTGCGTCGTCACGGACGCGGAACACGCTGTCGGCCTCCATGTCGTTATTCATCACAACCTGCACCAGTACCTGACCATCGGCCAGTTGTACTGCAGCAAGTACGGTACCAGTACGGCGCCAGTTCTCGCCCATTTTTAATTCAAGGTCTTCGCCCGCTTCCGGTACCCGACTGGCGGCACCCGCCAAAGTCCACATGGCGCGTTTGTTGGCTCCGCGGAATTTTGCACGAGCCACCATTTCCTGACCGGTATAGCAGCCTTTTTTAAAGCTGATCCCGCCCAGAGCCTGCAGATTGGTAGCCTGTGGAATAAACTGTGCACTGTTGGCTGTATCAATAACGGGGATACCCGCTTCGATATCCAGCGCCAGCCACTGCTGGCTGTTATTTAACTCTGCTTCGCCACGCAGCTTTTCAACCAAGGTTTCTGCTGTGGTGGCATCAACGATCAGCAGAAAACGTTCGGCAGGGTGTTCGAACCACAATACCGTGGAGGCACCTTCGGTAATGACCTGCTTATCACTGTTCGGTAATTCGCTGAAGATATTGGCCAGCGCTGCACGAGCCTGGAATCCCGCTACGCCCAGCAAGACGCGCTCGTCGTCTGGGGCGATCGCCACCTTCGAGAAGACCGCGTATTTTTTCAGCTCAGTGAGCTGCGCATCACGCAGGCTACGGCGCTCAAGCCATGCAAAACCGTCACCCTGGCGGAACAGACGCAGGTTGCTCCACATTTTACCTTTGGCGTCACAATGTGCAGCCAACAGGTGCTGATGCTCGGTCATCTGGCTGACATCCGCCGTGACCTGACCCTGAATATACTTCTCACTGTCGACACCGGTGATGGTGGCGAGCGCCCAGTCATCGAGCGTCATTAGCGTCAGAGGTAAACGCGTTGACGCAAAAGGCTGGCGAGGAGGAAAAGATGTAAAAGCCATAATAATGTCCTGATTTGCTTAACGCAGTGATGATGACTAATGGTAAAAGAGCTATGGACCATTGCAAGCGGTTTAAACAGGCTATTTGTGCCATATATTGTGCTTTGCGAGGAGACATCCAAAATTGGTGAATCCTTTGGCTTAATAAGGTTTTATTTAGCGAGCGAGCTTCAGTTTACTGATATTCCCGTAAAAAGAGCGGGAAAAACACGTTACAATAGCGGGATACTTCGTTTTCGCGAGACAGGGAGAAGAACATGGATATTAACAACAAAGCACGTATTCATTGGGCATGCCGCCGCGGTATGCGCGAGCTGGACATCTCGATCATGCCGTTTTTTGAACATGAATATGACAGCTTAAGTGACGAAGAAAAACGTATCTTCATCCGTCTGCTAGAATGTGATGATCCAGATTTATTTAACTGGTTGATGAATCATGGGAAACCAGCTGATGAGCAGCTGGAACAGATGGTGCGACTTATCCAGACACGGAATCGGGAACGTGGTCCAGTGGCAATCTGATTTACGCGTATCATGGCGCGCGCAGTGGCTTTCACTGCTAATTCATGGGCTGGTCGCGGTGTTTATTTTATTGATGCCCTGGCCATTGAGCTACACCCCATTATGGCTGGTTTTGCTCTCTCTGGTGGTGTTCGATAGCGTTCGCAGTCAGCGTCGAATCAACGCCTGTCAGGGTGAGATTCGGCTATTGATGGATGGCCGTCTGCGCTGGCAAGGGCAAGAGTGGTCTATCGTTAGCGCCCCCTGGATGGTTAAAACAGGTATGATGCTACGCTTGCGATCTGATGCCGGAAAACGTCAACATTTGTGGCTGGCAGCAGACAGTATGGATGATGCAGAGTGGCGGGATTTACGACGGTTGATGCTGCAAAAGGCGAAGCAAGGGTAACGCATGACACATGCCTGATGGCGCGCAGCTTGAAAGCCAACAGTTAGGTGCGTCATGCAGGCCGGATAAGGCATTTACGCCGTCATCCGGCAAATCGGTTATCAGGACCAGTGCTCGGCCATTTCCCCAAGAATTTGCTCGCACCAGGCCTGAATGCGTTCATCGCTGAGATCGTACTGGTTCGTCTCATCCAGCGCCAGGCCAACAAACAGCTGTCCATCAGCAATGACGGGTTTATCGCTGGTGAATTCGTAGCCTTCTGTGGGCCAGTAGCCGACAAACTTTACACCTTTGGTGATCAGTTTATCGTGCAGCATACCCAACGCATCCAGGAACCATTCGCCGTATCCCAACTGATCGCCCATACCGTAAAGCGCGACAATCTTGCCTTCCAGGTTGAGGTCGTCCAGTTGCTCCCAGACCGCTTCCCAGTCCTCCTGAATTTCACCGAAATCCCAGGTTGGGATGCCCAAAATGAGCACGTCATATTGCTCCATTAGGGTCGGGGAATCGTCTTTGAGGTTGTGCAGTGTCACCAGTTCGGGACCCAGGATATCGCGGATTTTTTCTGCTGCCATTTCGGTGTAGCAGGTGCTGGAACCGTAAAAAAGACCCATGTTCATGACGTAAACATCTCAATTCTGCTGTAGCGTTGCGGGTAGTGTAACAGAATCGCCGCATTCACGGCACAATGAGGCATAATGCATCAAAAATGAGAGTGGAATAAGGGGCGCGAGTGGAACAGGATCTGGCGCGCATCGAGCAGTTTCTTGATGCCCTGTGGCTGGAACGAAATCTGGCGGAAAACACATTAAGTGCGTATCGTCGCGATCTGACCATGCTTGTGGAGTGGTTACATCACCGCGGCGCTTCGCTTGCGACCGCGCAAAGTGATGATCTGCAAGCCTTGCTGGCTGAGCGGATGGATGGAGGGTATAAAGCCACCAGTTCCGCACGTTTGCTCAGTGCGACGCGACGTTTTTTTCAGCATCTGTACCGCGAAAAATATCGCGAAGATGACCCCAGCGCCTCGCTTGCATCACCTAAACTTCCGCAGCGCCTGCCTAAAGATCTCAGCGAAGCGCAGGTTGAGCGGCTGCTACAAGCGCCGCTTATTGAGCAACCGCTGGAGCTACGCGACAAAGCCATGCTGGAAGTGCTGTATGCAACAGGCCTGCGCGTGTCTGAACTGGTAGGACTGACGATGAGTGACGTCAGCCTGCGTCAGGGTGTGGTACGGGTGATCGGTAAAGGTAACAAAGAGCGCCTTGTCCCGTTGGGTGAGGAGGCTGTGTACTGGCTGGAAACTTACCTGGAGCATGGGCGTCCATGGTTGCTCAACGGTGTATCGATTGATGTGCTGTTTCCTAGTCAGCGGGCGCAACAGATGACCCGTCAGACCTTCTGGCATCGTATCAAACATTATGCTGTGTTGGCGGGAATTGACAGCGAAAAGCTGTCACCGCATGTCCTGCGGCACGCGTTTGCCACGCATCTGCTTAACCATGGCGCAGACCTGCGCGTGGTGCAGATGCTACTGGGGCATAGCGATCTCTCGACAACGCAAATTTATACTCATGTCGCAACGGAGCGCTTGCGGCAACTACATCAACAGCATCACCCGCGAGCGTGAGTGCTGACAGGATAGGATAGGCTATGAAAAAACGTTTTATGATGTTCACCCTTCTGGCGACGGCGTTTTCCGGCATGGTACATGCAGACGACGCGGCAATTCGTCAGTCATTAGCAAAGCTGGGTGTGCAGAGCACCGAGATTCAACCTGCTCCGGTTGCGGGCATGAAAACCGTACTGACCAATAGCGGCGTGCTGTACGTAACTGAAGACGGTAAACATATTATTCAGGGACCGATGTACGACGTGAGCGGCGCAAGTCCGGTGAATGTCACCAACCAACTGCTGATGAAGCATCTGAACGCGCTGGAAAAAGAGATGATCATCTACAAAGCGCCGCAGGAAAAACACGTCATTACCGTTTTCACCGACATCACTTGTGGTTACTGCCACAAGCTGCATGAAGAGATGAAAGATTACAATGCGTTGGGGATCACCGTTCGTTATCTGGCCTTCCCACGTCAGGGGCTGGACAGCCAGGCTGAGCAGGACATGAAGTCTATCTGGTGTGCTAAGGACAAAAACAAAGCCTTTGACGACGCGATGACTGGCAAGGGCGTGAAAGCGGCGACCTGTGATGTGGATATCGCTAACCACTATGCGCTGGGCGTACAGTTTGGCGTCAGCGGTACACCGGCGATTGTGCTGAGCAATGGCTATGTCGTACCTGGTTATCAGGGCCCGAAAGAGATGAAAGAATTCCTCGACGCACATGCAAAACAGACCAGCGGTAAATAATTCGCGTGAAACAACAGATACAACTTCGTCGGCGTGAAGCCGACGAGACAGCCGAGCTGCCTGATGACTTGCCGCCATTGTTGCGTCGTTTATACGCCAGTCGCGGTGTACGTAGCGCGCAGGAGCTTGAGCGTAGCGTCAAAGGAATGCTGCCGTGGCAGCATTTAAACGGTGTGGAAAAGGCGGTTGAGATCCTCTACAACGCCTTTCGTGCGGGAACTCGTATCATCGTTGTCGGCGATTTCGATGCCGATGGCGCGACCAGCACGGCGCTAAGCATCCTGGCGATGCGCGCGTTGGGCTGCAGTAACGTTGACTACCTGGTGCCAAATCGTTTTGAGGACGGTTATGGTTTAAGCCCGGAAGTCGTTGATCAGGCCCATGCCCGTGGTGCTCAGCTGATTGTTACCGTAGACAACGGCATCTCGTCTCACACGGGTGTCGAACATGCCAGAACGTTGGGGATCCCGGTCGTTGTGACCGATCACCACCTGCCAGGGGATACGCTGCCGGGCGCAGAGGCGATCATCAATCCTAACCTGCACGACTGTGAGTTCCCGTCGAAATCGCTGGCAGGCGTTGGTGTAGCCTTCTATCTGATGCTGGCGCTGCGCACTTTCCTGCGTGATAAAGGCTGGTTTGATGAGCGAGGCATTGCACCGCCGAACCTGGCGGATTTGCTCGATCTGGTTGCGCTTGGCACGGTGGCGGACGTGGTCCCGTTGGATGCCAATAACCGCATTCTGACGTGGCAAGGCTTAAGCCGTATCCGCGCCGGAAAATGCCGCCCAGGTATTAAAGCGCTGCTGGAGATTTCCAATCGCGACCCCCTAAAGCTGGCAGCCAGTGATTTAGGTTTTGCCCTCGGGCCACGGCTGAATGCGGCGGGGCGTCTGGACGATATGTCCGTTGGCGTAGCGCTGTTGCTGTGCGACAACATTGGTGAAGCGCGCGTGCTGGCCAATGAGCTGGACGCACTCAACCAGACGCGCAAAGAAATTGAGCAGGGTATGCAGGCCGAAGCGCTGACCCTGTGTGAAAAGCTGGAACGCAATAGCGATACGCTTCCGGGCGGCCTGGCAATGTATCATCCCGAGTGGCATCAGGGCGTTGTGGGGATTCTGGCATCGCGTATTAAAGAGCGATTCCATCGCCCGGTGATAGCGTTTGCCCCGGCAGGTGACGGTACTCTTAAAGGCTCCGGGCGTTCGATTCAGGGGCTGCACATGCGCGATGCGCTGGAGCGCCTGGACACCCTTTATCCGGGCATGATCCTCAAGTTTGGCGGTCACGCCATGGCTGCGGGCTTATCGCTTGAAGAGGCACAGTTTGAGCTTTTCCAGCAGCGTTTTGGTGAACTGGTAACCGAGTGGTTGGATCCCGCCTTACTGCAAGGTGAAGTGGTGTCGGATGGCCCACTGAACGCGTCTGAGATGACCATGGAAGTCGCACAGATGCTGCGCGATGCCGGACCGTGGGGACAAATGTTCCCGGAACCGCTGTTTGACGGACATTTCCGTTTGCTACAGCAGCGTCTGGTCGGCGAGCGTCATCTGAAGGTGATGGTCGAGCCTGTTGGCGGCGGCCCACTGCTGGACGGTATTGCGTTTAACGTCGATACCACCTGCTGGCCGGACAACGGCGTGCGCGAAGTTCAGCTTGCCTACAAACTGGATATTAACGAGTTTCGCGGCAACCGTAGTTTGCAGATTATAATCGACAATATCTGGCCACTTTAGCGTCACTAATCGCTATAAAAAAGGGCGTGGATTAGTTACAATCCCGCTCTTATCACCGCATTTTGACTAGTCCAATAAAAGAAATCAGACAATGTTTGAAATTAATCCGGTAAATAACCGCATTCAGGACCTCACGGAGCGCTCTGACGTTCTTAGGGGGTATCTTTGACTATGATGCCAAGAAAGAGCGTCTGGAAGAAGTAAACGCCGAGCTGGAACAGCCGGACGTATGGAACGAACCCGAACGCGCGCAGGCGCTGGGTAAAGAGCGTTCTTCTCTTGAAGCCATCGTTGATACGCTCGATCAGATGAGCCAGGGCCTGGAAGATGTCTCCGGCCTGCTGGAACTGGCTGTAGAAGCCGACGACGAAGAAACCTTTAACGAAGCCGTAGCAGAACTCGACACGCTGGAAGATAAGCTGGCCCAGCTGGAATTCCGTCGTATGTTCTCCGGTGAATATGACAGCGCAGATTGCTATCTCGATATTCAGGCAGGTTCTGGCGGTACGGAAGCGCAGGACTGGGCAAGCATGCTGATGCGCATGTATCTGCGTTGGGCTGAAGCGCGCGGCTTTAAGACTGAAATTATTGAAGAGTCTGAAGGTGAAGTGGCGGGTATTAAATCCGTAACCATCAGAATTGCTGGCGAATATGCGTACGGTTGGCTGCGTACTGAAACCGGCGTACACCGTCTGGTTCGTAAGAGTCCGTTCGACTCCGGCGGACGTCGCCATACGTCGTTCAGTTCTGCGTTTGTTTATCCGGAAGTTGATGATGATATTGATATCGATATCAACCCGGCGGATCTGCGTATTGACGTTTACCGTGCCTCCGGTGCGGGTGGTCAGCACGTTAACCGTACGGAATCTGCGGTGCGTATTACCCACATCCCGACCGGGATTGTGACGCAGTGTCAGAACGACCGTTCCCAGCACAAGAACAAAGACCAGGCCATGAAGCAGATGAAAGCGAAGCTTTATGAACTGGAAATGCAGAAGAAGAATGCCGAGAAACAGGCGATGGAAGACAACAAGTCAGATATCGGCTGGGGTAGCCAGATCCGTTCTTATGTCCTTGATGACTCCCGCATCAAAGATCTGCGTACCGGGGTTGAAACCCGTAACACGCAGGCGGTGCTGGATGGCAGCCTGGATCAATTTATCGAAGCAAGTTTGAAAGCAGGGTTATGAGGAACCAACATGTCTGAACAACACGTACAGGGCGCTGACGCGGTAGCCGACCTTAACAATGAACTGAAAACGCGCCGTGAGAAGCTGGCGAGCCTGCGTGAGCAGGGGATCCCGTTCCCGAACGATTTCCGTCGCGATCATACCTCAGACCAACTGCATGCTGACTTCGACGCAAAAGAAAACGAAGAGCTGGAAGCGCTGAACATTGAGGTATCCGTTGCTGGCCGTATGATGACCCGTCGTATTATGGGTAAAGCATCATTCGTTACGCTGCAGGATGTTGGCGGCCGCATTCAGCTGTACGTTGCTCGCGATGACCTGCCGGAAGGCGTCTACAACGAGCAGTTCAAAAAATGGGATCTGGGCGATATCCTCGGCGCGAAAGGTAAGTTGTTCAAGACCAAGACCGGTGAGTTGTCTATTCACTGTACCGAACTGCGTCTGCTGACCAAAGCGCTGCGCCCGCTGCCGGACAAATTCCACGGTCTGCAGGATCAGGAAGCGCGCTATCGTCAACGTTACCTGGATCTCATCTCTAACGATGAATCCCGCAATACCTTTAAAGTGCGTTCACAGATTATGGCTGGCATCCGTCAGTTCATGGTTGCTCGTGGCTTTATGGAAGTAGAAACCCCGATGATGCAGGTGATCCCTGGCGGTGCGGCAGCGCGTCCGTTTATCACTCATCATAACGCGCTGGATCTGGACATGTACCTGCGTATCGCGCCGGAACTGTACCTCAAGCGTCTGGTGGTTGGCGGCTTCGAACGCGTGTTCGAAATTAACCGTAACTTCCGTAACGAAGGCATCTCTGTTCGCCATAACCCAGAGTTCACCATGATGGAACTCTACATGGCTTATGCGGACTACAAAGATCTGATCGAACTGACCGAATCGCTGTTCCGTACGCTGGCGCAGAACGTTCTGGGAACGACTGAAGTGCCTTACGGTGAAGAAGTCTTCGACTTCGGTAAGCCGTTCGAAAAACTGACCATGCGTGAAGCGATTCAGAAATACCGTCCGGAAACCAACATGGCCGATCTGGATAACTTCGACTCTGCAAAAGCGATTGCTGAATCTATCGGCATCAAAGTTGAGAAGAGCTGGGGTCTGGGCCGTATCGTGACCGAGATCTTTGAAGAAGTTGCGGAAGCGCACCTGATTCAACCGACCTTCATTACCGAGTACCCGGCAGAAGTTTCTCCGCTGGCGCGTCGTAATGACGAAAACCCGGAAATCACTGACCGCTTCGAATTCTTCATCGGCGGACGTGAAATCGGTAACGGTTTCAGCGAGCTGAACGACGCGGAAGATCAGGCGCAGCGCTTCCAGGATCAGGTTAACGCTAAAGATGCGGGTGATGACGAAGCAATGTTCTATGACGAGGACTACGTTACCGCTCTGGAACACGGTCTGCCGCCGACTGCGGGTCTGGGCATTGGTATCGACCGTATGGTTATGCTGTTCACCAACAGCCACACTATCCGCGACGTGATCCTGTTCCCGGCGATGCGCCCGGTTAAGTAAGATGTGAAATGCCGGATGGCGGCTGACGCCTTATCCGGCCTACGATTCGTTATGTAGGCCAGATAAGCGTAGCGCCATCAGGCAATAATTTGTTGGCAGTAATTCCGCAACAGCGCACGCGCTTCTTTGTCTGCAACCTGCATTACCATCCACGGGCTAAAAGCCCACGGCGTCGCGTCAATCCCGCTTAAGACATCCTCAAGACTGCTCCACTGGCAATCCATCACTTCATCTGGGTTTAGCTGTAGCGGACTCACGATATGTGCGGCATAAACCGGGCATACTTCGTTTTCAACTATTCCACTCGGGTCTGTAGCGCGATAACGAAAGTCAGCGTATACGGGGCTGAGCAAGTCGATGTCTGCACCCAGTTCGAAGCGAGCCCGGCGAACAATAGCGGCTTCGTGGGTTTCACCCAACTGCGGGTGACCGCAGACAGAGTTGGTCCAGACACCTGGCCAGGCTTTTTTGTGCAGCGAGCGGCGGGTGACCAGCAGTTGGCCCTGCTCGTTAAATATCCAGCACGAGAAAGCGGAATGCAGGGGAGTTGTGGCGGTATGCGCCGCATATTTTTCCAGCGTTCCGCAGGGTTGGTCCTGCTCATTCAATAAAATGACATGTTCCTGTCGCATAGCGTCCACCATCAATCTTAAGCACCCATATTATATGCTTAATTAAGTCAGATTGATTAACAGAGGGTGTGAAATGCCAGGGCCGACGATTCGTTGCGCGATATGATTTGGCATCCGGTGTCTGGCTGCTATGATAAAGCGTCTGAAAATGTTGCGAGGTATTGTTTTGAGTGCAGGACGCCTGAAGAAAAATGGCCTGGGTATCGTGATGTTGCTTTGTGTCGGTCTGCTGTTAGCAGGGTGTTCCGGGAGCAAGTCGTCTGATACAGGAAGTTATTCCGGCTCCGTGTATACCGTGAAGCGGGGGGATACGCTATACCGTATTTCGCGCGCTACCGGGACCAGCGTGAAAGAGATCGCCCGCCTGAATAATATTTCACCGCCCTATACCATTGAAGTAGGGCAAAAACTGAAGGTCAGCGGTGGCGCGAAAACCAGTTCTAACTCTGGCAAAACAACCAAGAAATCCTCAACCAAAACGGCAGCGGCCAGACCGTCTTCGTCCGTACCGCAGTCTTCATGGCCTCCGGTAGGGCAACGTTGCTGGCAGTGGCCTGCCAGCGGTAAGGTGATCCTGCCTTATTCAACCGCGGACGGCGGCAATAAAGGCATTGATATCTCGGCTGCGCGCGGTACACCGATTTATGCCGCCGGAGCCGGGAAGGTGGTTTACGTCGGTAATCAGCTGCGGGGCTATGGTAATCTCATCATGATTAAGCACAGTGAGGACTACATCACTGCGTATGCGCATAATGACACCATGCTGGTGAACAACGGTCAAAACGTGAAGGCCGGGCAGAAAATCGCGACGATGGGCAGCTCGGATGCGACTACGGTGCGGCTGCATTTCCAAATCCGCTACCGGGCGACGGCTATCGATCCGCTGCGTTATTTACCGCCGCAGGGCAGTAAACCAAAATGCTGACGGTGAATTAATCGCCAGTCAGTCGGTTAGTCCCTTGCCAAGAAGAGCGTAAGGTTTATAATCCCTTACGCACTTCGATGCGGGCGTAGTTCAATGGTAGAACGAGAGCTTCCCAAGCTCTATACGAGGGTTCGATTCCCTTCGCCCGCTCCAAAATTCTCTCCCTGTAGTTAATCCTTAAAAACGTTAGATAGCGACACCGGAATCCGGTGGCAGCGTGCTGTTACCTTCACCCAGATTACGTTGTAGCAATACCGTGTCGAGCCATAGCCCATGTTTGAAGCCAATGTTTTTCAGTGTGCCGATTTGCGTAAATCCGGCCTGCTGATGGACTTTTAACGATCCCTGATTATTGCTGTCGCCGACGATGGCAATCAGTTGCCGATAACCCTGTGCTTCAGCCCAGCCAATCACATGACGCAGTAAGGCTTTTCCTACACCCTGACGCTGAGCCGTTGGAGCAATATAAATCGAATCCTCAAGGGTATAGCGGTAGGCATAGCGCTCGCGGTAGCGGGTGAGGTAGCAATACCCGATGACCTTATCTTCCTGCAGAGCGACGACCCACGGCAGCCCGAGGCTGCGGATTTTTTCCAGACGAGCAAGCATCTCGTGTGCATCCGGCGGGTCGGTTTCAAAGCTGCCGGTACCGTGAAGAACATGATGTGCATAGATATCGCGTATGGCGGGGATGTGCTTTTCTTCTGCGTTAACGATTTTCATTGACCGGCTCCCATTGGCGTCTTTGCCCAGATTACCTGAAAGACTGAGGGGAAGGTAAGTGCAAAAAATTATGCTTCTATCAGTTGCTTGTAATGCAAATAGGCTTGCATATTGTAAGGGGAAATAATTGATTGTGGTTGATATTGTCAATAGTACGCAAGGTTGGTAAATATATTAACAGGTAGAGTAATACACAATTATTCACGCACGTATTTGATTGAGTTTCCAAATACCAATTATGGTAGGTTTCGAAAAATGATAAATAAAGTTGTTTGATTTCAACGCATTGTTACTGTATCTAATTCTTCTTGCGCCTGTACCCTTATTTTCATTTCATTAGCCCTGTTTGAGCCCTAAAAATTAAGTTATATTTTGTTGTTAGCAGAGAGCCTATTATCAGATTTTTCTCTATTCACCTCTCAAAATAGTTACCATGCAAACAGTTGCGCGGTGTAGCTATGCTAACCAGCAATAGTAAGCATCGTCACATGATGTCACCGGGCAAACTTTGTTTAAATCCAGAATTCAATCCCAAGAGTATTAGGATTATTTAGTCTAAAATACTTTTTTGCCTAAGACTTTTCTTATTGCGTAGCCACGAACTACATGGAGTGATAAAATTCCCGAGTTTATGCCTCCTGTCCAACGATTAGAGGACGCGGTGCGGGTAGTCAATAAGACGAAAGAATTAATTGCTTCATAACCCTATTACGAAATAAGCGGCAGTGCATCTTACATGGTCGGCAACTGTCAGGGATTGACCGTAACTTATTGAAAACGCTTATTTTTACTCTGATGTAAGATATAAGGGCAGATATGTTCAGTATGCGTCGACATGCCAACTTCATTAAACGTTTTAAGTCTGTAAGCTGTTTATTTACGGCAAGCATTCTTTTCCCTATGCAAATCTCTGCTGCGGTATCAGATTATGATGCTTTGGTTATTGAAGCGCGGGGGGGGAATAGTGCGCCGCTATTGCGCTACCTTGAGGATCAGGGAAAGAAAAGTGCGCTAACGCCAAATCAGGTTGCCGACTGGCTGCAAGTTTCTGGTTGGGTTGAGAACAACGATAAAACAACCATTCAAATCTGGCAGCGGTATCGTGGGCAGATGGATGTGCCTGCGCGCGGCAAAGTCGCCGCTGCACGTGCGTACCGTAACCAGAAAAACTGGAATGATTCATTGGCGGTGTGGGAAAGCGTTTTACAGGAAGAGCCTGATAACGTGGATGTACGCACCGGCTGGATAATGACGTTGGCAGATGCGCGCTACAACCAACAAGCCCTTACTGAAGCGAATAAATGGGCGCAGGCGCATCCGGGAGCAGACTCCGACGCACTGCTTGCCTATGTGTATCATTCTCAGGGGAAAAACTGGGATGCACTGTTGGTTGCCAGCCAGGCGGATGATGTTGATCCAGGCAATAAAAATGCAAAATCCACGCTGCTATCTGCGCTGTCGGCGAACCGTGTTTCCGGACCCGCTTTAAATATGGCGGAGGTCGTTCCCACGGCTGATCCAGTGAAGCGCCGTCTTGAGCTTGATGCGGCGGCTGAAATGGTACGCTCCTCTTATACGTCCGCACGTAATGAAGAAGAACGTTTTATCGTGGCCGATAAAGCGCTGGCCCGTTATGACCAACTGTTGGCGGCCTGGAAAGATGAGCCGTCTGCGCAGAATGATGTCCGTCGGGCGAGAATTGACCGTATGGGTGCCTTGTTGGTGCGTAAGCGTACTGCCGAAGTGATTGATGAGTATGAGTCCCTTTCTGCAAGCGGCGAAGTACCAAACTATGCAAAACGCTGGGTGGCATCAGCATGGTTAAGCGAACGTCAGCCGGAAAAGACCGAAGCGATGCTGGCGAGCATTTACTACCCGAATGGACCTATCCCGGTGACGCCACTCAGTCCTGAGGATCAACAAGATCTGTTCTACGCGCACATTGATAATGAAAACTTCGATGCTGCCAAAAAACAAGTCGATGATTTGATCAAAGAGAGTCCGTATCTGCGGCGTATCTATGGCTCGCCAACGCCGCAGCCTAACGATAACTGGCTGCTCGGACAGTCGCTACTGACGCAATATCATATCGCTGCCAATGAACTGCCAGAGGCAGAAAAGCTCGCAGAGCATCTGGCACGAACAGGCTCTGGTAACCAGGGACTGCGCATATCTTATGCCTCTGTGCTTGAAGCGCGTGGATTGCCGCATGCGGCGGAGAAAGAGCTTAAGCTGGCGGAAGTCATTGAGCCAAGCAACCTGGAGCTGGAACGTCAGCAGGCTTACGTTGCACTGGATCTTCAGGAGTGGAAACAGGCAGATGAACTGACGGATGACGTTATTGCCCGTAGCCCGGATGATGAAGCGACGCTGCGCCTCGCGCGTATTCGTGATGTCCACAAAATGTCGGAAGTGCGCATTAGCGGTACGCAGGGGATCTCGTCCGATAGCCCGGTCAGCGGTAAGAATGACTTCAACATCAACACGGCTATTTACAGTCCGCCGATTAATGACAACTGGCGACTGTTTACCGGATTCAACTTTGCTACCGGTGAATTTGAGGAAGGGAAGGGCATCAGCCGCGATCTGGCGGCGGGGGCAGAATGGACTTCCCGTGATTACTGGGCGGAAATGGAAGTGTCTGGCCGAAATTATGGCGATGGTCAGAAGATTGGCGGGCGTCTATCCGGCTGGCATGACTTTAATGACAACTGGCGCGTTGGTGGGTCGGCCGAGCGCCTCTCTCGCAATACCCCGTTGCGCGCGCTGCGTAGTGGCGTGTATGCCAACGGCGGCGATATGTTTGTTCGCTGGTATCAAAACGAACGACGTGAATATCAACTGTCGTTTGCTGCATCACATTTCTCGGACGGTAACGATCGCATCGAATATGGACTCAGCGGAAAAGAGCGCATGTGGACCACGCCGCGCTTCACGCTGGACTTTACGCCGGGTATCGGCGGGAGCACCAACACCAAAGAAAATGTTCCGTATTACAACCCGAAGAGTGATTTTTCGGTTGTCCCTGGCCTGAGCGCAGAGCAGGTTCTTTACCGCCACTATGATACCGTCTGGACGCAGCAAGGCCTGGCAGGCGTAGGTGGCTACTGGCAGCAAGGTGAAGATGCAGGTGCTATCGTCCAGGTGGGATACGGCCAAC
This sequence comes from Citrobacter sp. Cpo071, assembly GCF_030332765.1. Lineage (NCBI taxonomy): Bacteria > Pseudomonadati > Pseudomonadota > Gammaproteobacteria > Enterobacterales > Enterobacteriaceae > Citrobacter > Citrobacter sp. Cpo071. The sequence continues at coordinate 220,005 of NZ_JAOWHE010000080.1, read as the reverse complement.
GGCTTAAATGGAACAACGTCGTAGATGGCGGGGTGATGCTGATTTGGGATAAACGCCCCTATGACGGTAAACGTGAGCGGAATATCTCCCTCGCTTTCGATTTAAATGTCAGGTTTTAAGGATTGTTCATGCTGAAAAGATGCCTGTGGCTTAGCGCATTAATCGCTGGCTGGTTGATGATTACCGCGTGCAGCAGCGCGCACAATACAACGCCTCGCTATGTTCCTCCCGCAGAGAGAACACCGCTGACGGCGGATCATCCGTGGCCGAAAAATAGCTTTCTGGTGCTCGGCTACCATGATGTGGAGGATGGTGCAGCCGACCAGCGCTACCTCTCTGTGCGTACCAGCGCGTTGAGCGACCAAATGGCCTGGCTGCGTGATAATGGCTATCAGCCGATCAGCGTGCAGCAAATTCTGGACGCCCATGACGGTAAAATTGTACTGCCGGAAAAAGCGGTATTACTCACTTTTGACGATGGATATAGCAGTTTTTATACCCGCGTCTGGCCGCTACTGAAAGCCTACAACTGGCCTGCGCTCTGGGCGCCAGTAGGCAGTTGGGTTGATGCGCCAGCCAACAAAAAAGTCGATTTTGGTGGCTTAATGACAGCGCGAGACAAATTCGCCACCTGGAAAATGGTCGAAGAAATGGGCAAGTCGCCGTTGGTAGAAGTCGGTGCGCACACCTGGAACTCGCACTTTGGCGCTGAGGCCAACCCGCAGGGGAGTAAAGAGCCCGCTGTGGCGAACCGCCTGTATGATAAGAAAACCGGCACTTACGAAACGGACGAACAGTACACGCGACGTATAAACACGGATATCTCTCTGATCACTAACAAGATCAAAGCGGTGACCGGCAAATCGCCGCGCGCGTGGGTATGGCCTTACGGCGCAGCCAACGGTACAACGTTAAACCTGGCCAAAGAGCATGGCTATAAGATGGCCTTTACGCTTAATGAAGGGTTGGCAAATGCCGCGTTTCTCGATGATATTCCGCGCGTGCTGATTTCTGATAACCCATCCCTTAAGCGCTTTGCCAGTCAGGTCGCTCAGGTCCGTGAACCACAGACGATGCGCGTGATGCATGTCGATCTGGATTACGTGTATGACAAAGACCCTGCTCAGCAGAAGCGAAATATCGATAAGCTGATCCAGCGCGTTTATGACATGCGTATTTCTCATGTCTTCCTGCAGGCGTACGCCGATCCGCAGGGCGACGGGAATATTCGTGAGGTCTATTTCCCCAACCGCTGGCTGCCGATGCGTGCCGATCTCTTTAACTATATCTCCTGGCAGTTACAAACGCGGGCAGGGGTGACGGTGTATGCCTGGATGCCGGTTCTGGCTTTCGATCTCGACGCGTCCATTCCACGCGTAACCGCATGGGATCCGAAAACGGGACGCACTGCTATCAATCATGAGAACTATGTTCGTCTCTCGCCCTGGGACAGCGAAGCGCGCAAACGCATCACTGAAATCTATGAAGACCTGGCGAAGCACGCCAGCTTCAAAGGTATTTTGTTCCATGACGATGCTTTCCTGACGGATTTTGAAGATGCGTCACCGGAGGCGTTAGCCGCCTACCGTGCCGCAGGGCTTCCGGGCAGTATCGAGCAAATACGTAATAATCCTCAGGCGTTCGAGCGCTGGACTCGCCTGAAAAGTAAGATGCTGATTGACTTCACCAAACAACTGACCCGGACGGTGCGTAATATTCGCGGTCCACAGGTGCAAACCGCGCGCAATATTTACGCCATGCCGGTACTGGAGCCTGAAAGTGAAGCCTGGTTTGCACAAAACCTGAATGATTTCCTCAATACCTATGACTGGACGGCGCCGATGGCGATGCCATTCATGGAACAGATCCCGGCCAATGATGCCAACGCATGGCTTGACCGACTGGTGAATGCCGTTGCACAAACCCCTGGGGCGCTGGATAAAACCGTGTTTGAACTGCAGGCACGAGACTGGCGTAAATCCGGGGATCAGGCTGAAATCAGCGGAAAACAAATAGCCGAATGGATGCGCCAGCTGAAATTAAGCGGTGCAGGTAACTACGGCTATTACCCGGATGATTTCATCAGCGACAAACCTGAGATGTCAGAGATTCGCTCGACGTTCTCCTCATACTGGTATCCGCAAAAATGACCGATCGCATTATTGCTTTCCTGATACTTTGCCTGATGTTCAGCCTGCCGTTTGGCGTGGCTGTCATCTTTACAGGTGAAGTGATGTTGAACTTCGTCTTCTTCTGGCCTTTGTTCATGTCTGCTTTGTGGATAAGCGGCGGGGTCTATTTCTGGTTTTACCGTGAACGTCACTGGAAATGGGGAGATGACACGCCACCACCGACCCTGCCGGGGAATCCGCTGGTGTCCATTCTGATCCCCTGTTTTAACGAAGGGATCAACGCGCGTGAAACCATTGAGGCAGCACTGGCACAGCGATATAAGAATATCGAAGTGATCGCCATCAACGATGGTTCGACGGATGACACTCACGACGTGCTGGAACAACTGGCAGTGGAATACCCCAGCCTGCGGGTGATTCATCTGGCTGAAAACCAGGGTAAAGCGCTGGCGCTCAAGACCGGTGCAGCCGCTGCGCGCAGTGATTACCTGGTGTGCATTGATGGCGATGCGTTACTGGATCGTGATGCCGTTGCCTATATTGTGGCCCCGCTGATCCAGTTCCCGCGCGTTGGTGCAGTGACGGGGAACCCGCGTATTCGAACCCGCTCTACGTTAATTGGTCGTGTGCAGGTCGGTGAGTTCTCTTCCATTATCGGCTTAATTAAGCGTACTCAGCGAGTCTATGGGCAGATCTTTACCGTTTCCGGCGTAGTTGCGGCGTTTCGTCGTCGCGCGTTGGCCGAGGTCGGTTACTGGAGCCCGGACATGATCACCGAAGATATCGATATCAGCTGGAAGCTGCAATTGCGCCACTGGTCGGTATTCTTTGAGCCGCGCGCACTGTGCTGGATCCTGATGCCTGAAACATTAAAAGGGCTATGGAAGCAGCGTTTGCGCTGGGCGCAGGGTGGTGCAGAGGTGTTTATCGTTAACATGCGTCGTCTGTGGTCGTGGGAGTTCCGCCGCATGTGGCCGCTGTTTCTTGAGTTCTGTTTTTCTACCGCCTGGTCGTTTGCCTATGCGATCAGTATCGTGCTGTTCCTGCTGGGACTGATGATCCCGATGCCGGACTCGTTGTATGTACAACATCTGTTCCCGCCAGCCTTTACCGGACTTATTCTCGGTGTGGTCTGCTTAATACAGTTTGCGGTGAGTCTGATGATTGAACGACGCTATGAAAAAGGCATTGGCGCCTCGTTGTTCTGGATTATCTGGTTCCCGGTGGTGTACTGGATGCTAAGCCTGTTCACTACGCTGGTGGCTTTCCCGAAAGTGATGCTTAAACGCAAACGCGGCAGGGCGCGCTGGGTGAGTCCTGACCGTGGAATTGGGAGGATCGAATCATGAACCAGCCACTGATCTTCACGGAGCGGCGTTTGCTGCCGCGCATCATCGATGTGTTGTTGACGGCCATCGCATGGGTTGGATTTATCTATTTGATCTATAAAGGGCTGATCACTGCACTGGCGCATTCACCGTATATGGGTGTGCGACCCTTTTTCACCACGCTGGATACGGTCACGTTTTATATCCTTGTCGCCCTGGTCAACGGCCTGGTGCTGATTGGCTGGGCGAAGTACAACCAGTTTCGTTTTCGGGTCGAACGCCGCAGTCGCAGACCCGGGCTTGAAGACCATGAGCTGGCAGAAAGTTTGCGTATTACCCGGGAGCTGGTTACGGAACTGAACAAGGCGAGGGTGCTGACGGTCCACCATCATGAGAATGGCGAAATCAGTCATATCGATGTGGACAGGGATATTGCCGATAACCGCCTCCCGCCGCCGACGCCAGCGATGCTGGAGTATTTGCCGCCAGAGCCGCAGCCGTCGATACAGAAAAAGCCTGAATGATATTTCTGCTTTCAGCCGCTTCCTTCAGCCTCGCATAGGTCTATGATTAGACCCAGACAATAAAAAAATGCGAGGCAATGTCGTGGATAAGGAACTACTGGATGCAGGTTACCGGGCCTATACCGGCGAGAAGATTGACGTCTACTTCAACACGGCGATGTGTCAGCATTCGGGCAATTGCGTGCGGGGAAGCGCGAAGCTGTTTAACCTGAAACGTAAACCGTGGATTATTCCGGATGAAGTGGACGTTGCCACGGTCATCAAGGTCATCGATACCTGTCCGAGCGGTGCGCTGAAATATCGCCAAAAATGAGTGAGGGAAGCATGGAAATTCTTGCAGGCCATAACAAGTTTTATGTCAATGATGCTGAGGGCAACCAGGTTGCCGAGATTGTTTTCGTGCCGACGGGCGAGCATCTGAGCATCATTGAACATACCGATGTCGATCCCAGCCTGAAAGGTCAGGGCGTCGGCAAACAGCTGGTGGCGAAAGTGGTAGAGAAGATGCGCGCTGAAAACCGCAAAGTTATTCCGCTGTGCCCGTTTGCCAAACATGAATTTGATAAAACCCGCGAGTACGACGATATCCGCGCCTGATTATCTTATATGCACCGGAAGGTATAACAGCCATCCGGTGCATCACGCCCGATGCAGTAAATCCTGATAAATCCCCGTCAGTATCCCTTGTGGGCCAAACTCTTTTTTAATCCACTGAGTGACACGACCGGTTGCCGAGTGCTGGGTTGCCAACAGCATTCGTGAATCCTGACGTGGGTTGTGGATCTGTCGTGTCACCAGCAACGACTTTTCCATCGCCTCGCGCACCATATAGTCTGGCAGAAAACCGATGCCCTCCCCCAGGATCTGGCACTGGCACTTGGTATTAAAATCGGGAACCAGAATCGACTCTTGACCGTGTAACAGCCAACCGACTTTTTTGTTGATGGTGTGTGCGGTGTCTTCCACCATGATGTTCGGGTACAGGCGCAGTTGGCTCTCAGAGATGGGTTCAGGCATAAACGCCAGCGGATGATCCGGGGCAATCGCGAACGACCAACGGATCGCGCCGATCTCGGTGTAATCAATTCCGCCGCCGTCCAGTAATGTATCGGGCGCGCCAATCGCGATATTGGCCAGGTTATTGATGATCGAATCCCAGACGCCGTTATACACCTCTGTAGTGACGGTTATCTGGCAGGTTGGAAACTGTTTCTTGAGTACCTGCAGCAGCCTCGCCGTATGTTGAGGGGTATACAACAGCTGGTTAATGCAGATGCGCACCCGAGCCTCAATTCCCTGAGCGATGGTATCAATGCTGCGCTTGATGGCGTGGAAATCGTTGAGCAGGTCGGTCGCCTTGCGAAACAGGTAACGCCCGGACTCGGTCAGCTCAATGCTGCGAGTACTACGGGTAAACAGCACCACGTCGAGACCCATTTCCATGCGCTTAATGGTGTAACTAATTGCCGATGTGGTTAAGCCAAGCTCCTCCGCCGCCTTGCTGAAACTGCTATAGCGGGCAGCCATCGTAAATGCCAGTAGGTTTTCCTCGGTAAATATTGAATTCATCTTTCTCCCCTCCGGCGACAATGCGCATCCGCAACACGATGATTGTTGAATGTATTTGTAATCCTTATACAGAGCAATCAGTTTTGAACAGAATTTAACACTAGTTTTACATTTGATTTGAAGGCAATCACACTTCAGTATTTTAATTGCAGGCCGCTATCCGTGCAGCATACCGACTGATTTCCCGGACTACTGATTAGTGACTAAAAGGGCCCCATCCATAAGGGAAAGATTGCACTACAGCACGTTTTGTCCTCATTGTTAAAATTGATTCAATAATCGATGCATTAACGATGAATGAAATTTAAGCGGATGTTATTCTCTGCACTCTGTTGCTATTCTCAGGTTATCGGATATTTAAAAAGTCTAAAAAACTGCAGGAGAGCGATTATGTCAGAGAAAGAACTCATTACTGAATTTCTGCTGGCGGCAGAACAGGGCAATGCCGATGGATTAAAATCCTGTCTGGCAAAAAATGTGGATATTAACGCCACTAACCGCCAGGGGCGTACTGCCATTATTATTGCCAGCCTGAATAAACATTATGACTGTGTTTCTTTATTGATTGCTGCGGGTGCCGATATTAATAAACAAGATCAAACTTGTTTTAACCCCTTCCTGATTAGCTGCCTGACTAATGATTTAACGCTGTTGCGTACGGTATTACCGGCTGACCCCGACCTCAATTGCCTGAGCCGTTTTGGCGGCGTTGGTATTACACCTGCCAGCGAAAAAGGTCATGTCGAGATCGTGCGCGAACTACTGCTGCGTACCGATATCAATGTCAACCATACTAATTTTGTTGGCTGGACGCCGCTCCTGGAAGCCATCGTGCTAAATGACGGCGGTGCGAAGCAGCAGGAGATCGTTAAGCTGCTGCTCGACCATGGCGCAAACCCGCACATGACGGATAAATACGGTAAAACCCCGCTGGAACTGGCGCGAGAGAAAGGGTACCACGAAATTGCCGAGCTGCTGATTGCGGCCGGAGCCTGACACAGGAGCGCCATTATCGCTACGCCATCACGGCGATGCGTACGGGCGCTAACCGCAGACAGCGCGTTTCTCACTTTCCGGGGAACGGGACGGGTTGAACAGGTTTTTTCCCACGCGGTAAACCTGTTGATACCCGAACAGCAGCGGCTGCTGACGTTACTGAGTGAAGATTGTGATAACGCACCTAACAGCTGTCGGTTGGCGCTGACGCATTGTGAAGACCTGTTTCACCCCGGTGAGCGGGTCAATTTTAGCGGGTCGGGAATAGTTGTTGGCAATGATAAATGGATAGAAACCGCCGGTTGCCAGCTGTGGCGAATACCACGGTGGACATCTGATGCAGCAAGCCTTGACGCAGTCGGCTGGCAGCACTGGGAAGAGGTTATCCGCCAACAGCTAAGAAGCGACGACACATTATTTCTGTACCAGGGTGACAATCCGTTTTATCAGGAAATCACCCGTCAATTACTCAACCGCCGACAAACATTACTGACGGCGTTGCGTACAGGAGAAAATATTACTACGGCGGTCAGCCATTTAATTGGTTTGGGGATAGGGCTGACGCCCTCATCGGATGATTATTTAGTAGGCTTAAGCACCATTTTATTTATTCCCGGACATCCGCTGAGGAAATATAGAGATGATTTTTTAGCGGCATTGCAACGTGCAGGAAATAATACAACGCTACTTAGCAAAATAACGCTAGAGGAAGCATTTAATCAGCGTTATCGGGAAAGCATCGGATGGCTGCTGAACCAATTTATTACTGAGCAACAACTCGTTTCTACGCAATATATTACTGACATTAAAAATATCGGTTCAAGTTCTGGCTGCGACATGCTGTATGGCATGGCGGATGCCTGCGCCCTGAGCCACAGGTCCGGAGGGAATTATGTCGATCAGGATAGTTGTTAAAAAGAACACGTATTTTGATTCTGTCTCACTGATGTCTATCTCCACGCGCGCAAATAAGCTCGATGGCGTTGAGCAGGCGTTTGTGGCTATGGCGACAGAGATGAATAAGGGCGTACTGAAGAATCTCGGCCTGCTGACGCCTGAGCTGGAAGAGGCGAAAAGTGGCGATCTGATGATTGTCATTAAAGGCACCAGCGAGGCGGCGAACGACCAAACGCTGATGGCGATTGACGATCTGTTTACGCATAAAGAGCAGGGTGGCCAGCATGAAGCGCGCTATGCCACGCTTGCCAGCGCGAAGAAGCATGTTCCTGAGAGCAATCTGGCGGTGATCTCGGTCAATGGCCTGTTTGCCGCGCGTGAAGCGCGCCAGGCGCTGCAAAATAACCTCAATGTGATGCTGTTCTCTGACAACGTCTCTCTTGAGGACGAGCTGGCGCTTAAGCAGCTGGCGCATGAAAAAGGACTGCTGATGATGGGGCCAGATTGCGGAACCGCCATCATTAACGGCGCTGCGCTGTGTTTTGGCAACGCGGTGCGTCGCGGCAACATCGGAATTATTGGTGCCTCCGGTACCGGCAGCCAGGAGCTGAGCGTACGCATTCACGAATTTGGCGGCGGAATTTCCCAGTTGATTGGCACAGGTGGACGCGATCTTAGCGAAAAGATTGGCGGCCTGATGATGCTTGACGCGATTGGCATGCTGGAGGCCGATCCGCAAACCGAGATCATCGCGCTTATCTCCAAACCGCCTGCGCCAGCGGTGGCGCGCAAGGTGCTGGAACGTGCGCGCGCCTGTCATAAGCCCGTGGTGGTGTGTTTCCTGGGCCGTGAAGCCGCGCCTGCGGATGAAAAAGGCCTACAGTTTGCCCGCGGTACTAAAGAGGCGGCGTTGAAAGCGGTACTGCTGACCGGCGTGAAAAAAGAGAGTCTGGATCTGCATCCGCTCAACTGGCCGCTGATTGAAGAGGTTCGCGCCCGTCTGACTCCACAGCAAAAGTACATCCGTGGCTTGTTCTGCGGCGGCACGTTGTGCGATGAGGCGATGTTTGCTGCCATGGAAAAACATGCCGAAGTTTACAGCAACATTCATCCGGATCCGGCATTCCGCCTGAAAGATCTCAACCGCAGCGTGGCGCATACCTTCCTCGATTTCGGTGATGACGATTTTACCAATGGCAAACCGCACCCGATGATCGATCCCACCAACCGCATTAGTCGTCTGTTACAGGAAGCGCGCGATCCTGAAGTTGGCGTGATCGTGATGGACTTCGTCCTTGGATTTGGATCGCATGAAGATCCGGTTGGCGTGATGCTCGATGCGATCGTTGAAGCCAAAGCGATCGCCACCGCAGACGGTCGTCCGCTTGAGATCCTCGGCTATGTGCTGGGAACCGATCTTGATACGCCGTCGCTGGAAAAACAGTGTCAGATGCTGACCGACGCCGGGGTTATCTGGGCGAGCAGTAGCACCAACACCGGATTGCTGGCGCGTGAATTTATCTGTAAAGGGGAGGAAGCCTGATGAGCCAGACACTGTTTAACCAGCCGCTGAACGTGATTAACGTTGGCATTGCAATGTTCAGCGATGACCTGAAAAAGCAGAACGTACCGGTGACCCAGCTCGACTGGACGCCGCCGGGCCAGGGCAACATGCAGGTGGTAGCGGCACTGGACGACATTGCCGATTCACCGTTGGCAGACAAAATCGCGGCCGCTAACCAGCAGGCGCTGGAACGCATTATCCAGTCGCATCCGGTGCTAATTGGCTATGATCAGGCGATCAACGTCGTGCCGGGCATGACCCGTAACACCATCCTGCACGCCGGGCCGCCAATCCGCTGGGAAAAAATGTGCGGCGCAATGAAGGGGGCGGTAACCGGGGCGCTGGTCTTTGAAGGGCTGGCGAAAGATCTGGATGAAGCCGCGGAACTGGCCGCCTCGGGTGAAATCATCTTCTCTCCGTGCCACGAGCATGACTGTGTCGGCTCGATGGCGGGCGTGACGTCGGCATCGATGTTTATGCACATCGTCGAGAACAAAACCTATGGCAACCGCGCATATACCAATATGAGCGAGCAGATGGCGAAGATCCTGCGCATGGGCGCGAACGATCAGAGCGTTATCGATCGTTTGAACTGGATGCGCGATGTGCTGGGACCGATGCTGCGCGACGCTATGAAACTGGCGGGCGAAATCGATCTGCGCCTGATGCTGGCGCAGGCATTGCACATGGGTGATGAGTGCCATAACCGCAACAACGCCGGGACGGCGCTGCTGATTCAGGCGCTGACGCCGTGGATTATTCAGACCGGCTATCCGGTTGAGCAGCAACGTGAGGTGTTCGAGTTCGTCCTCAGTAGTGATTACTTCTCCGGACCGACCTGGATGGCGATGTGTAAAGCCGCAATGGACGCTGCACACGGTATTGAATACAGCACCGTGGTGACGACGATGGCGCGCAATGGCGTTGAGTTCGGTCTGCGCATTAGTGGCTTACCGGGCCAGTGGTTTACCGGTCCGGCGCAGCAGGTGATTGGGCCGATGTTTGCGGGCTATAAGCCGGAAGATTCCGGACGTGATATCGGCGATAGCGCGATCACCGAAACCTACGGCATTGGCGGTTTCGCTATGGCGACGGCACCGGCCATCGTAGCGCTGGTGGGCGGTACGGTCGAGGAAGCGGTTGATTTCTCTCGCCAGATGCGAGAAATCACTCTCGGCGAAAACCCCAACGTCACCATTCCGCTGCTTGGTTTTATGGGCGTACCGACCGCTATTGATATTACGCGCGTAGGCAGCACCGGCATTCTGCCGGTGATCAACACCGCTATTGCGCACAAAGACGCGGGGATCGGCATGATCGGCGCCGGAATAGTTCACCCGCCGTTCGCCTGTTTTGAAAAGGCGATCCTCAACTGGCGCGACCGCTACTGCCAATAACAATAACCGGGGCTAACACGGTTAGCCCCACAGTAGCGAAGCGAAAAACGTTGCTTACCTGCAGGGCTGGGCGATCTCCGCGATCGCAAATGATGCTTAACCTGTTAAGGATATTCCATGAACAGCATAAAACTAGAATGGAAACGTGGTGACTGGGCGGCTTACTTTGGGCTGATGACCAACAACCTGACTAACCTGCTGACAATGATGGGGCTGCTCATTTTTGTCGTCGGGATCCCTACCGAAATTGTCTACGGTCGTATTGCGCCTGCCTTTGGTCTGGCGGTGCTGGTGGCCAGCGTCTGCTACGCCTGGTTTGGCCTGCAGATGGCAAAGCACACCGGGCGTAACGACGTAACGGCGCTGCCGTCCGGACCGAGTGCACCGTCAATCTTCACCGTGACCTTCCTGGTGCTGATGCCGGTTTATCAGCAAACCAAAGATGCCAACTTCGCTATCCAGATAGCCCTGGTGTGGTGCTTTGTCGAAGCGTTGATCCTGGTCGGCGGCTCCTTCCTGGGCGAGACCATCCGCAAGATGATCCCACGTACGGTACTGCTTTCTTGTCTGTCCGGCCTGGGGCTGTTGCTGCTGGCGATGAACCCGATGCTGCAGGCATTCGAAGCGCCGACGGTTTCTTTCATCGTCCTGTTGCTGATCTTCATTAACTGGTTCGGTAAGAAGCCGATTTTTGCCCGTATTCCTACCGGTTTGCTGCTGCTGATTGCCGGTACGGCCCTGGCGTGGATCTCCGGTTTACAAAGCCCGGAAGCCATTAAAGCGTCGATGTCTTCCTTTGGCTTCAACCCGCCGGAAATTCATGTCGACAGCTTCCTGCAAGGTTTACCGCACGCACTGCCGTATCTGGCTTCTGCAGTTCCTTTGGGCCTGGCGAACTATATTTTTGACCTTGAGAACATTGAAAGTGCGCACGCGGCGGGCGATGAGTACAACACCCGTAAGGTCATGATGGCGAACGGCTTTGCCTCCATGCTCGGCTGCATGCTGGGTAACCCGTTCCCGGTGACCGTATATGTTGGGCATGCGGGCTGGAAAGCGATGGGCGCCAGCATCGGCTATACCCTCGCTTCAGGCATCACCATGTTCCTGGTGCCGCTGTTTGGGCTGGGCGCGTTTATGCTCGCCATTATTCCGATGACCGCGATAGTGCCGATTCTGGTGTTTATCGGCGTGGTGACCGCCAACCAGGTGGTGCGAGAAACGCCCAAAGTCGAGGTTCCCGTTATCTTCATCTGTCTGTTCCCGTGGATCGCCAACTGGGCATTGACCATCGTCAACAGCGTGATGGGTGCCGCCGGAACATCCGCGGGGAAACTGGGTAGTGACTTGCTGCACAGCAAAGGTGTCTATTACGACGGACTGGTGCATCTGGGAAGCGGCGCACCGCTGGCCAGCATGCTGTGGGGCTGCGTCGCTATCTTCGCCATTATGAACAAGCCGTTACGCGGTGCGATTGCCGCAGCCTTTGGCGCGCTGTTATCGCTGTTTGGCGTGATTCACTCCCCGGCGGTTGGCTTTGCGGAAGGCAGCTCGATGATGTTTGTTGTGGCCTACCTGATGATGAGTGGCATGTTTGTCCTCAAGCATGTTCTTGATAGCCGTGAAGCGGTGACTGCGCCTGAGCAGGAACCAACGAAAACGACCTGAATTGCCTGCAAGCGGAAGATAACACTATGAAAGAACTTGTGGTCGTTGCCATTGGCGGCAACAGCATTATCAAAGATAACGCCAGCCAGTCGATTGAACACCAGGCTGAAGCGGTGAAAGCGGTAGCGGATACGGTGCTGGAGATGCTGGCATCGGACTACAACATTGTGCTGACGCACGGTAACGGGCCACAGGTAGGGCTGGATCTGCGGCGTGCGGAAATCGCGCACGAGCGTGAAGGGCTGCCGCTTACCCCGCTGGCAAACTGCGTTGCCGATACGCAGGGCGGTATCGGTTATCTGATCCAACAGGCGCTGAATAACCGTCTGGCGCGGCGCGGTGAGCAGAAGGCAGTTACGGTAGTAACGCAGGTGGAGGTCGACAAAAACGATCCGGGCTTCGCTAATCCGACCAAGCCCATTGGAGCGTTCTTTAGCGAAGTGCAGCGTGATGAACTGCAGCGGGTCAATCCGGGCTGGCGCTTTGTTGAGGATTCGGGGCGCGGCTACCGTCGAGTAGTCGCCTCTCCACAACCGAAGCGCATTGTCGAGGCGGAGGCGATCAAAACGCTGACCCAGAAAGGCTTTGTGGTTATTGGCGCGGGCGGCGGTGGGATCCCGGTGGTGCGTAGCGATCAAGGGGATTACCAGAGCGTGGACGCGGTGATTGATAAAGATCTCTCCACGGCGCTACTGGCGCAGGAGATCCGCGCCGACATTTTGGTGATCACCACCGGCGTCGAGCAGGTCTGTATTCATTTTGGCAAACCCAACCAGCAGGCGCTGGATACGGTGGATGTCGCAACGATGACCCGTTACATGCAGGAGGGACATTTCCCGCCTGGCAGCATGTTACCCAAGATCGTTGCCAGCCTGGCGTTTCTGGAGCGTGGCGGTAAACGAGTGATCATCACCACGCCGGAATGCCTGCCTGCCGCACTGCGCGGCGAAACGGGCACCCATATTGTCCATTCCTGAGAGGAGACGTGAATGAAGGAAAGTAACAGCCGCCGTGAATTTTTAAGCCAGAGCGGAAAAATGGTGACCGCTGCCGCGCTGTTTGGCGCGGTCGCTCCGGTCGCGTATGCTGCTAATCCTGTCGGGAACACCTGCGGGTCGAAGAGCACAATGACGATTAACGATAAACACTATTATCTGGATAACGTCCTGCTGGAAGCGGGCTTTGATTACGAAAATTCGGTGGTGGTACACACCCGTACCGCGCTGCAAACCGTTGAAATCCAGGACGGAAAAATCGTTGCGCTGCGCGAGAATAAGCAGCATCCGGATGCGACGCTGCCCCACTATGATGCGGGTGGAAAGCTGATGCTGCCCGCCATGCGCGACATGCACATCCATCTGGATAAAACCTTTTACGGCGGTCCCTGGCGTTCGCTGAACCGTCCGGCTGGCACCACTATTCAGGATATGATCCGCCTGGAACAAAAGCTGCTGCCTGAACTCCAGCCTTATACGCAGGAGCGCGCGGAAAAGCTGATCGATCTTCTGCAATCAAAAGGTACCTCGATCGCCCGCAGCCACTGCAACATAGAACCGGTTTCCGGGCTGAAAAATCTCGAAAACCTGCAGGCGGTACTGGCGCGTCGTCAACCGGGTTTTGCCTGTGAAATCGTGGCATTTCCGCAGCATGGCCTGCTGTTATCAAAATCTGAACAGCTGATGCGTGAAGCGATGCAGGCGGGAGCGCATTACGTCGGCGGTCTGGACCCAACCAGCGTCGATGGGGCGATGGAAAAATCCCTCGACACCATGTTCCAGATTGCGCTGGATTACGATAAAGGCGTGGATATCCATTTGCATGAAACCAGCCCGGCGGGCGTGGCGGCAGTGAATTACATGGTGGAGACGGTGGAGAAAACGCCGCAATTAAAGGGCAAACTGACCATCAGCCACGCGTTTGCGCTGGCAACGTTGAACGAACAGCAGGTGGATGCGCTGGCGGGCCGCATGGCGGCACAGCAGATTACCATTGCCTCGACGGTGCCGATCGGTACCTTGCACATGCCGCTCAAACAGCTGCGAGACAAAGGCGTGGAGGTGATTACCGGAACCGACAGCGTAATTGATCACTGGTCGCCGTACGGGCTGGGCGACATGCTGGAAAAGGCAAATCTGTACGCCCAGCTCTATATTCGCCCCAATGAGCTTAACCTGTCGCGGGCGTTGTTCCTCGCCACCGGCGATGTGTTGCCGCTTAACGATAAAGGTGAGCGCGTCTGGCCGAAAGCGCAGGATGAAGCCAGTTTTGTGCTGGTGGATGCCTCTTGTTCGGCAGAAGCGGTCGCGCGAATTTCCCCACGCACCGCGACCTTCCATCAAGGGCAACTGGTGTGGGGGAATGTCGCAAGCTAGCCTGGTTTTACGCGCAGCGGCAAGCGCTGCTGCGCTCTCTTGGTGTTAACCGACGATCCCCATATAGCCGTGAATCCCCATATATAAACCGACCATCGCAATGAGCACACTGGAAAAATAGGGAGCTTTGCGTGCCAGCGTGTTAAATCCGCTCCAGCGTTTGGCCGCCTGTTGCACGCTGATTGCCGCTCCCACGCCCACCGTTACCAGCGTCAGCGCCAGCCCGAGGCTGAAGCACAGCACCATGGTCGCACCCAGCGTGAAGGCTTTGAGCTGGATGCAAATCAGCAGCACCGTAATGGCGGCTGGGCACGGGATAAGCCCGCCGGTCAGACCGAACAGTAATATTTGGCCGTTGGTGACCTCTTTGCCCGCAAAGCGGCGCTGAATATCGGTGGCATGCGCCCGTTCGTGGGCATCCTGATACTCTTTCGAGCCTTCGGTGAGTCCTGCCAGTGCGGCATGGTCGTTATTATGCTCGTGTTCGTGATGATGATGATGATGATGATGATGGTGATGATGGTGATGATCGTCATCATGATCATGGTGGTGGTGATGGTCGTGATTGTGGTCGTGATGCGTCTGGGCCAGCCAGTTCTGCTCTCCCTGCCAGGTTCGCCAGAACATCCAGAATGCGGTCCCGAGAATAATAATCGCCGAGACAAACTGCAGCCAGGGCTCAACGGCCTGGGCAGTAAACGCTTTGCTGATATACATCCCACCGAGCGCAATCAGCCATACCACGGCGGTATGCGACAGCGTTGCTGCCAGCCCCAGCATCACCGCCTGTTTGATGGTCCCCTTAATGGCAATAATAAAGGCCGCCATCATCGTCTTGGAATGCCCCGGTTCCAGACCGTGCAACACACCCAATAGAATCGCGCTGGGAATGAAAAACCAGGCGTTACCTTGCTGAAGAAGCGTAGAAAACTCACCCATGAGAATGATTCTTAGTTGTTTAATTTCGCCTGATTCTACTCCCCCCCAGTATCAAATACTACCCCCCAGTAGAATGTCGATGGTATTGTCCCTACAGCCAGACGTTAAAAAGGTAAAGTTATGTCACATACGATCCGCGACAAACAAAAGCTGAAAGCCCGAACCAGCAAGATTCAGGGGCAGGTAGCAGCGTTGAAAACCATGCTGGATGAACCGCATGAATGCGCGGCAGTATTGCAGCAAATAGCGGCGATCCGCGGGGCAGTAAACGGATTAATGCGTGAAGTGATTAAAGGTCATCTGACCGAGCACATTGTGCATCAGGGCGATGAAATTAAGCGCGAAGAGGATTTGGATGTGGTCCTGAAAGTGCTGGATTCGTACATCAAATAAGTCAGTTTAACGGCTCATCCACGTTCAATACTGTCCAGTTAAGCATGTAGGGTGAACATGTGATTCTTTCTCAGGGTTCCGTTCACCTCAGCAGTGTTATTTTTCTGAAGCATTGATACCCGTGAACGTGTAAAGGGCGTTCTTCGCCACGCCCTTTACAATCCCGGCTCCCGGCGGGAAAATTGCCGCTCCGCGGTCCCCTCCGCTTATTCCTCCAGGCTACCGGGTCGGGCGCGAGGAAGCATCCCTGCAAAGCGCGCCCTGAGCCAGCATCCATGCTGGCTCTCCCGGGCTTACGGAAACACGTCGGCAATTTTCAGCCGGACCAGCCCACACCTCACCATCTGCGTTTTTGGTCTGAACAGCAAAACAGATTTAACTGGAAATCAGAGCGTTGAAGCGATGACTCGGGTCCGGCTGAAAATCGATGAGGAGTTGACGTCTGACCGGGGCTGTCCGCAGGGATGCGGACAGAGGGGACGGGCTGCATGGACGCAGGCTCGGCCCCGACCCGACAGGCAGACGGCATAAGACGAATGAATCGCGTAGCGACGATTTTCCCGCCGGGAGCCTGGGTTGCAAGGGAGGCGGCGGTGAGCCTCCCTTGCACGTTCACAGGAATCGGTGCTTCAGAGAAACGATGAACATGAGGTGAACGGAACCCTTCTCTGAGATAGCATGTTCATTACTTCCGCCAACACAGGTTGAAACTTTCTGAAATTGAGTCGTTAACTGAACGACATCGCACCCACTTTCAGGAGAATGAGCCGTTAAACAACACGTTCTAGCCAAAAAACATCACAGATACGCACAGCAGACCGACAATCAGGGTGATCAGGTTACCCACTGAACGGTACGGCTTCAGCGCCGGGATCAGATAGGTAGACAATGTCGGCATGATAAACAAAATCATGGCAATCAGCGGGCCGCTTATCGCGTAAATCATTGAAATAGCATTAGGATTAATGCAGCAGATGATAAACGTGATAGCCGAGACAAGCATGATGGACAGAGCGCGGTTAAAGGCCCGGCTTTTCTTCACACCCACCTGATGCAACGACGTTTTTACTACCTCCGTTGCCCCTTCAATCACGCCAAAGTAGGTGCCGAGGAACGATTTTGACATCGCGACAACGGCAACGATGATCCCGGAAATCGACAGCCATGCCGGTGCGTTTGGCATCATCGACAGCGCGGAAAGAATCGTCACGCCTTCATTTTTCGCGTCTTCGATATAGTTTGTCGGAATCGAAAGCAAGCAGCTGAAGACGAAAAACAGTACGCTCAGGCAGATGATGACGTAGGCTACCTTCATGATTTTTTTGCATTTACCCATGGCCTGCTCGCCGTATTTCTCTCGTCTGTCGATGGCGAACGTAGAGATAATTGGCGTATGGCTAAAAGCGAAAACCATCACGGGAATAGATATCCAAACCTGATGAAGCGTGTGCTGATCGAAAGACATCTGGCCGGTGAGTAGCGTTGGCTGCCAGCTTCCGGTCAGGTAGAGCGAAAGGAACAAAAAGTACGCGATGAGCGGGAACACCAAAAAGCCCATGACCCGAATAGTGGCTTGCCGGCCCATCAGAAAAATCAGGTTCAGCACCAGCACCACGCCAAGGCTGACCAACATGCGGATCCGCAGATCGATAGTGATATGTTTTGCCAGCTGTTCAGTGAGTGAATTGGTTATCGCTACGGCGTAGATCAGCACCACCACAAAGAAGGCAATAAAATAGAGGGTGGTGATCAGGCTGCCAATCTTCTTGCCGTAGTAGTGGGTAACCGCGCCAGTGATCCCTTCACCAGCCGACGTTTTTGAGGACAGGATAAACTGACACAGCGCCTTGTGCGGCCAGTAGGTTAAAGGCCAGGCGACGAGTGCGGTGATAAACAATACCACCGCGCCTGCAGAACCCAGCTGTATGGGTAGGAATAGGGTTCCTGCGCCGACGGCAGTCCCATATAGTGCGAAGCTCCAGAGAGTCTCTTCTTTTGACCAAAATTTCGACATTATTTGAACGTATCAACTATAAAATAAACAAAAAGAAGCGCAATTTACCACAAATGGCAGGGGCAGGGGGAGGTGTGAACAAGCGGGCGAGTGAATGGGACAATAGCCCGAACCGAGAAGATTCCGACTATTATTTTAATTATCAGGCAGTAACGCGCTGCTGGCGGCGCTTCATAACGCGCTCGCGTAACGTGTCATAAGCCCAGTTATAGAACATGGTGTACGGCAGGAAGAACAGGAAGAAACCTATTTCCAGCGTGAATGCCTGAACCAGGCTGACGTTCAGCACATACGCCACGATGCTCACCCCGATCACAATAAAACCGCTCTCGAAGCCTAAGGCGTGAAATGCTCGCACTTTCGCCGTACGTTTTACCAGGTGCGACGGCCACAAACGGTCAAACAGGGCGTTATAAATGATATTCCAGATCATCGCTGTGGTGGCGAGAAGAATGGTCAGTCCGCCCATTTCCAGCACCGAGCGCTGCATCAACCATGCGGTGGTCGGTGCGAGGATCGCGGTGGCAATGCCTTCAAAGCAGACGGCATGAAAAATACGCTCCACTAACGAGCGGCGTTGGACAGTATCGTGTTGCATAACCTAAAACCTTCTTTGATGCCCGGATAACGGAATGGTGGCAATTTTATCGTTTTATGTGATATCTAAAAGATAGTATCCATCGATAAAGTAGATAGTTCATGCGTTATTCTCCTGAAGCATTAACGGCATTTGTGGAGACCGTTTCCTGCGGTTCATTTTCTGCGGCGGCCCGGCGGCTGCGCAAAAGCCAGTCCACTATCAGTACGGCCATTGCGCATCTGGAAGCCGATCTTGGTTTTGCGCTGTTTGACCGCTCATCTCGCCAGCCAACGCTGACCGAGGAAGGTAAGCGGGTGTTGGGCTATGTGCAGGCAATTCTGACGGCCAGCGAACGTCTCGATGAGGCGGCGATCTCGCTGTCGGGTGAAACTGAGGCGCGTCTGACCTTTGTGCTGTCTGACACGCTGCATCCGGATGTGCTGGAAGAGTTGATGGTGCAGTTTGATCGCAAGTTTCCCCATACCGAGTTTGAATGCCTGATTGGTGAAGATGAAGACGTGATCGATCTGCTGCAAAAAGGACGTGCTCAGGTGGGGTTGATCGAGGCGCGGGAAGCTTACCCGACCGACATGGGCGTTACGCGTCTGCCGATGCAAACCTGGATGGGATTATACGTTGCAGCGTCGCATCCGCTCGCGGCTCAAGAAAAACTGCAGTGGGAGCAGCTACACACCTGGCGCGAGCTGCGTTTGAATACCTATCTGGAAAGCGGCACCAACGTGGCGCGCGGCCCCGTCTGGTCTGCTCCTAACTATCTGTTATTGCTAAGTATGGCTGTTCAGGGATTCGGCTGGTGCGCGCTCCCTTGTGCGCTGGTGGAAGAGTTTGCGGCAGAAAAACCACTGGTGCAATTAAAGATGCCTGGCTGGCCAAAGGCTATCTCTATCGATCTGTTGTGGAATAAGAAATCACCGCCTGGTGTGGCAGGAAGCTGGTTGCGTGACCATTTACAGCAGAGTGGCGTTCAGATGACCAATAAGTGATACGAATTTCCTTTGTGATAAAAATCACCGTTTTTAAACAACCTTGATAACTATTTTTAACAATCATCTACTATTGCGATGTTATTTTGCGCTGAGGTAGTGATGAAAGAGGTTGTGATCGTCGGGGCATTAAGGACACCGATTGGCTGCTTCCAGGGGACGCTGGCGCGCCACTCTGCCGTTGAGTTAGGCAGCATGGTGGTCAAGGCGTTACTGGAACGCACGGGCGTGGACGTTCACGCTGTGGATGAAGTGATCCTCGGACAGGTGCTTACCGCAGGTGCCGGGCAGAACCCTGCGCGTCAGTCTGCCATCAATGGTGGGCTACCCAATACCGTTTCCGCCATCACCATTAACGATGTCTGTGGCTCGGGTCTGAAAGCGCTGCATCTGGCGACCCAGGCTATCCAGTGTGGTGAAGCCGACATTGTGATTGCGGGCGGGCAAGAGAATATGAGCCGTGCACCGCATGTCCTTACCGATAGCCGCACTGGCGCACAGCTGGGGAACAGCCAACTGGTCGACAGCCTGGTACATGACGGTCTGTGGGATGCCTTCAACGATTATCACATGGGCGTTACCGCGGAAAACCTGGCGCGAGAATACGGAATCAGCCGCGAATTGCAGGATGCCTACGCGCTGCACTCGCAGCACAAAGCGCGGATGGCAATTGATGCCGGACGCTTTAAAGATGAAATCGTGCCGGTGGTAACACAGCGTAACGGGCAATCGTTCGTGGTGGACACCGACGAACAACCGCGTACCGATGCCAGCGCCGAAGGGCTGGCGCGTCTGGATCCTACCTTTGACAGACTCGGTTCGGTAACGGCGGGTAACGCGTCATCCATCAACGACGGTGCCGCTGCGGTGATGATGATGAGCGAGGCCAAGGCGCAGGAACTTAACTTACCTGTGTTGGCCCGTATTCGCGCCTTTGCCAGCGTCGGAGTCGACCCTGCGCTCATGGGGATTGCGCCAGTGTATGCAACACGCCGCTGCCTTGAGCGTGTGGGCTGGCAACTGGCTGATGTTGATCTTATCGAAGCTAATGAAGCCTTCGCCGCGCAGGCATTATCCGTTGGGAAAATGCTGGAGTGGGATGAACGGCGGGTGAATGTGAACGGCGGGGCCATTGCGCTCGGCCATCCGATTGGCGCATCTGGCTGTCGTATTCTGGTTTCCCTGGTACATGAAATGGTGAAACGTCGGGCGCACAAGGGCCTGGCAACACTGTGTATTGGTGGTGGTCAGGGGGTGGCGCTCGCTATCGAACGAGACTAATTTCCCTTCGATTTCTCTGCTTAAACGCCTTTTCTGATGACTTTCTCCTGCATCTATAAAAAAGCCCTCCAACAGGAGGGCAAGGCCAGTTACAGAAACATACACTCTAAACCCTGCCAACATATCAAAACGTTGTTTCATTTCATGTGATTGATAGCGCACTTTGTTAGAAAAGGTGTGTGAATGACGTATGAGCCTGGCTGTATTTTCAATATCTTATCCCTGCCACTAGTGATCTACTTTTTTGTGTTTTTATATATCTAATTGTTTTAAATGATTTTATTTAAACAAATTTTGCGATTTATATGCGCTAGCGTGATCGCACTTACACTTTTGATAATAAGATGCGGAAAAAGTGAAACATCGTTTTAGTTATAATTGAAAACACATTCAGGGAGGGATATCATGAGCGCATAAGATAAAACGGAACAGCGTTTTGCTATTCGTTTAAGCATTCACGGTCAATTTATCACTGGAGGTAAATGTGGACGTAAGACAAAGCATCCATAGTGCGCATGCGAAAACCCTGGACACTCAGGGACTGCGTAATGAGTTTTTGGTCGAAGAAGTGTTTGTCGCAGATGAATACACCATGGTCTACAGCCACATCGACCGCATCATTGTTGGCGGCATTATGCCAGTGGCCAAAACCGTCTCTGTGGGTGGCGAAGTCGGCAAACAGCTGGGCGTAACCTATTTCCTCGAACGTCGTGAGCTGGGTGTGATCAATATCGGCGGCCCGGGCACGATTACCGTTGACGGCCAGTGTTATGAAATTGGCCATCGCGACGCGCTGTACGTCGGAAAAGGGGCAAAAGAAGTGGTATTCGCCAGTATTGATACGGCGAAACCGGCGAAGTTTTACTACAACTGCGCGCCGGCACACACGACTTACCCAACTAAGAAAGTCACGCCTGCAGACGTTGCGCCAGTGACGCTGGGCGATAACCTCACGAGTAACCGTCGTACCATCAACAAATACTTTGTGCCGGATGTTCTGGAAACCTGCCAGTTGAGCATGGGTCTGACTGAACTGGCACCGGGTAACCTGTGGAACACCATGCCGTGTCATACCCATGAACGTCGTATGGAAGTCTATTTCTACTTCAATATGGAAGAAGATACCTGCGTCTTCCACATGATGGGTCAGCCTCAGGAAACGCGTCATATTGTGATGCACAACGAGCAGGCGGTGATTTCTCCGAGCTGGTCTATTCACTCCGGCGTCGGCACAAAAGCTTATACGTTCATTTGGGGCATGGTCGGCGAAAACCAGGTCTTTGATGATATGGACCATGTTGCAGTAAAAGATCTGCGCTAGTTGCGGGCGACAGCCGTGCCTGCTGCGGCGGGCATTATAAAAAATTAAGGATTTACAATGATTTTGAATGCATTCTCTCTTGAAGGTAAAGTCGCCGTTGTGACCGGTTGTGACACAGGTTTGGGTCAGGGTATGGCGCTGGGCCTGGCTGAAGCGGGCTGCGATATCGTCGGTATCAATATTGTTGAACCGACAGAAACCATCGAACGCGTGACCGCACTGGGCCGCCGTTTTTTAAGCCTGACCGCCGATCTGCGTCAAATCGATGGTATTCCGGCGCTGCTGGAGCGCGCAGTGGCAGAATTCGGCCATATCGATATTCTGGTCAACAACGCGGGTCTTATCCGTCGTGACGATGCGATCGATTTCAGCGAAAAAGACTGGGATGACGTGATGAACCTGAACATTAAGAGCGTGTTCTTTATGTCTCAGGCCGCGGCGAAGCACTTTATCGCTCAGGGTAACGGCGGCAAAATTATCAACATCGCCTCTATGCTTTCCTTCCAGGGCGGGATCCGCGTGCCGTCTTACACCGCGTCTAAAAGCGGCGTAATGGGTGTTACCCGTCTGATGGCGAACGAGTGGGCAAAACATAACATCAACGTCAACGCGATTGCACCGGGTTACATGGCGACGAATAACACTCAACAGCTGCGTGCTGATGAGCAACGTAGCGCAGAGATCCTCGATCGTATCCCGGCGGGTCGTTGGGGTTTACCGAGCGACCTGATGGGGCCTGTCGTGTTCCTGGCGTCCAGCGCATCTGACTATATCAACGGCTATACCGTTGCAGTAGATGGCGGCTGGCTGGCACGTTAATTCGCTTTCCAGAACCGTTAAACCCTGCCCTCTGGCAGGGTTTTTTTATATTCGGATCATTAAAATCCATATTATGGTTATAAATTATTCCATATTAAATTTCATACGTATAAATTTATTGTTTTTAATATTCTTTAATATCAACGAATTAAATTTAATTGAGTGATTGTCGGTAAATTTTAAAATTGGAATATCCATCACATAACCATGTGGTGTAGCTATTTAATCCATATTTTTGCCGTTTCCCGCCTGACGCTTCCTGCAAGGGATCCCTTACTTTCAATGGCATGGTTACTCTGTATCTGGCAGGAAAAAATGGTCTCAATAAATAATGATGCTGCTTTAGCGCCGCGCCCAGTGCGCGATACGCGACGTATGAATATGTTTGTTTCTATCTCTGCGGCTGTCGCAGGGTTGTTATTCGGCCTGGATATTGGCGTGATTGCTGGCGCGTTGCCTTTTATCACCGATCACTTTGTGTTGACCAGCCGCCTGCAGGAGTGGGTGGTAAGCAGCATGATGCTGGGTGCGGCAATTGGTGCGCTGTTTAACGGTTGGTTGTCATTCCGCCTGGGGCGCAAATACAGCCTGATGGCGGGCGCGATCCTTTTCGTCGTCGGATCTCTGGGCTCGGCGTTTGCCTCCAGCGTAGAAATGCTCATTTTTGCCCGCGTGGTGCTGGGCGTAGCGGTGGGGATCGCGTCTTACACCGCACCGCTCTATCTCTCTGAAATGGCCAGCGAAAATGTGCGTGGCAAGATGATCAGTATGTATCAGCTGATGGTGACGCTGGGCATCGTTTTGGCCTTTTTGTCCGATACCGCGTTCAGCTACAGCGGTAACTGGCGCGCTATGCTTGGCGTGCTGGCGCTTCCGGCTGTATTGCTGATTATTCTGGTTGTTTTCTTGCCCAACAGCCCGCGCTGGCTGGCGGAGAAAGGTCGCCACATCGAAGCTGAAGAAGTACTGCGCATGTTGCGCGATACGTCAGAAAAAGCCCGCGATGAGCTGAACGAAATCCGTGAAAGCCTGAAGCTGAAGCAGGGTGGTTGGGCGCTGTTTAAAATTAACCGTAACGTGCGTCGTGCGGTTTTCCTCGGAATGTTACTGCAGGCGATGCAGCAGTTCACCGGGATGAACATCATCATGTACTACGCGCCGCGCATTTTTAAAATGGCGGGTTTTACCACCACAGAGCAGCAGATGATTGCCACGCTGGTAGTTGGCTTAACGTTTATGTTCGCCACCTTTATTGCCGTCTTCACGGTCGACAAAGCAGGACGTAAACCGGCGCTGAAAATTGGTTTCAGCGTAATGGCTATAGGGACGCTGGTGCTTGGTTATTGCCTGATGCAGTTTGATAACGGCACGGCTTCCAGTGGGCTATCCTGGCTGTCAGTTGGCATGACGATGATGTGTATTGCAGGCTATGCGATGAGTGCCGCGCCGGTGGTGTGGATCCTGTGTTCGGAAATTCAGCCACTGAAATG
The DNA here is from genome assembly GCF_030332765.1 of Citrobacter sp. Cpo071. Classification (NCBI taxonomy): domain Bacteria; kingdom Pseudomonadati; phylum Pseudomonadota; class Gammaproteobacteria; order Enterobacterales; family Enterobacteriaceae; genus Citrobacter; species Citrobacter sp. Cpo071. The sequence goes on along the minus strand of NZ_JAOWHE010000080.1, from coordinate 195,717 downwards.
CCGTGATTTTGGTATTACCTGCTCCACCACCACCAACTGGGTGTCGAACATGATCATTGGCGCAACGTTCCTGACGCTGCTCGACAGCATTGGCGCCGCCGGTACGTTCTGGCTCTATACTGCGCTGAACGTCGTGTTTATTGGCATCACGTTCTGGCTGATTCCAGAAACCAAAAACGTCACGCTGGAGCATATCGAACGTAAGCTGATGGCAGGCGAGAAGTTAAGAGATATTGGGGTGTAAGTCAGACAAGCATGCCGGATGGCGGTTCAGCCTTATCCGGCCTGCGAGTGGAGTCTCTTATAGGCCGGGAAAGCGTCAACGCGACCCGGTTTTTTTATTTAGCGCCTTACCCGTGCAGAAAATCTTCGCGAATTGGGGTAAAGGTATCCAGCAGCGTTCCCGGTTTTAAGCAGACGCAGCCATGCATAATGTTGGGCTGTTTATACAGGGTATCACCTGCCCTAACGACATGCTTTTCTTCGCCGATGGTAAATTCAAACTCACCGGACAACACGTAAGTCAGCTGCTCATGCGGATGATTGTGCATCGGGCCGATTGCGCCTTGCTCGAAGTTCACCTCAACCGCCATCATGTTACCGTCGTGAGCAAGAATACGCCGGGTAACGCCATTGCCCAGATCGTCAAGCGTGGTCTCTTTATGAAAAATAAACATCCGGCCTTCCTGTAATTAATTAAAACAATGTTTCATTAAAGCTATATCAGAAAATTAAAAAAAGAAATGCACGCCAACAGATGTGGAAAGTTGATCACATCTTTGGTTCACTGGAGAGACAACAACGAGTCAGGGGAAATGATGAAAACGATCGGTCTGTTAGGCGGTATGAGCTGGGAATCTACCATTCCTTATTATCGACTCATTAATGAAGGGGTAAAACAGCGTCTGGGTGGTCTGCATTCGGCACAGATTCTGTTGCACAGCGTGGATTTTCACGAGATTGAAGTCTGCCAGTCAAGCGGTGACTGGCAGCGAGCCGGTGAGATCCTCGCGCAGGCCGCCACAGGGCTACAGCAAGCCGGGGCGCAAGGAATTGTTTTGTGTACCAATACCATGCACAAAGTTGCAGAGGCGATTGAAAGCGCCTGTGATGTGCCGTTTCTGCATATTGCTGACGCGACGGGGCGGGCGATACAAAAGCAGCAGATGAACAACGTGGCGCTACTGGGTACGCGTTACACCATGGAGCAGGATTTTTACCGCGGGCGTTTACAGACTGAATTCGGCATTAGCACGTTGATCCCTGAAGCTGATGATCGTCAGAAAATAAACCAGATTATTTTCGATGAGCTGTGTCTCGGTGAATTCAGCGAGGCTTCCCGCGATTATTACCTGGGCGTCATCGACCAACTGGCGAAACAGGGGGCGCAAGGGGTGATCTTTGGCTGTACCGAGATTGGTCTGCTGGTTCCCACCGAGCTAAGCCCACTACCGGTTTTCGACACCGCGGCAATCCATGCGCAAGATGCGGTGGCGTTTATGCTTTCGGCTGTGGATGCAAAATAGCCTCCAGCGGGTCAATAAGCCTCGGTAGATGGGCCTGCAGATGCGCCGTAAAAGCATCAACCAGCGCCGAGGCGGGGCGATGAAGCGGGTGAATCAGGCTGACTGTAAAGGGTACCGAAATACTGAAGCGGCGGATAACGACTCCGCTGCTGGCGTAATCCAGCGCGGTCAGTGGGTTCACCACCGAGATCCCCACGCCTGCCCGTACCATTGCACAAATTGAAGCGGCGCTATGGGTTTCAATCACCATGCGGCGCTTCACCTGGTGCTCATTAAACAGGGTATCCAGTAGCTGACGGTAGCTGTCGGTGCGCGACAGGCTGATGTAGTTTTCTCCCTGAAAATCCTGCGGCGTTAACACCGCTTTCTTAGTCAGCGGATGGCCCTGCGGCAACACGCACACTTCATCCAGCGCCAGCAATTCGGTGCGTTTCGTTCCGGCAGGCGTATGCAGCGTTTCCGTTAACCCCAGATCGTGGCGCTGCGCCGACAGCCACTCTTCCAGCAGCGGTGACTCCTGCGGCACTATCTGAATATTGACTTGTGGATAGCGTGCGAGGAATGGCTGCAGCAGCGGCGGTAAAAAAGACTGTGAGAATACCGGCAGGCAAACAATCGACAATTCGCCCTGGCGAAACTCGCGCAGGCTTTCGGCGGCGCTCACAATTCTGTCCAGGCCATACCACGAACGTTGCACCTCTTCAAACAGACGTAACCCTTGCACGGTTGGGTGCAGTCGGCCACGCGTACGTTCAAACAGCGTTAATCCCAGCACTTTCTCGAATCGGGCCAGTTCCCGGCTGACGGTGGGCTGCGAGGTATGTAGCATGCGCGCGGCTTCTGTCAGATTGCCTGCCGTCATGATGGCGTGAAAAATTTCGATGTGTCGCAGGTTAACGGCGGGCATGGGCAATCCTCGAATGAATCAATCCATATCATTTTTGCATAGACTCACGATAAAACGATATTTTTTATTCTTTTCGGGCTGTGGCGTAATCATAAAAAAGCCAATACCGGAGCACACCATGCCACGCCCACTCAATAGTACTGACACTGACCTGACCGCCGACAACCTGCTGCGCCTGCCTGCCGAATTCGGCTGCCCGGTGTGGGTCTATGATGCGCAGATTATCCGCGGGCAGATTGCCAAATTGAGTCAGTTTGACGTGGTGCGTTTCGCCCAAAAGGCATGTTCGAATATTCATATTTTGCGCCTGATGCGCGAGCAGGGCGTGAAGGTTGATTCCGTCTCGCTTGGCGAAATTGAACGTGCGTTGGCGGCAGGCTTCGTACCGGGGAAAGATGAAATCGTCTTTACCGCCGATATGATTGATGAAGCGACGCTCGCGCGGGTGCATGAATTGCGCATTCCGGTAAATGCCGGGTCGGTGGATATGCTGGAACAACTGGGCCAGGTCTCGCCGGGCCATCGCGTGTGGCTACGCGTAAACCCTGGCTTTGGGCATGGGCACAGTCAGAAAACCAATACCGGCGGCGAAAACAGCAAGCACGGGATCTGGTATAGCGATCTTCCCGCGGCGCTGGAGGTGATTCAGCGCTATAAGCTGAAGCTGGTGGGGATTCATATGCATATCGGCTCCGGCGTGGACTATGCGCATCTGGAGCAGGTGTGCGGTGCGATGGTGCGCCAGGTGGTTGAATTTGGCCAGGATCTGGAGGCGATCTCCGCGGGTGGCGGTTTATCAATCCCGTATCGCGAAGGCGAAGAGGCGATCGATACCGATCACTACTTTGGATTGTGGAACGCTGCGCGTGAACAGATTGCTAAACACCTGGGTCACCCGGTCGCGCTTGAGATAGAGCCAGGTCGTTTTCTGGTCGCGGAAGCCGGTGTGTTAGTGGCGCAGGTGCGTAGCGTAAAAGAGATGGGTAGCCGCCACTTTGTGCTGATCGATGCGGGCTTCAACGATCTAATGCGCCCGGCCATGTACGGTAGTTATCACCATATCTCCGCGCTGGCAGGGGATGGTCGCTCTCTGGAACACACCCCACAACGGGAAACCGTGGTAGCCGGGCCGCTGTGCGAATCCGGCGACGTGTTTACCCAGCAGGAAGGCGGAAATGTGGAAACCCGTCTGTTGCCTGCGGTGGTGCCGGGCGATTATCTGGTGCTGCATGATACTGGGGCGTACGGCGCTTCAATGTCGTCAAACTACAATAGCCGTCCGCTGCTGCCGGAGGTTTTGTTCGATAACGGCGTGGCGCGGCTAATTCGCCGTCGCCAGACCATTGATGAGCTGTTAGCGCTGGAATTAATCTGATTACAGCGTTGTGAAATGCCGGATGACGCTACGCTTATCCGGCCTACAAGATTAACTGCGGGGCCTGTAGGCCGGATAAGGCGCTTGCGCCGCCATCCGGCATTTGATTACTTAAAGTATGGCCCGAGCGTTACTGAGTCACGTAGTACCAGTTTGCCGGTAAACGGTGGGATTGGCTCGACGCTCTCGCCGTTGGCCAGCCGGATAGCCTGGTCGATTGCCGTGGTTATCATGGTATCAATCGGTAGATAAACGGTAGACAGCCCCGGCTCCAGCCATTTGGCGCTGGGCGCATCATCAAAACCAAACAGTGAGACATCCGTTGGGATCCTCAGCCCGGCCTGATGTAACGCTTTTGATGCGCCTAATGCCATGTCATCGTTACAGGCGAACAGGGCGCTAAATTTTACCCCTTCCTCCAGCAGTTCACGGCAGGCCTCATAGCCTCGCGTCATCGTGGAGTCGCCGTATTTGACCTTATCGGGATCCCAGGGAATACCGTTTTTTTCCAGCGCCTTACGATACCCCATCAGGCGGGATTTACCGGTAGGCGTATGACCTGGCACAGTGATACAAGCAATATCGCTATGGCCCTGGGAGATCAGGTAATTGACCGCCTGATAGGCCGCGTCTTCCTGTTCAAAGAAAATTGCGCGATCGCGGGCCTGGCTGACATCACGGTTGATGACCAGCAAGGGCATAGCAATGCTGTTCATCAACGACATAATCGCCTTTTCACTCATATAGCGGGTATAGAGAATAATGGCGTCGCACTGCCTGTCCGCCAGCATTTGCACTGCTTCCTGCTCACGCTCTGGTGTGTCGTGTCCGTCGGTGACGATCAACTGCTTGCCGTGAGATTCCGTCTGGCGTGAAGCCTGTTGCAGCAGGCGGCCAAAGTAGAATCCATCAAATGTGGAAACTACCAGACCAATGCTGTTGCTGGTGCGGTTTGCCAAAGAGCGCGCTAAAAAATTAGGCCGATAATCAAGTGCCTGCATGGCCTTAAACACTTTCTGGCGCGTGCTCTCTTTTACCTGACCCGTGCCATTCAGTACGCGCGAAACGGTCGCTTTTGAGACGCCTGCGTGTCGTGAAACGTCCAACATCGTAGTCATAACGCTATCCTGGTTAATCGTTTGACGATGAATTCCCCGGCTCTGTCAGCGTCGAAACGGAATGGCGACGCACCAGAGTTGGGTTAAAAACGTGGGTAATTTCAGGCACGGGACGCTTCTCCGCCAGCGCGAGCGCCAGTTCGGCAGCCTGGGTTGCCATCGTCACGATCGGGTAGCGCACCGTGGTCAGACGCGGGCGCACGTAGCGGGAAACCAGCACATCATCAAAACCAATCAGCGAGATTTCTCCCGGCACATCAATGCCGTTATCATTCAATACGCCCATGGCACCAGCCGCCATTGAGTCGTTGTAGCAGGCTACCGCAGTGAAGTTTTTGCCACGGCCAAGTAACTCTGTCATGGCCTGCTCACCGCCGCTTTCATCCGGTTCACCAAACGTTACCAGTCGATCGCTGACAGGAATATTGCTCTCTGCCAGCGCGTCGTAATAGCCTTGCAGACGATCTTCCGCATCTGAAATCGTGTGATTGGAGCACAGATAGCCAATGCGTGTATGGCCCTGCTGAATGAGGTGTCGGGTCGCGAGCCATGCGCCGAAACGGTCATCAAGGGCAACGCAGCGTTGTTCGAATCCCGGCAGAATTCGGTTAATCAATACCATGCCGGGGATTTGCTTCATGAGTGATGCCAGCTCAGCATCCGGGATAATTTTTGCGTGGACAACAAGGGCTGCGCAACGGTGGCGAATGAGCTGTTCAATCGCCTGTCGTTCCTTCTGTTCGTTATGGTAGCCGTTACCAATCAGTAAAAAATTACCGGTGTTATACGCCACCTGCTCGACAGCTTTAACCATTGCCCCAAAAAATGGATCGGACACATCACCTACCACCAGACCGATGGTTTCAGTGGATTGTTGTGCCAGCGCACGCGCATTGGCGTTGGGGTGGTAGCTGAGTGATTCCATTGCACTCGTTACGGCTAGGCGCGATGCTTCGCTGGCTTTAGGGGAATCATTAATCACTCGAGAAACGGTGGCGACTGATACACCAGCTAGTCGGGCTACATCCTTTATGGTCGCCATGATAGTACCTGTTGTGGGTAAACGCTTACATTCCGTCAGTGTTACGGAAAATGGCTGGCTGTTCAAGCAGATTGCCCGTCAGAACGTCGCAAATGTGAGCGCACACGAGCGAAGTAAGACAGAAAATAGAAAATGCTAATTTTTGCTTACACTTTGCGATGTGCTGTTGCGATTGTTCGCTGGTGAGGGAACTGAGCAGATTGCTAGAGTTGAGATCCCAGAGGTATTGATAGGTGAAATCAACTTTCGGGTTGATCACTAGAATTACACCAGCCTGCGCAGATGCGCAGGTTTTTTTTTACCTTCAGCCTATCTGTAACAGTAACCGATAATTTACACAACTCGTTGCATTTGGGTTCATTCCTTTGCGTTTTCGCACTGGCGTATCTGGCTGCTGACGACCACAATCAAGATCCCAGAGGTATTGATTGGTGAGATTATTCGGTACGCACTTCGTACCTGTCTCTTGCACCAACCTGCGCGGATGCGCAGGTTTTTTTTCGGATTGTATTTACCAGTTACCTGTCGCGCCCATTCCCCAACTCGTATACTCTCCCACCATTGATGTTTATATAATTAATGGCACAGGGAGTTGAGATGCTATTTGGCTTTTTTCGTAATCTGTTTCGCGTGCTTTTCCGCGTTCGCGTCACGGGCGATGTCAGCGCGCTACAGGGAGAACGCGTTCTAATCACTCCCAACCATGTCTCATTTATAGACGGCATCCTGTTGGCGCTCTTTTTACCGATTCGTCCCGTCTTCGCTGTTTACACCTCGATCAGCCAGCAATGGTATATGCGCTGGCTAACTCCGCTGATTGATTTCGTACCGTTAGATCCAACCAAACCGATGTCGATTAAACATCTGGTTCGTCTGGTCGAACAGGGCCGTCCGGTGGTTATTTTCCCGGAAGGACGTATTTCGACCTCCGGCTCGTTAATGAAAATTTATGACGGCGCGGGGTTTGTTGCCGCTAAGTCGGGGGCGACGGTGGTTCCTGTGCGCATTGAAGGCGCGGAGCTTTCCCGCTTTAGCCGCCTGAAAGGTTTGGTTAAACAGCGATTCTTCCCGCGCATCCGCTTACACATCCTACCGCCCACACAACTGCCGATGCCGGAAGCTCCGCGTGCTCGCGATCGCCGCAAAATTGCCGGAGAGATGCTGCATCAAATTATGATGGAAGCACGCATGGCGGTTCGTCCGCGTGAAACGCTATACGAGTCGCTGCTGGCGGCGAAATACCGTTTTGGCGCAGGCAAAAACTGCATTGAAGATGTTAACTTTACCCCGGACAGCTACCGCAAACTGCTGACAAAGACGCTCTTTGTGGCCCGTATTCTGGAAAAATACAGCGTCGAAGGTGAAAAAATCGGCCTGATGCTGCCAAACGCGGGGATCAGCGCGGCGGTTATTTTTGGCGCCATTGCGCGTCGACGCATTCCGGCCATGATGAACTACACCGCGGGCGTGAAAGGATTAACCAGCGCCATTACTGCGTCTGAAATTAAAACGATCTTCACATCCCGACAGTTTCTCGATAAAGGCAAACTCTGGCATTTACCGGAACAGCTCACCCAGGTGCGTTGGGTTTATCTGGAAGACTTAAAAGCTGATGTGACCTTCAGCGATAAGCTGTGGATTTTCTCACATCTGCTGGCACCGCATCTGGCGCAGGTGAAGCAGCAGCCGGAAGACGCTGCGGTGATCCTCTTTACTTCTGGCTCAGAAGGCCATCCGAAAGGTGTGGTTCACAGTCATAAAAGCATTCTGGCGAACGTTGAGCAGATCAAAACGATTGCCGATTTCACCGCCGATGACCGTTTTATGTCGGCGCTGCCGCTGTTCCACTCCTTTGGCCTGACGGTGGGATTATTCACGCCGCTACTGACTGGCGCAGAAGTGTTTCTTTATCCCAGCCCGCTGCATTACCGCATTGTGCCAGAGCTGGTATACGACCGGAACTGCACCGTGTTGTTTGGTACTTCAACGTTCCTCGGCAACTACGCGCGTTTTGCGCATCCGTACGATTTCCACCGCCTGCGCTATGTGGTGGCGGGAGCGGAAAAACTTCAGGACAGCACAAAGCAGCTGTGGCAGGAGAAATTTGGCCTGCGCGTTCTTGAAGGCTATGGCGTGACGGAATGTGCGCCGGTTGTGTCGATTAACGTACCAATGGCGGCAAAATCGGGAACGGTAGGGCGCATCTTGCCTGGTATGGATGCTCGACTGTTGGCCGTTCCGGGAATTGAGGACGGTGGGCGTTTACAGCTGAAAGGTCCTAATATTATGAGTGGCTATTTGCGCGTCGAAAAACCTGGCGTGCTGGAAGTGCCGACAGCAGAGAATGCGCAAGGTGAGATTGAGCGCGGCTGGTATGACACCGGAGACATCGTGCGCTTTGATGAAAACGGCTTTGTACAGATTCAGGGGCGCGCTAAGCGTTTCGCTAAAATTGCCGGAGAGATGGTTTCGCTGGAAATGGTTGAGCAACTGACATTGGCGGTATCCGCAGACAAAATGCACGCCACGGCGATCAAGAGTGATGCCAGCAAAGGTGAGGCGCTGGTGCTGTTCACTACCGACAGCGAGCTGACACGTGAAAAACTACAGCAGTATGCGCGGGCGCACGGTGTACCTGAACTCGCCGTACCGCGTGATATTCGCCATCTGAAGCAACTCCCCTTACTCGGCAGCGGTAAGCCGGATTTTGTTACGCTGAAAAGCTGGGTCGATGAGCCGGAAAAACAACATGAGTGAGTCAGTGCACACTAACACTTCAATCTGGTCCAAAGGGATGATGTCCGTTATCGCCGCGCAGTTTCTGTCGGCGTTTGGCGATAATGCGTTGCTGTTTGCTACGCTGGCGTTGCTGAAAGAACAATTCTATCCGGACTGGAGTCAGCCAATCCTGCAAATGGTGTTTGTGGGCGCTTACATTCTGTTTGCTCCCTTTGTGGGACAGGTGGCGGATAGCTTTGCCAAAGGCAGAGTGATGATGTTCGCGAACGCTCTGAAACTGCTGGGCGCGGCGAGTATTTGCTTCGGTATTAATCCGTTTCTTGGGTATACGCTGGTGGGGATCGGCGCGGCGGCATATTCACCGGCCAAGTACGGCATTCTCGGTGAACTGACTACCGGCGACAAACTGGTGAAGGCTAACGGCCTGATGGAAGCCTCCACCATTGCCGCGATTTTGCTCGGTTCTGTCGCCGGCGGCGTTCTGGCCGACTGGCACGTGATTGCCGCGCTTTCTGCATGTGCCCTGGCCTATGCTGGCGCGGTGGTGGCTAACCTGTATATCCCGAAACTGGCCGCGGCTCGTCCTGGCCAGTCCTGGCATCTGGGGAAAATGACGCGCAGTTTCTTCTGTGCTGCTTCATCGTTGTGGCGTAATGGCGAGACGCGTTTCTCGCTGGTGGGAACCAGCCTTTTTTGGGGCGCGGGTGTTACGCTGCGTTTTCTGCTGGTGCTGTGGGTCCCGGTGGCGCTCGGCATCACCGATAACGCCACACCGACCTACCTCAATGCCATGGTAGCAATCGGGATTGTGGTCGGTGCGGGTGCGGCAGCGAAGCTCGTAACGCTGGAAACCGTGTCGCGCTGTATGCCTGCGGGGATCCTGATTGGCGTAGTGGTGCTGATTTTCTCTCTTCAACATTCGCTGCTTCCGGCTTACGCATTGCTGATGCTTATCGGCGTGTCGGGTGGCTTCTTTGTGGTACCGCTGAATGCGTTGCTGCAGGAACGGGGTAAGAAAAGCGTCGGCGCGGGTAATGCGATAGCGGTGCAAAACCTGGGCGAAAACAGCGCGATGCTGTTGATGCTCGGTATTTACTCACTGGCGGTGCTGGTGGGGATCCCGGCTGTTGCGATTGGTATTGGATTTGGTGCGCTGTTTGCGCTGGCGATTGCGGCGCTGTGGATTTGGCAGCGCCGCCATTAGTCTGTTGTATGCTGTTGCCGGATGCTCACTTTGTAGGCCTGATAAGCGTAGCGCCATCAGGCGCTAATCGTCACGGTTCGAGATGAGCATGCTATGAATGTGCCGGATGGCGGCGTTGCCTTATCCGGCCTACAGGATGCTCACTTTGTAGGCCTGATAAGCGCAGCGCCATCAGGCGCTAATCGTCACGGTTCGAGATGAGCATGCTATGAATGTGCCGGATGGCGGCGTTGCCTTATCCGGCCTACAGGATGCTCACTTTGTAGGCCTGATAAGCGCAGCGCCATCAGGCGCTAACTGTTACGGTGCAGGATAGGTATACACCTGATGCACCGCTTCAATCTCTGCCAGTACTTCTTCGCTCAACTCCAGATGCAGACTTTCAACGTTGGTTTTTAGCTGCTCCATCGTCGTGGCGCCCAGCAAAGTGCTGGCGACAAACGGCTGACGACGCACGAACGCCAGCGCCATTTGCGCAGGATCCAGATTATGGCGTTTCGCGATATCTACATAGGCCGCAACGGCTTTCTGCGTCTGCTCGCCGCTGTAGCGCGTGAAACGACTAAACAACGTATTGCGTGCACCGGCAGGTTTCGCGCCATTCAGGTATTTCCCGGTTAACGTACCGAAGCCCAGGCAAGAGTAAGCCAGCAGCTCAACGCCTTCATACTGGCTCACTTCAGCCAGTCCAACCTCAAAGCTGCGGTTCAGCAGGCTGTAGGGGTTCTGGATGGTGGCGATGCGTGGCAGATCGTGTTTGTCCGCCAGGTGCAGATAGCGCATCACGCCAAACGCGGTTTCATTAGAAACGCCGATGTAGCGAATTTTCCCGGCGCGCTGAAACTCGGCCAGTGCGTCCAGCGTATCGAGAAGGGAAACGACCGGCGCGGAGTCTGTCCAGCTGTAGCCTAACTTACCAAAACAGTTAGTCGGGCGCTGCGGCCAGTGAACCTGATACAGATCCAGATAATCGGTTTTCAGTCTTTTCAGGCTGTCGTGCAGCGCTTCACGGATATTTTTACGGTCAAGCGCCTGATTCGGTCGAATGCCGCTGTCGTTGTTACGTGATGGTCCGCTGACCTTAGACGCAACGAGCAGCTTTTCGCGGCTGCCGTGTTTGGCGAGCCAGTTACCTACGTAGGTTTCGGTGAGACCCTGGGTTTCAGGACGCGGCGGTACCGGATACATCTCGGCAACGTCGATCAAATTAATGCCCTGTGCTACGGCATAATCGAGCTGTGCATGTGCGTCGGCTTCGCTGTTTTGTTCACCAAACGTCATTGTGCCCAGCCCCAGTGTACTGACTTCCAGCGAGCTGTGGGGTATACGGTGATATTGCATAGCCGTTTCCTTTTTATAATCACGACATAAGGATTATAAAAATGGCTGAGGGAAGAGAAAAAGGGAAGTAAAATTGTTAAGGCCAGCGCGCTGCTGACCTCAACCATCAGCGTTCAATGATTTGAGACACATCATCACGGTTAATCTGCATCGCATTGCCCTGCTGGTCGTGATAGCTCACCAGACCGGTATCATCGTCAATTTCTGGTTTTCCATCGGTCAGGATCATTCGACCATCTTTTGTCGCCATAACATAATCGCTGCTGCATCCGGAAACGGCAAAAGCCAGTCCTACGGCGGAAATCAAAACTGCCCATTTTTTCATCTGCTTATCCTCACATGGCCTGCGTCTGACAATAGTTTAGTAATAACGCGAAGTTGTGCATGGTGAAAGCAGTAAAATCTTAAACTGTGAGAAGGGGTAGGTGTGGCCGGCATTCGCTCCCCTTGCAGGGAGCGATGGGTTTCCTCAGAGCGGATTTTTTTTATTACGCCACAGGTTCAGGGTCTCTACAGCGATAGAGAAGAACATGGCGAAATAGATATATCCTTTCGGAACGTGGACGTCGAAACTTTCCAGAATTAGCGTAAAACCGACCAAAATCAGGAACGAGAGCGCCAGCATTTTCACCGAAGGGTGGCGATCGACAAACTCACCAATCGGGCGAGCAGCAAACATCATCACGCCTACGGCAATCACCACCGCCGCCATCATGATAAACAGATGATCGGACAAACCAACCGCAGTAATCACGGAATCCAGACTGAAGATAATGTCTAACAACATGATCTGTACAATCGCGCCCAGGAAAGAAGATACGCGGGTTTTTAACCCCTCTTCCTCACCTTCAATGGATTCGTGGATCTCTTTACTGGCTTTCCAGATCAGGAACAATCCCCCCAGCAGAAGGATCAGGTCGCGTGCTGATATCGCCTCGCCAAACAGCTCGAATAACGGGTTTGTCAGCCGCGTTACCCAGGCGATAGAAGCCAGCAGTGCCAGACGCATGATCATCGCCGCCGCCAGCCCAATACGTCGGGCATGATTGCGTTGCGCTGTCGGGAGTTTGGCTACAACCAGAGAAAGGAAAATAATATTGTCGATCCCAAGAACGATCTCCAGCAGCGTCAGCGTACCGAGCGCAAGCCAGGCGTTAGGATCGGTTATCCATGCAAATAACATCGAACAAAGTCCTGCCAAAAAAAAGAAGCGGTAATTATAGGCCCGTAACGCGGCGGGTGAAAGGCCGGACGGTGCCTATTGCGCCTGGAACAAGAAATGTCGCTCAAGCAATGCGCGGGTGAAGTTCTTTTTCAGGTAAAAGCCGCGTGGCAGGGTCAGGATGGGTTCGCCGTTGGCGCCAATGGCCTCGGTAAGCGCGCGGGCGTTGGCGGCTTTAGGACGCAGTTGCAGTACTTCCCCATGGCGAGCGGTGATGCGTTCGACATGTCCTAACACAATCATGTCCATTAACTCTTCCCAGTCCAGACGCAATTGCCGGTCTTCTTCTTCATTCGGGCTCCACAGCAGGGGAGAGCCGACGCGGCGCTCAGCCAGAGGGATGCTGCGTTCGCCTTCTACCGGGATCCACAGAACACGTTTGAGTTTGTGCCGTACATGGCTGGTTTCCCAGGTGACGCCGGTATTGCCGGTTAACGGCGCCACACACACAAAGGTGGTTTCCAGCGGTCTGCCAAGACTGTCCACAGGGATCGTTTTCAGCTCCACGCCAAGCGCCGCAAAATCCTGCTCTGGTTTACTGCCCGCGCTGGCACCGAGCCAGATTTCCAGCAGGACGCCAATCCAGCCTTTATCGCGCTTAAGATCCTTCGGCGTAACGATTCCCGCCATTGCCGCTAATTCTCCTAACGCGTAGCCCGAAAGCTGCCGTGCCTGGCTCAGCAACTGGGCTTCAGATTCAGGGGGAGAAAGTAACGGACGGAGTTCTGGCATCGGGTTAACCCTTAGGTGAAAAAATGAGCAATGATTTTATACCGTGTGGACAGAGTTTATCTTTTTCCACATGCTTTATTCAATTCTATGATTTATATTGGTTTTTAGATTCACGTTCGCAGAGTTGCGCAACAGCGAAGCGGGTTTTCCAATTCTGGTCACTGACAATGAACAGGATCTTACACCATGTTATCCACAGAAAGATGGGATAACTGTGAAAAACCCCCACTACTGTTTCAATTTACAGCCTTGACGTGCGACGAAAATCGAATTTTCACACAAATTGTGCCTAACTTATTGGCATAATCTGTGGATAAAACCAACGCTGGTCGATCTTTCATCAGCGTGAAGATCGTATGCGTGATGCACATCACATTTCTGTGTGTTTATCTGCGTGGATCGGTTTTAACTTTATGAATGTATAAGAGTATTTTTGATATGTGACGAATGTCTTATTCGGACTGTTCTGGGTTTTCCCATAGTAATTCCGTACTTCTTCACAACTATATCCACAGAAAAGGTGAATAAAATCGCCTTGCTTGCCCTTCTTCTGTTTATAACTCGGCCTTTAACTGTGAGTTATTCAATTGTTATTAGAATATCGCACCCTTAACAGAGTGGTTTACCGCCCCTCAGGAGTGTGAAACAATCGTTTGTATATAAGGTTTATGTTGAGGTAGTCCGGTGATTGATGACGATGGCTACCGCCCGAATGTAGGGATAGTAATTTGTAACCGCCAGGGGCAGGTCATGTGGGCCCGGCGATTTGGTCAGCACTCCTGGCAATTCCCACAAGGTGGGATCAACGCAGGAGAGACAGCAGAGCAGGCGATGTACCGGGAACTCTTTGAAGAAGTGGGTCTCAGTCGTAAAGATGTACGGATCCTTGCTTCTACTCGTAACTGGTTGCGTTACAAGTTACCGAAACGTTTGGTGCGTTGGGACACGAAGCCGGTTTGTATCGGCCAGAAACAAAAATGGTTTCTTCTGCAATTGGTCAGCAGCGATGCTGAAATCAATATGCAAACCAGCAGTACACCTGAGTTCGACGGCTGGCGCTGGGTGAGTTACTGGTATCCGGTTCGACAGGTGGTGTCATTTAAACGCGATGTCTATCGCAGGGTGATGAAAGAATTCGCAAGTGTTGTCATGGCGCTTCAGGAGAGCACTCCTAAACCGCAAAGCGCACCTGCGTACAGACGTAAAAGAGGTTAAGCTACGCAAATTATGCTCACCCGCCTGCGCGAAATAGTCGAAAAGGTGGCCAGTGCTCCGCGTCTGAACGAAGCGCTGAATATACTGGTTACCGACATCTGTCTTGCGATGGATACAGAGGTCTGTTCGGTTTATCTGGCCGATCACGATCGACGTTGTTATTACCTCATGGCGACCCGGGGACTAAAAAAACCACGTGGTCGCACTGTCGCACTCGCGTTTGATGAAGGTATCGTTGGCCTGGTTGGCAGGCTGGCGGAACCTATCAACCTCGCCGATGCGCAAAAACATCCCAGCTTTAAATACATTCCTTCGGTAAAAGAAGAGCGTTTTCGTGCATTCTTAGGCGTACCGATCATTCAGCGTCGCCAGCTTTTAGGTGTGCTGGTGGTGCAGCAGCGTGAACTGCGTCAGTACGATGAAAGTGAAGAGTCTTTCCTCGTCACGCTCGCCACGCAAATGGCGGCCATACTTTCGCAGTCGCAGCTAAACGCGCTGTTCGGCCAGTACCGTCAAACGCGCATCCGTGCGCTGCCTGCCGCTCCCGGTGTGGCAATAGCCGAAGGCTGGCAGGATGCGACGCTGCCGTTGATGGAACAGGTCTACCAGGCTTCAACGCTGGATCCTGTGCTTGAACGCGAGCGACTGACCGGTGCGCTGGAAGAGGCGGCGAACGAATTCCGCCGCTACAGCAAGCGTTTTACCGCTGGGGCGCAGAAAGAAACGGCGGCGATCTTTGATCTTTACTCGCACTTACTTTCCGATACCCGTCTGCGCCGCGAGCTGTTTGCGGAAGTGGATAACGGTTCGGTGGCCGAGTGGGCGGTTAAAACGATCATCGAAAAGTTTGCCGAACAGTTCGCCGCGCTGAGCGATAACTACCTCAAAGAGCGGGCCGGAGATTTACGCGCGCTGGGCCAGCGCCTGCTGTTCCACCTTGATGACTCTATCCAGGGGCCGAATGCCTGGCCGGAACGCTTTGTGCTGGTGGCGGACGAACTTTCGGCGACCACGCTGGCGGAGCTTCCTCAGGACCGGTTAGTTGGCGTGGTTGTCCGGGACGGCGCAGCCAACTCTCATGCGGCAATTATGGTGCGTGCGCTGGGTATCCCTACCGTCATGGGGGCCGATATCCAGCCGTCGGTGCTGCATCGCCGTACGCTGGTGGTGGACGGTTATCGCGGTGAACTGCTGGTCGATCCGGAACCGGTATTAATCCAGGAATACCAGCGTCTTATCAGTGAAGAAATTGAGCTGAGCCGCCTGGCGGAAGACGACGTCAACCAGCCAGCACAGCTGAAAAGCGGCGAGCGCGTGAAGGTGATGCTCAATGCGGGCCTCAGCCCGGAACATGAAGAAAAGCTGGGTAGCCGAATCGACGGCATTGGCCTCTATCGCACCGAAATCCCGTTCATGCTGCAAAGCGGATTTCCTTCGGAAGAAGAACAGGTTGCGCAGTATCAGGGTATGCTGCAAATGTTTAACGACAAGCCGGTGACCCTGCGTACGCTGGATGTCGGCGCCGATAAACAGCTGCCCTACATGCCGATCAGTGAAGAGAACCCGTGCCTTGGCTGGCGAGGGATCCGCATAACGCTCGATCAGCCGGAGATCTTTTTGATCCAGGTTCGCGCTATGCTGCGTGCGAATGCGGCAACCGGAAACTTGAGCATTTTGCTGCCGATGGTAACCAGCATCGATGAAGTGGACGAAGCGCGACGTTTGATTGAACGCGCCGGACGCGAAGTGGAGGAGATGATCGGTTACGAGATCCCGAAACCGCGCATTGGCATCATGCTGGAAGTTCCGTCGATGGTGTTCATGCTGCCGCATCTGACAAACCGGATAGACTTTATCTCGGTTGGAACCAACGACCTTACCCAGTACATACTGGCCGTCGATCGTAACAACACACGGGTAGCCAGCATTTATGACAGCCTGCATCCGGGGATGTTGCGTGCGCTGGCGATGATTGCGCAGGAAGCCGAAAGAAGCGGTATCGATTTGCGCCTGTGTGGTGAAATGGCGGGCGACCCGATGTGCGTGGCTATTCTGATCGGTCTCGGTTTCCGTCATTTGTCGATGAACGGTCGTTCTGTCGCTCGCGTAAAATATCTGCTGCGTCATATCGATTTTGATGAGGCGCAAACGCTGGCGCAGCGCAGCCTGGAGGCACAGATGGCAACAGAAGTACGCCATCAGGTAGCGGCCTTCATGGAGCGTCGTGGCATGGGGGGCTTGATTCGCGGGGGATTGTAGGTCTGATAAGCGTAGCGCTATCAGGTATTACGGGGGATAGAGATTACCTATACAGATCTTTTACATCTTCCCGGCATCCGCTTCTAACCCCTTGTGCTATCATTCGCACCTTTGGAGCGCCTGCATTATGCAGGCGCGCTTATCAATTGCTGTCTGACTTCAGCGAAATAACAAGAACTTGTGGTGACAGATGACCAGTAGCTATCTGCATTTTCCGGATTTCGATCCGGTCATTTTCTCAATCGGACCCGTCGCGCTTCACTGGTACGGCTTAATGTATTTGGTGGGGTTTATTTTCGCGATGTGGCTGGCGACGCGCCGCGCGAATCGTCCGGGCAGTGGCTGGACCAAAAATGAAGTAGAAAACTTACTGTATGCGGGCTTCCTCGGGGTTTTCCTCGGTGGGCGTATTGGTTACGTACTGTTCTATAACTTCCCGTTATTCCTCGATAATCCCCTGTATCTGTTCCGCGTCTGGGACGGCGGTATGTCCTTCCACGGTGGACTTATCGGTGTGATCCTGGTGATGATTATCTTCGCCAAACGCACTAAGCGTTCGTTCTTCCAGGTTTCTGATTTCATTGCCCCGCTGATTCCCTTTGGCCTTGGTGCAGGGCGTCTGGGCAACTTTATCAACGGTGAGCTGTGGGGACGCGTTGACCCGAACTTCAAGTACGCCATGCTGTTCCCGGGCTCCCGTACCGAAGATATTTTACTGCTGCAAACTAACCCGCAATGGCAGTCTATTTTTGATACCTACGGCTCGCTGCCACGCCACGCCTCACAGCTTTATGAGATGGCGTTGGAAGGCGTTGTGCTGTTTATCATTCTGAACTTGTACATTCGCAAACCGCGCCCGATGGGCTCGGTATCCGGTCTGTTCCTGATTGGTTATGGCGCGTTTCGTATTATTGTTGAATTCTTCCGCCAGCCGGATGCGCAGTTTACCGGCACCTGGGTACAGTACATCAGCATGGGGCAGATCCTCTCTATCCCGATGATTGTCGCAGGCATTATTATGATGGTTTGGGCGTACCGCCGCAGCCCACAGCAACACGTTTCCTGAGGAACCATGAAACAGTATTTAGAACTGATGCAAAAAGTGCTGGATGAAGGCACACAGAAAAACGACCGTACCGGAACCGGAACGCTTTCCATTTTTGGTCATCAGATGCGTTTTAATCTGCAGGAAGGGTTCCCGCTGGTTACGACTAAACGCTGCCATTTACGCTCGATCATTCATGAGCTGCTGTGGTTCTTGCAGGGCGATACTAACGTTGCCTACCTGCATGAAAACAACGTCTCAATCTGGGACGAATGGGCGGATGAAAACGGTAATTTAGGCCCGGTTTATGGCAAACAATGGCGCGCGTGGCCTACGCCAGATGGTCGCCATATCGACCAGATCACCACCGTGCTAAACCAGCTGAAAAATGATCCGGACTCTCGCCGCATCATCGTTTCCGCATGGAACGTCGGTGAGCTGGATAAAATGGCGCTGGCACCGTGCCATGCGTTCTTCCAGTTCTACGTGGCGGATGGCAAGCTCTCCTGCCAGCTGTATCAGCGTTCGTGCGATGTGTTCCTCGGCCTGCCGTTTAACATTGCCAGCTACGCTTTGCTGGTACACATGATGGCGCAGCAGTGCGATCTGGAAGTGGGTGATTTTGTCTGGACCGGCGGCGACACGCACCTGTACAGCAACCATATGGATCAAACGCATCTGCAGCTTAGCCGTGAACCTCGCGCGCTGCCGAAACTGGTTATCAAACGTAAGCCTGAATCAATCTTTGACTATCGCTTCGAAGACTTCGAAATTGAAGGCTACGATCCGCACCCGGGTATTAAAGCACCGGTAGCTATCTAACCTGTTTCATGCTGTCACAACCGACGCCCATGTGCGTCGGTTTTTTTTGTCTCAAATCGCGTTCTTCGGCGCGGATTCCTGAAATATTGCAACGGCCTGTAACGCGCTAAATATTCCCCATAGCTCGCCGTAGAAACCGAATTTCCCGCTCGTTATTCATTTTCCTCACGCCATACTGGCGACATGAAAAAACAACAAGGTTACACGCTTCTCGAAACCCTGATTGCGATGCTGATTGTCGCGGCGCTTGGTGCATCTGGGCTGTATGGTTGGCAGCGCTGGCAGCAGCAACAGCGGCTGTGGCAGACCGCCTGCCAGGTGCGGGACTACCTGCTGCAACTGCGTGAAGATGCTAACTGGCGTAACCGCGATCATGTGATAAGCGTGATTCGGGATGGCACATCATGGTGTTTTGTCAGCTCTGCGGCTTCGCAAACCACGTGTCGACCCGCTTCGTCTTTGGTTTTTACACCGCCCTGGGACGACGTCGAAATGGCAGAGATAACACCTTCACTGGCCTTTTTTGGACTGCGCAATACGGCATGGGCCGGACATATACGTCTGAAAAATGCGAATGGGGAATGGCGCGTGGTGGTGTCTGGCTGGGGGCGAATCAGGCTTTGCGAGCGCGATGAGGCCAGATTATGTCAGTAAATGAACGGGGATTTTCACTGCTGGAGATGCTCATTGCCATGGCGATTAGCAGTATTTTATTGCTTAGCTCAGCACGATTTTTACCGGCGCTACAGCGAGAGATTCTGCGTAACACACGCCAGTTAGTACTGGAAGATGAAATATGGCAGCGGGTCTACACCGTGGCGAAGCATCTTCAGCGGGCGGGGTATTGCCGGGGAAACTGTGTCGGAGAGGGACTGGTGATATCGGCTAAGGGAGACTGTGTTATTGCCCGCTGGGATGCCAACAGCAATGGCGTTTGGGAAAGCAGTCCCGTGAAAGAGGCTGATTCTATTGGGTTTCGTTTACAGGACAAGGTGTTGGAAACCGTGCGTGGAGCCACCGGCTGCACTGGCAAAGGATGGGAGAAAATGACCGATCCGGCCACGATGCAGATTGAGGCATTCCAGGTTGAAAGGCTGAATTTCAGCGGATATTCCCCGCTTCTTACGCTGCGTTTGCGTGGAGTGGGCAATGACCAACCACAAAAAGTTGTTGAAGCGGTCTACAGCGTTACGGGATTCAACCTGTGAACCGTGAGAGAGGCGTATCCTCTCTGGCAATGGTCCTGTTGCTGCTGGTGCTCGGTAGTCTGCTGCTGCAAGGCGTTAGCAGACAGGAGGCCAGTTTTGCTGCGCGTGTGGCCACACAAAGTCAGGCGCTGCAGCGTCAGGCGGTAGTGCAATCCGCGATGGAATGGGGGCGTATGCAGCCCTGGCGCTTACAACCCCCCGTACAGTGTCGGCGCGTTCCCACGCAGGATGCCGCGGTTTGCCTGCGCCGGCTTACCAATAATTATGTGCTGCTTATTGCCCACTATGAAGGGATATCGTTATGGCGTCAGGGGGTGGTTATTGATGGCAACATAGAATTCTCGGCGCGTGGCTGGAGCGATTTTTGTCCGCTAAAGGAGCAGACGTTATGCCAGATCCCCTGAACAGACAGCGTGGCTTTAGTCTGCCGGAAGTGATGCTGGCAATGGTACTGATGATCATGATTGTGACCGCGTTGTCAGGATACCAGCGGGTACTAATGAACAGCTTTATCATCAGAAACCAATATCAGCAACTCTGGCGCCACGCCTGGCAGCAAACCCAGCTGTACCCGTTTTCATCGCCTGTGAACTGGCAGGTTAACCGAATGCAGACAACGAGAGCGGGATGTGTCAGCATCAACGTTATAATTTCTTCACCCCTCGGCAGGCAGGGTCAGATGACGCGTCTGCATTGCCCGAATCGTCAGTAGTCAGGAGTCGCTATGTTAAGGGTCTACCACTCCAACCGTCTGGATGTGCTGGAAGCGTTAATGGAATTTATCGTTGAGCGCGAGCGGCTGGACGACCCCTTTGAACCTGAGATGATCCTGGTTCAAAGTACCGGTATGGCTCAGTGGCTACAAATGACTCTTGCACAGAAGTTTAGTATTGCCGCCAATATCGATTTTCCGCTGCCCGCGAGTTTTATCTGGGATATGTTTGTGCGCGTGCTGCCGGATATCCCGAAAGAGAGTGCGTTCAGCAAACAGAGCATGAGCTGGAAGTTGATGACGCTGTTGCCACAATTGCTGGATAGCGATGACTTCGCATTGCTACGCCACTATCTGACGGACGACACTGATAAACGTAAGCTTTTTCAGCTTTCCTCGCGCGCGGCTGACCTTTTCGATCAGTATTTAGTCTACCGCCCTGACTGGTTGACCCAGTGGGAAGCGGGGCGACAGGTTGAGGGACTTGGCGAGTCTCAGGCCTGGCAGGCACCGTTGTGGAAAGCGCTGGTGGAATACACCGCGGAATTGGGCCAACCGCGCTGGCATCGTGCCAATTTATACCAACGATTTATTCAGACCCTGGAAAATGCGTCTGAATGTCCGCAGGGGCTGCCTTCTCGCGTCTTTATTTGCGGAATTTCGGCGCTACCGCCGGTTTATTTGCAGGCATTGCAGGCGCTGGGTAAGCACATTGATATTCATCTGCTATTTACCAACCCTTGTCGCTACTATTGGGGCGACATTAAAGATCCTGCCTGGCTGGCGAAGCTGATGGCTCGTCAGCGTCGGCACAGCTTTGAAGAACGGCATCTGCCGCTGTTTCGTGATAACCAGAAAGCCGAAGGATTATTTAACAGCGATGGCGAACAGGATGTGGGCAACCCGATGCTGGCCTCGTGGGGCAAGCTGGGGCGTGATTACATTTATTTGCTTTCGGAGCTGGAAAACAGTCAGGAACTGGATGCGTTTGTCGATATTACGCCTGACAACCTTTTGCATAATATTCAATCGGATATTCTGGAACTTGAAAGTAATGCCGTGGCGGGCGTTACGCTGGAAGAATATTCCCGTAGCGACAATAAACGCCGGCTTGAGCTGAACGACACCAGTGTGACTTTCCATGTCTGCCATAGCCCACAGCGCGAGGTGGAAATTCTTCATGACCGGCTGTTGGCCATGCTGGAAGCGGACCCAACGCTGACGCCGCGCGATATTATTGTGATGGTGGCGGACATCGACAGCTACAGCCCATTCATTCAGTCGGTCTTTGGTAGCGCGCCAGCCGAGCGTTACTTACCTTATGCAATATCTGACCGTCGGGCACGCCAGTCTCATCCCGTCTTACAGGCCTTTATCAGCCTGCTGTCGCTGCCGGATAGCCGTTTTGTCTCAGAGGATGTCCTGGCGTTACTGGATGTTCCCGTGCTGGCGGCGCGTTTCAACATTGATGAAGAAGGGTTGCGCTATCTTCGCTTATGGGTCAATGAATCCGGGATTCGTTGGGGAATTGACGACGATAACGTGCGTGAACTGGAACTTCCACCTACAGGTCAGCATACATGGCAATTTGGTTTAACGCGTATGCTGCTCGGCTACGCGATGGAAAGCTCGCAGGGCGAGTGGCAATCGGTATTGCCTTACGATGAGTCCAGCGGCCTGATTGCCGAGCTGGTAGGGCATCTGGCCTCGTTGCTGATGCAGCTTAATCTCTGGCGTAGAGGGTTAGCGCAGGAACGTCCGCTGGAAGAGTGGCTACCCGTTTGTCGGGAAATGCTTAATGATTTCTTCCTACCGGACGCGGACACCGAAGCGGCAATGACGCTGATTGAACAGCAGTGGCAGGCCATTATTACCGAAGGTTTAGGGGCCGAGTACGGCGATGCTATACCGCTCTCTCTGTTGCGTGATGAGCTAGCCCAGCGCCTTGACCAGGAACGCATCAGCCAGCGCTTCCTGGCGGGGCCCGTTAACATTTGTACGCTGATGCCGATGCGCTCCATTCCGTTCAAAGTGGTGTGCCTGCTGGGTATGAACGATGGGGTTTATCCGCGTCAGCTTGCGCCGCTGGGCTTTGATTTAATGAGCCAAAAACCGATGCGGGGTGACCGCAGTCGTCGCGATGATGACCGCTATCTGTTCCTCGAAGCATTAATCTCGGCACAGCAGACGCTCTACATCAGCTACATTGGCCGCTCTATTCAGGATAACAGCGAGCGCTTCCCGTCGGTGCTGGTGCAAGAACTGATGGACTACATTGGACAAAGCCATTATCTGCCGGGCGATGAATCGTTGACCTGCGATCAAAGCGAGGCAAGGGTAAAAGCGCATATAACCCGTTTGCATACCCGTATGCCCTTTGATGCACAAAACTATTTGCCGGGCGAACAGCAAAGCTATGCCCGGGAATGGCTGCCTGCGGCGAGTCTGTCAGGAAAAGCGCACACGGATTTTGTGCAGCCTCTTCCCTTTGAAATGCCAGAAACGCTAACGCTGGAAACGCTGCAGCGATTTTGGGCACATCCGGTACGCGCCTTTTTCCAGATGCGTTTAAGGGTCAACTTCCGCTCTGAAGAGAGTGAGATCCCGGATACGGAACCTTTCACTCTTGAAGGGTTAACCCGCTACCAGCTTAATCAGCAATTGCTTAATACGCTGGTTGAAGAGAACGATGCTGAACGACTGTTCCGCCGTTTTCGTGCGGCGGGCGCGCTACCCTATGGGCCGTTTGGCGAAATTCTGTGGGATACGCAGCGTCAGGAAATGCAGTCGCTGGCTGAACGCATTATCGCCTGTCGTCAGCCCTGTCAGAGCATGGAAATCGATCTTAACTGTCACGGCGTGCAAATCACCGGTTGGCTGCCGCAGGTGCAAGAGGATGGTTTGTTGCGCTGGCGCCCATCTTTGATAAGCATTGCGCAGGGTGTGCAACTTTGGCTGGAACATCTTGTCTATTGTGCCAGTGGCGGTAGGGGAGAGAGCCGATTGTTCCTGCGTAAAGACGGAGAATGGCGTTTTCCGCCGCTGGATGCAGAACAGGCGTTGCTGTACCTGTCGCAACTCATTGAGGGGTATCGGGAAGGCATGTCGTCACCGTTGCTGGTATTGCCCGAAAGCGGTGGTGCATGGATAAAAACCTGTTATGACGCCGCAAATGATGCCATGTTAGATAACGATGCAACGTTGCAAAAAGCGCGCAGTAAGTTTCTGCAAGCCTATGAAGGCAACATGATGGTACGTGGCGAAGGTGATGATATCTGGTATCAGCGTCTTTGGCGTCAACTGGATGCTGATACGCAGGAGGCTATTGTTTTACAGTCACAGCGCTATCTGTTACCGATTTTTCGCTTTAACCAGTCCTGATGACTGTATAAAAATTGCGCAATTCGATGGCTTCCACTATGATGCGCATTCTGTCACGGACTGATTCTTACAAAGAGAAGATGCTGATTTGTTCAGCACAAAGTCTTGCCCTGTTCAGGCCACGTATTGATACGTGGTTTGCAGTGAACAGGTGAATACGTTAATGATGAGGTTTGTGAATGCCCCGCAGCACCTGGTTCAGCGCATTATTGTTGTTCGTCGCCCTTTGGGTTCCCGTAAGTCAGGCAGATACCGGTTGGCAGCCTTTAGCTGAAACCATCCGTAAAAGCGATAAAGACACCCGTCAGTATCAGGCCGTGCGCCTTGATAACGGCATGGTTGTGCTGCTGGTATCCGATCCTCAGGCCGTGAAATCCCTTTCTGCACTGGTAGTCCCCGTGGGCTCGCTGGAAGATCCGGACGATCATCAGGGGCTGGCGCACTATCTCGAACACATGTGTCTGATGGGCTCGAAAAAATACCCACAGCCGGACAGCCTGGCTGAATTCCTGAAAATGCACGGCGGTAGCCACAATGCCAGCACTGCGCCTTATCGTACGGCCTTCTATCTTGAAGTCGAAAACGACGCGCTGGTGGGGGCGGTGGATCGCCTGGCGGATGCTATTGCCGATCCATTGCTGGATAAAAAATATGCCGACCGCGAGCGTAACGCGGTTAACTCCGAGCTGACACTGGCGCGTACCCGAGACGGGATGCGTATGGCGCAGGTGAGCGCTGAGACGATCAACCCGGCGCACCCAGGTTCGCGTTTCTCTGGCGGGAATCTTGAGACATTAAGCGATAAACCGGGCAACCCGGTGCTGCAAGCATTACAAAAATTTCATGAAAAGTACTACTCTGCGAACCTGATGAAGGCGGTGATTTATAGCAATAAACCGCTGCCAGAGCTGGCGCGGATAGCGGCTGACACCTTTGGGCGCGTACCGAACAGGAATATCGCAAAGCCTGAGATTACCGTCCCGGTCGTCACTGATGCGCAAAAGGGCATCATCATCCACTATGTTCCGGCAATGCCGCGTAAAGTATTGCGCGTCGAGTTTCGTATCGATAACAACAGCGCGCAGTTCCGCAGTAAAACCGATGAACTGGTGACCTACCTGATTGGCAATCGTAGCCCGGGCACGTTGTCTGACTGGCTGCAAAAGCAGGGCCTGGTTGAAGGTATTCGCGCAGACTCCGATCCGGTGGTCAACGGGAACAGCGGCGTATTAGCCATTTCCGCGACGTTAACCGACAAGGGGCTGGCGAACCGCGATGAAGTTGTCGCAGCAATCTTTAGCTACCTCAATTTGTTACGCGAGAAAGGTGTCGATAAACGCTATTTTGACGAGCTGGCGCACGTGCTGGATCTCGATTTCCGTTATCCCTCCATCACCCGTGATATGGACTATGTGGAATGGCTGGCTGATACCATGATCCGCGTTCCTGTCGAGCATACGCTGGATGCGGTGAATATAGCTGATCAGTACGATGCGAAAGCCGTTGAGCAACGTCTGGCAATGATGACGCCGCAGAATGCGCGTATCTGGTATATCAGCGCGAAAGAGCCACATAATAAAACCGCTTATTTTGTCGATGCGCCTTACCAGGTGGATAAAATCAGCGACAAAACCTTTGCCGACTGGCAGCAAAAAGCGCAGGGCATTGCGCTGTCGTTACCGGAGTTGAACCCCTACATTCCGGATGATTTCACGCTGATTAAGACGGATAAAAAATACGCTCATCCTGAGCTGATCGTTGATGAGCCGGATTTACGCGTGGTGTATGCCCCGAGCCAGTATTTTGCCAGCGAGCCGAAGGCTGACGTCAGCGTGATCCTGCGTAACCCGAAAGCCATGGACAGCGCCCGCAACCAGGTCTTATTCGCACTTAACGATTACCTGGCAGGGATTGCGCTCGATCAGTTAAGTAACCAGGCATCGGTAGGTGGAATTGGTTTCTCTACCAACGCTAACAATGGGTTGATGCTTAACGCCAACGGCTACACCCAACGTTTGCCGCAGCTTTTTCAGGCGCTGCTGAGTGGCTATTTCAGCTATACCTCAACGGACGAACAGCTGGAACAGGCGAAATCCTGGTATGCCCAGATGATGGATTCCGCAGAAAAGGGTAAAGCTTACGATCAGGCTATTATGCCGGTGCAGATGCTTTCTCAGGTGCCGTACTTCTCCCGCGACGAGCGCCGTAAGCTGCTGCCTTCCATCACCCTGAAAGAGGTGATGACCTACCGCGACGCCTTAAAAACCGGTGCGCGACCTGAATTCCTGGTCATTGGCAATATGAGCGAAGCTCAGACGACGAGCATGGCGCGGGATATCCAAAAACAGCTTGGTGCGAACGGGTCACAGTGGTGTCGCAACAAAGATGTGGTTGTGGACAAGAAGCAGTCCGTCATCTTCGAAAAAGCAGGCAGCAGCACGGATTCAGCGCTGGCCGCGGTATTTGTGCCAACCGGATACGATGAATACGCCAGTTCAGCCTACAGCGCTATGTTAGGTCAGATTGTTCAGCCGTGGTTCTACAATCAGCTGCGTACTGAAGAACAGTTAGGCTACGCCGTATTTGCTTTCCCGATGAGCGTTGGCCGTCAGTGGGGAATGGGGTTCCTGCTGCAAAGCAGTGATAAGCAGCCGTCTTACCTCTGGGAGCGTTATAAAGCGTTCTTCCCGACGGCGGAAGCGAAGCTGCGGGCGATGAAACCTGAAGAGTTCGCGCAAATTCAGCAGGCGATTATTGCGCAAATGCTACAGGCGCCGCAAACGCTGGGGGCAGAAGCCTCACAGTTAAGCAAAGATTTTGATCGCGGCAATATGCGCTTCGATTCACGTGATAAAATAGTGGCTCAGATTAAACTGCTGACGCCGCAAAAACTTGCCGACTTCTTCCATCAGGCGGTGGTTGAGCCGCAAGGCATGGCGATATTGTCACAGGTTTCCGGCAGTCAGAATGGGAAAGCAGAATATGTGCACCCGGAAGGCTGGAAAGTGTGGCAGACCGTCAGCGCGTTGCAGCAAACCTTACCCCTGATGAGTGATAAGAATGAATGATGCCGCTGAGTCCCTTGATCCACTGCGCTTGCCCCTGACGGGCGAGCGCCTGATTGAAGCCTCTGCGGGCACCGGTAAAACCTTTACCATCGCCGCCCTGTATTTACGTTTACTGCTTGGACTGGGCGGCTCTGCCGCCTTTCCTCGTCCTCTGACCGTCGAAGAACTGCTGGTGGTTACCTTCACCGAGGCGGCTACCGAAGAGTTGCGTGGTCGAATTCGTAGCAATATTCATGAACTGCGAATTGCCTGCCTGCGTGAAACCACCGACAACCCGCTATATGCCCGTTTGTTAGATGAAATTGCCGATAAAAAACAGGCCGCGCAGTGGCTGCTATTGGCTGAAAGACAGATGGATGAAGCGGCGGTGTTTACCATCCACGGCTTTTGTCAGCGTATGCTCAGTCTCAATGCCTTTGAGTCAGGCATGCTGTTCGAACAGCAGCTGATAGAAGATGAATCGCTGCTGCGCTATCAGGCCTGCGCGGACTTCTGGCGTCGGCACTGCTACTCGCTGCCCCGCGACATTGCGCAGGTGGTTTTTGAAACGTGGAAAGGACCGCAAGCGCTGCTGAGAGATATCGATCGCTATCTGCAGGGGGAAGCGCCGGTTATCAAGGCGCCACCGTCTGATGACGAAACGCTGGCCTCCCGGCATGAACAAATTCTCGCGCGCATTAACCAGATCAAGCAGCAATGGCGTGATTCTGTTGATGAGCTGGATGGCCTGATGGAAGCCTCCGGAATTGACCGGCGTAAATTTAATCGCGGTAATCAGGGCAAGTGGATCGAAAAGATCAGCGCGTGGGCGCAGGAAGAAACACAAAGTTACCAGCTTCCTGACGCGCTGGAGAAATTCTCACAGCGTTTTCTGGAAGAGCGAACCAAAGCGGGCGGGATAACCCCTCAGCACCCGCTGTTTGTAGCTATTGATGAACTGCTTAGCGAACCGTTAACTCTCCGCGATCTGGTGATCACCCGGGCGCTGGCGGAGATCCGCTCGGCAGTTGCCGAGGAAAAACGTCGCCGCGGCGAGCTGGGTTTTGACGATATGCTCAGCCGTCTGGATGCGGCGTTGCGCAGTGAAAGCGGCGATGCGCTGGCGACGGCTATTCGTACTCGTTTCCCGGTCGCCATGATCGATGAATTCCAGGATACCGATCCGCAGCAGTACCGTATTTTTCGTCGGATCTGGCAGCATCAGCCGGATACCGCACTGCTGCTAATTGGTGATCCGAAACAGGCAATTTACGCGTTTCGCGGCGCGGATATCTTCACCTATATGAAGGCGCGCAGCGAAGTCAGCGCACACTATACGCTTGATACCAACTGGCGTTCGGCCCCCGGCATGGTCAATAGCGTGAATACGCTTTTCAGCCAGATGGACGACGCCTTTATGTTCCGCGAAATCCCTTTCAGCCCGGTAAAATCCGCAGAAAAAAACCAGGCGTTACGGTTTGTTTTGCACGGCGAAACGCAGCCAGCTATGAGTATGTGGCTGATGGAAGGAGAAAGTTGCGGCGTAGGCGATTATCAGAGCTACATGGCCCAGGTGTGCGCCACACAAATTCGCGACTGGCTTAAAGCCGGGCATTCTGGCGCAGCGCAACTGGTCAGTGGCAAAGCATCCAGCCCGGTACGCGCGTCAGATATCAGCGTACTGGTGCGTAGCCGCCAGGAAGCGGCGCTGGTCCGTGATGCGCTGACGCAACTGGCCATTCCCTCTGTCTACCTCTCCAACCGTGACAGCGTATTTGAAACACTGGAAGCGCAGGAGTTGCTATGGGTGCTGCAGGCGGTGATGACGCCGGAACGTGAGAACACGTTGCGTAGCGCGCTGGCGACCTCAATGATGGGGCTGAATGCGCAGGATATTGAAGCGTTAAATACCGACGAGAATGCCTGGGATGCGGTGGTCGAAGAATTCGACGGCTATCGTCAGATCTGGCATAAACGCGGCGTGATGCCGATGCTACGTGCGCTGATGACGGCTCGCCAGATTGCAGAGAACCTGCTGGCGACGGCGGGAGGCGAACGTCGACTGACCGACATTTTACATATCAGCGAACTGTTGCAGGAAGCGGGCTCGCAGCTGGAAAGCGAGCATGCGCTGGTGCGCTGGTTGTCCCAGCATATTCTTGAACCCGACAGCAACGCGTCCAGCCAGCAGCTCAGGCTGGAAAGCGACAAGCATCTGGTCAAAATCGTCACCATCCATAAATCGAAAGGGCTGGAGTATCCGCTGGTCTGGCTGCCGTTTATCACCAATTTCCGCGTTCAGGATCAGGCTTTCTACCACGATCGTAGCTCTTTTGAAGCCGTGCTGGATCTCAGCGATGCTGTGGAGAGCGTTGAGCTGGCCGAAGCGGAGCGTTTGGCAGAAGATCTGCGTTTGCTTTATGTCGCGCTAACCCGTTCGGTATGGCACTGCAGCCTTGGCGTTGCGCCGTTGGTGCGACGCCGGGGCGATAAAAAAGGGGATACCGATGTGCATCAGAGTGCCCTTGGCCGCCTGTTGCAAAAAGGCGAGCCGATGGATGCCGTGGGTCTGCGTGGCGCGATTGAAGCGCTTTGCAGCAATGATATTGCTTGCCAGACACCCGCGCAGCCTGACGGTGAACCCTGGCAGGTTGCGCAGGCTGTTAGC
Organism: Citrobacter sp. Cpo071; assembly: GCF_030332765.1. NCBI lineage: Bacteria > Pseudomonadati > Pseudomonadota > Gammaproteobacteria > Enterobacterales > Enterobacteriaceae > Citrobacter > Citrobacter sp. Cpo071. Next base: position 166,154 of record NZ_JAOWHE010000080.1, on the reverse strand, counting down.
AGCGAACTGAGTGCAAAAATACTGCAGCGTAAGCCCGGTGATAGCTGGCGCGTGACCAGTTATTCCGGTTTGCAACAGCGTGGACAGGGTATCGCGCAGGATCTGATCCCAAGACTGGATATCGATGCCGCAGGCGTCGGTGAGGTTATTGAAGAGTCAGGGCTTACACCGCATCAGTTTCCGCGCGGCGCTTCGCCGGGTACATTCTTGCATAGCCTGTTTGAAGACCTCGATTTTACGCAACCGGTGGATCCGCATTGGGTCGAGGAGCAACTGGCGTTGGGCGGTTATGACGCACACTGGACGCCGGTTTTGACCGAATGGCTGGACGCCATTTTGCAGGCGCCTCTCAACGAGACGGGCGTGAGTTTGAGCCAGCTATCCGCGCGTGAAAAACAGGTGGAGATGGAGTTTTATCTGCCGATTTCGCAGCCGTTGATGGCCAACCAGCTTGATGCGTTAATTCGCCAATACGATCCGCTATCGGCGGGGTGCCCTGCGTTGGACTTTATGCAGGTTCGCGGCATGCTGAAAGGCTTTATTGACCTGGTATTCCGCCACCAGGGGCGTTATTACCTGCTCGATTACAAATCGAACTGGCTGGGCGAAGACAGCTCCGCCTATACGCAGCAGGCAATGGCCTCTGCCATGCAGGCGCATCGCTACGACCTTCAATACCAACTTTATACCCTCGCGCTGCATCGCTACTTACGCCATCGCATTGCTGATTACGATTATGAACGCCATTTTGGCGGCGTTATCTATCTCTTCCTGCGCGGCGTTGACAGTGAAAATCCGCAGCAGGGAATTTACGCGACCCGACCTGACGGAGAGTTGATTGCGTTGATGGACGAGATGTTTGCCGGTGCGGTGCAGGAGACGATGTTATGACAATCCAGAAACGATTTCTGGAGGCTGTTGAGCAAAAACAGCTCCGGCCTCTGGATGCTCAGTTCGCGCTGGCGGTTGCCGGAAGTGACAACCCTGCCGTTGCGCTGGCTGCGGCGTTGCTCAGCCGTGAAGCGGGAGAAGGGCACGTCTGCTTACCGCTTTCACGGTTATCTCTGAGCGAGGACGCGCATCCTCTGTTAAGCGCCTGGCTCGCTGAAACGGGCGAGCCAGAAGACTGGGCGGAATGTCTGCTGGCATCCAGTGCGGTAAGCCGTGGCGAGCAACCCACGCCGCTGGTGCTGTACGGCGATCGCCTGTATCTGAACCGGATGTGGCACAACGAACGTACCGTAGCTCGCTTTTTCAGTGAAGTGAACCACGCCATTGAAGTGGATGAACAACGGCTGACCCACACGCTGGCGGCGCTGTTTCCGCCATCGGAGGGGGTTAACTGGCAAAAAGTAGCCGCTGCTGTTGCGCTCACCCGCCGGATATCGGTGATCTCCGGCGGACCGGGGACGGGAAAAACGACAACGGTCGCAAGGCTGCTGGCGGTGTTGATTCAAATGGCCGACGGTGAGCGCTGTCGTATTCGACTGGCGGCGCCAACGGGAAAAGCGGCTGCGCGCCTGACCGCCTCACTAGGCGCGGCGCTACGAGAACTACCGCTAACCGATGAGCAAAAGAAACGCATCCCCGATGACGCCAGTACGCTGCATCGATTATTAGGCGCTCAGCCTGGCAGTCAGCGTCTGCGTCATCATGCGGGAAACCCGCTGCATTTGGATGTGCTGGTGGTGGATGAAGCCTCGATGATTGATTTGCCGATGATGTCGCGCCTTATCGATGCGCTGCCGCCGCACGGACGGGTGATTTTTCTGGGCGATCGCGACCAGCTCGCTTCCGTCGAAGCGGGGGCCGTGCTGGGGGATATCTGTGCTTTCGTTGGTGACGGGTTTACCCCGGAACGCGCCCGCCAGCTCAGTCGCCTGACCGGGAGCGCTATTCCTGCCGGTTCGGGAATTCAGGCAGCAGCGTTGCGCGACAGTCTGTGCCTGCTGCAAAAGAGCTACCGTTTCGGCAGCGATTCCGGAATCGGTCAGTTGGCCGCGGCGATTAATCGCGGCGACAAAACTGCGATAAAAACGGTGTTCCAGCAGGGATTTAGCGACATCGAAAAACGCACGCTACACAGCAGCGAGGATTATGCCGCGATGCTGGATGAGGCGCTGGCGGGATATGGGCACTACCTGGATTTGTTGCACGAGGGTGCCGAGCCGGGGGCTGTCATTCAGGCCTTCAATGAGTATCAGCTGCTATGCGCCCTGCGGGAAGGTCCGTTTGGCGTTAGTGGTTTGAATGAACGTATTGAGCAGGTGATGGCGCAAAAACGTAAAATTCATCGTTCGACGCATAGCCGCTGGTATGAGGGAAGGCCGGTGATGATCGCGCGCAATGACAGTTCGCTGGGATTATTTAACGGTGATATCGGCATTGCCCTTGACCGTGGACAGGGCCTGAGGGTGTGGTTTGCGTTGCCGGATGGTTCCATCAAATCGGTGCAGCCCAGCCGCTTGCCTGAACATGAAACCACCTGGGCGATGACGGTGCACAAATCGCAGGGATCTGAGTTTGACCACGCGGCGTTGATTTTACCCAGCCAGCATTCACCCGTGGTTACCCGCGAGCTGGTCTATACCGCCGTTACCCGCGCGCGCCGCCGCCTGTCGCTGTATGCCGATGAGCGGATATTGAGCCGCGCCATTGCCACCCGTACCGAACGTCGCAGCGGACTGTCAGCATTATTTAATGACGGCATGATGTAGATGTAGGCCGGATAAGCGTCAGCGCCATCCGGCCTAAAAAAGATGTGCCAGCGATGTAGGCCGGATAAGGCTGTTATGCCGCATCCGGCAACGACTCTTACCCCAAATCCGCCATCAGCACTTTTGACCGCCGCTGATAGTTGTACATCTCTTTCTTGCTTTCCGGCAGCAGGTCGATATCCACCGGCGTGAAGCCGCGCTCCTGGAACCAGTGGATGCTGCGTGTGGTTAACACAAACAGCTTGCTCAACCCCATTTGCCGGGCCTGCGCGGCGATTCGTTCCAGCAACACTTCCCCGCGTGACGAGCTACGGTAGTCCGGATGCACTGCTACACACGCCATTTCGCCAATCCTCTCTTCCGGGAAAGGGTACAGAGCGGCACAGGCGATGGTCAGGTTATCACGCTGAATAATCGTGAATTTGTCGATCTCCATTTCCAACTGCTCGCGCGAGCGGCGCACCAGAATACCTTGCTGCTCCAGCGGGCGGATAAGCTCCAGAATCCCGCCGATATCGTTAATGGTAGCGCGACGGATCTGCTCGGCGCTTTCCATTACGATCTGCGTACCGATCCCGTCGCGGGAGAACAGTTCCTGCAGCAATGCACCATCTTCCTGATAGCTGATCAGGTGGCAACGGCGTACGCCACTGCGACAGGCCTTCACTGCCCCGCGCAGGAAGCGCACCGTGCCGGAGCTGTAATCGCCTTTCTCTTCCTGCAACTCAACGCGAGCCTGAGCTTCGTTAGGAAACAGCTCGGAAATAATATCGCCGTCATCGTTGGTGACACCCTGAGAGGAGCAAAAGCCGATCATTTTCTCGGCCTTCAGTTTGATAGCCAACTGCGTGGCGACCTCTTCTGACGTCAGGTTAAAGCTCTCACCGGTGACGGAAACGGCGACCGGGCCCATCAGCACAATTGCGCCGCTGTCTAACTGGCGGTGAATGGCATCTTCATCAATACGACGAATACGCCCGCTATGGCAGTAATCTACGCCGTCATCAACGCCCAGCGGCTGAGAGATAATAAAATTACCGCTGACCACATTGATGTGAGCACCCTGCAATGGCGTATTATTCAGGCTCATCGACAGGCGGGCGGTAATATCAAGCTGAAGTAAACCCGCAGCCTGTTTGACCAGCTCCAGCGTTTTAGCGTCGGTAACGCGCGTATTTTTGTGGTACACCGGCTCATGATGATGCGCCGCAAGATTGGCATCAATCTGCGGTCGTGCGCCATAGACCACGACCAGGCGGATGCCGAGGCTATGAAGAAGACCAATGTCATTGACGATACTGGAAAAGTTTTCATGCTCGATGGCTTCGCCGCCCAGCATAATGACAAACGTTTTTCCCCGATGGGTATTGATATAGGGAACAGAATGGCGGAATCCCTGTACCAGTTCGGTTCTACGCTCCTTCACCACGGCACACCCTCATTGCATGATTATTCGTAATTTGTGTATTTTTATTCTGTTTTTGCGCTGTGCGCAAGCGTAATTTTTACCCATGCCGAAGATTTTTCTCAGTAATGCCGTGAATATAAAAAGAATGTTTACCCTTTTATAGATGACAGATTATGCGTCATTCGCTAAAGTTTCCGGTCAATTCGGACGTTTTACGTATTACCTCTAAAAAAGATTTCTTTTGCTCGGGAGAAGCATGTCGGGATCCAATTCAGCAATCAGTCGCCGCCGTTTATTGAAAGGTGCGGGTGCTATGTGGCTTTTGAGCGTCAGCCAGGTGGGTCTGGCGGCCGTGAGTCAGGTCGTTGCCGTACGTATCTGGCCTGCGTCCAGCTACACTCGCGTCACGGTAGAATCTAACCGTCTGCTGAAATACAAACAGTTTGCCCTGAGTAATCCTGAGCGTGTGGTTGTGGATATTGAAGACGTTAATTTGAACTCGGTGCTCAAGGACATTGGGACGCAGATTCGTCCTGACGATCCGTATATTAAGTCGGCGCGCGTTGGTCAGTTTGATCCAAAGACCGTGCGGATGGTGTTCGAGCTGAAACAGAATGTGAAGCCGCAACTTTTTGCGCTGGCTCCGGTGGCAGGCTTTAAAGAACGTCTGGTGATGGATCTCTATCCCGCGAATGCCCAGGACGTTCAGGATCCGCTGCTGGCATTGCTGGAAGATTACAACAAGGGCGATCTGGATAAACAGGTGCCACCTGCACAAAGTGGCCCGCAGCCGGGTAAAGCGGGGCGCGATCGTCCCATTGTCATTATGCTGGATCCAGGCCACGGCGGAGAAGACTCCGGTGCGGTGGGGAAATACAAGACGCGTGAAAAGGATGTGGTGCTGCAGATTGCCCGCCGCCTGCGAGCCCTCATAGAGAAAGAGGGCAACATGAAGGTCTTTATGACACGAAATGAAGATATCTTCATTCCGCTTAAAGTCCGCGTGGCGAAAGCGCAGAAGCAGCGTGCTGACCTGTTTGTCTCTATTCACGCCGATGCCTTTACCAGTCGACAACCCAGCGGTTCGTCGGTGTTTGCGCTCTCGACCAAAGGTGCGACCAGTACCGCCGCGAAATATCTGGCGCAGACCCAGAACGCCTCGGATCTCATTGGTGGCGTCAGTAAGAGCGGTGACCGCTATGTCGACCACACCATGTTCGACATGGTGCAGTCGCTGACCATCGCCGACAGTCTGAAGTTTGGTAAAGCGGTATTGAGTAAGCTTGGCAAAATCAACAATCTGCACAAGAACCAGGTTGAACAGGCCGGGTTTGCGGTACTAAAAGCGCCGGATATCCCGTCTATTCTGGTCGAAACGGCATTTATCAGTAACGTTGAGGAAGAGCGCAAACTCAAAACGGCGACCTTCCAGCAGGAAGTTGCAGAGTCTATTCTGGCAGGGATTAAAGCCTACTTCGCCGATGGGGCGACGCTGGCGAGAAGGGGATAACAAAAAAGCGCTGAAAAGCGCTTTTTTTATGGGCGGCAGAAACAAAAAAACACCCGTTAAGGTGTTTAATGTGTTGGTTGCGGGGGCCGGATTTGAACCGACGACCTTCGGGTTATGAGCCCGACGAGCTACCAGGCTGCTCCACCCCGCGTCACCGTACTGCTTATATTTTATCAAATTTGATTGGTTGCGGGGGCCGGATTTGAACCGACGACCTTCGGGTTATGAGCCCGACGAGCTACCAGGCTGCTCCACCCCGCGTCCGTCTTTTTGCTTCGTATTTCAAACCACATCAGCGTTGGCTTTCCTCGCTAACCTCAGTTACTTACTGGAGTATGTTCCTAAGGATTCACTGCGTCGCCGCCTTGCTGTGATTCGAACTACTTTGCAAAAATCTTACATCAAATTTTAATTGGTTGCGGGGGCCAGATTTGAACTGACGACCTTCGGGTTATGAGCCCGACGAGCTACCAGGCTGCTCCACCCCGCGTCCGTGGATGCGCACTATACTCTGCTCGCATTTTCATGCAACCCTTTTTTCACCTTGATCACGTTTTTAGGGTGAAAATGAACAAAAACAACGCATTCTGGATTATTTTTTTGCTCAAAATTTGCGTTCGGGTATGTATACGCATTTCATTAGGTTCGGGGGTTTGTTATCTTCGTCTCGCATTCAGGCAACATAAGACGAGAACAATGAAAGGACGTTGGGCAAAATATCTTCTGGCGGGAGCTGTAGTCGCGATGCTCGCCGCGTGTTCCTCAAAACCCACCGATCGTGGGCAGCAGTATAAAGACGGGAAATTTACCCAGCCTTTCTCACTGGTGAACCAGCCTGATGCGGTTGGCGCGCCAATCAATGCCGGTGATTTCGCCGAGCAGGTTAATCAAATTCGCAGCGCTTCGCCACGTTTGTACGGCAACCAGAGCGACGTCTACAACGCTATCCAGCAATGGTTACGTGCGGGCGGTGATACGCGCAGTATGCGCCAGTTTGGTATTGATGCCTGGCAAATGGAAGGGGCGGACAACTACGGTAACGTCCAGTTTACCGGTTACTACACACCGGTTATCCAGGCGCGCCATACGCGCCAGGGCGAGTTTCAGTATCCTATCTATCGCATGCCGCCAAAACGTGGGCGCTTACCCTCTCGTGCCGAGATCTACGCGGGCGCGCTAAGCGACAATTATATTCTGGCATACAGCAACTCCCTGATGGATAACTTCATTATGGATGTTCAGGGCAGTGGTTACATCGATTTTGGCGATGGCAGCCCGCTCAACTTCTTTAGCTATGCCGGGAAAAACGGCCACGCCTATCGCAGTATCGGTAAAGTGCTTATCGACCGTGGCGAAGTGAAAAAAGAAGATATGTCGATGCAGGCTATTCGCCACTGGGGTGAAACACACAGCGAAGCCGAAGTGCGTGAGCTGCTGGAGCAGAACCCATCGTTTGTCTTCTTTAAACCGCAATCTTTTGCTCCGGTGAAAGGGGCCAGCGCGGTGCCGCTGATTGGCCGCGCGTCCGTAGCTTCTGACCGTAGTATCATTCCTGCGGGCACAACGTTACTGGCGGAAGTCCCGTTACTGGACAATAACGGCAAGTTTACCGGCCAGTACGAACTGCGCCTGATGGTGGCGTTAGATGTGGGTGGGGCTATTAAAGGGCAACACTTCGACATCTATCAGGGTATTGGCGCTGACGCCGGACACCGTGCCGGGTGGTATAATCACTACGGTCGCGTATGGGTACTAAAAACAGCGCCGGGTGCGGGTAACGTGTTCAGCGGTTAATTGCCGGATGGCGCTTCGCTTATCAAGCCTACATTATTGAGTAGGCCTGATAAGGCGTAGCCGGCATAAGGCAGTAAGACTGCTCGGTATTAATGAATTTGAGGTTCTATGTCTGTGGTTATTAGCGATGCCTGGCGCCAACGTTTTGGCGGTACGGCACGTCTGTATGGCGAAAATGCGTTGCAGCTGTTTGCCCAATCGCACGTTTGCGTGGTTGGGATTGGCGGAGTAGGGTCATGGGCGGCGGAAGCGCTGGCGCGAACCGGTATTGGCGCTATCACACTCATCGATATGGATGATGTGTGCGTCACCAATACAAACCGCCAGATCCATGCGCTGCGTGATAACGTCGGTCTGGCAAAAGCTGAAGTGATGGCGGAGCGTATCCGACAGATTAACCCGGAGTGCCGGGTGAACGTGGTCGATGACTTTGTTACGCCAGATAACGTTGCTGAATATATGAATGCGGGATTTTCGTACGTTATCGATGCGATTGATAGCGTGCGCCCAAAAGCGGCACTGATTGCGTACTGTCGGCGTAACAAAATTCCGCTGGTGACCACCGGTGGTGCGGGCGGACAGATCGATCCTACGCAGATTCAGGTCGTTGATTTGGCAAAAACCATCCAGGATCCGCTGGCGGCCAAGCTACGTGAGCGGCTGAAAAGCGATTTTGGCGTGGTGAAAAACAGCAAAGGCAAGCTGGGCGTGGACTGCGTGTTCTCGACCGAAGCGCTGGTTTACCCGCAGGCGGATGGCTCGGTATGTGCGATGAAAGCGACGGCGGAAGGGCCGAAGCGTATGGATTGCGCGTCCGGGTTTGGCGCGGCCACCATGGTGACAGCCACCTTTGGCTTTGTTGCTGTCTCCCATGCGCTGAAGAAGATGATGGCGAAGGCCGCGCGTCAGGCCTGATTGTGTCGGATGTCGCTACGCTTATCCGACCTACAGTTCGTGCAGTGTTGTAGGCCGGATAAGACGTATCAGCGTCGTCATCCAGCTTTCTGGGCCGCCTCGAGAATCGCCTCGTTCAGAGCATGTAGTCCCTGGCTACGCGAGGCGCTGAGCTGCGCGCGTAAACCCAGTTCATCAAATAACGCCATCGGCGAACGCGCCAGTAACTCGGCTGCCGTTTTACCTTCGACCGCGGTGAGTAATACCGCCAACAGTCCGCGTACTATTCGACCTTCGCTGTCGCCGAAGAAATGCAGAGTGCCATTCTCATTAAAAGTATGCCCCAGCCAGACGCGGTTTTCGCAGCCCGCAATTTCTTTGGCCTGCGCCTTTAGCGCATCCGGGAGCGCCGGCAACTGCTTACCCAGCAGAATCAGCTGGCGATATTTATCTTCCCACTGAGTAAGCGGGATAAAGGTATTGCGTAACGTCTCTTCGGTTACGTTTGTGCCAAACGGGTGTCCGGCGAACTGAGGGCTTGTCATTAATCCACCAATATTTCCAGCGCGCGGTCGACGGCTGCGACCAACGCATCCACATCGCTTTGGGTATTATAAGGGGCAAATGAGGCGCGTAGTGTTCCGGATACGCCAAGTTCCGCCAGCAGCGGTTGTGCGCAGTGTTGCCCCGCGCGCAGCGCAATGCCATATTCGGCCAATAGAGTGACCATATCGCTGTGATGAACACCCGCGAAATCAAAGGCTAACAGACTGGAGTCCTGGCAGCGGAAGGAACGAAAGCCAGGGCGTTTCGCCAGGGCATCTTCTGCCAGCGTCGCCAGACCCCGGCTCCAGTTTTCGGCCTGCGCAACGTCGACGTCCGCCAGCCATTCGAGCGCCGCGCTTAGCCCGATAACGCCTGCAACGTTAGGCGTACCGGCTTCCAGCTTCCATGGTGCGGGCTGAGTGGTGAAACCGTCAAAACTGACTTCGCTAATCATCTTACCGCCCCCAAGCCAGGGAGACATGGCTTCCAGCAGTTCCGGCTTACCGTACAGTACGCCAATACCGGTGGGGCCATATAGCTTGTGGCCTGAAAACGCATAGAAATCAATATCCAACTGCTGTACATCGGCAGGGTAATGCACAATCCCCTGGGCACCATCAACCATCACCACCATGCCAGCCGCATGGGCGAGCGTAATGGCGCGGACCAGATCCGGGCAGCCACCGGTGACGTTCGACATTTGCCCGAGCGCCAGAATGCGGCTGCGCGGGGTGATGAGCTGCGTGAGGCGCTCAACGTCTGGCAATAAATGGGGGGTGAGTGGGAGTTTGACAACCTTAGCCCCCGTTTGCTCCGCGACCATCAGCCAGGGAACGAGGTTGGCGTGATGTTCCGCTGCGCTAACGATAATCTCATCACCCGGTTGAAGGCGTGGACGCGCATAGCTTTGGGCAACCATGTTGATCGCTTCTGTTGTGCCGCGGGTCCAGACGATGGTTTTGTCATCCGACGCATTAATCAGGTGTGCGACTTTTTCCCGCGCGGCTTCATAGCGTGCGGTCAGGCGCTGGGCTTCAGCAAACTGGCTGCGATGGACGTTCCCGGCGCTCAGGCTATAAAACTGATGGGTAGCCTCAATGACCGCCTGTGGCTTTAGCGCCGTAGCAGCGCTGTCGAGATAGACGCCAGCATCGTTGAGTGCGGGAAATTGTGCGCGAAACTGCGCGGGGTTAAAAGCGTTCATGGTATTCCTCAGTTCAGTAAACCGATCGTGGCGCAAAAAGGGCATTGATACAAGGGTTGTGCTAACCATCGGAATACTCTGGATATCCTGGCAAAGTCCGTTCAGTGTCTTATGCTAAATAGCGTTAGGCGAACAATTTTGCCTGTTACGGAGTATGTTTTTAATAGCATAAATCGCTTTAAGGAGAAGAAGATGAAAAAGACTGCCGCCATAATTTCTGCCTGTATGCTGACTTTTGCCCTGAGCGCCTGTTCTGGTTCGAATTACGTGATGCACACCAATGATGGCCGATCAATCGTAGCTGATGGTAAACCACAGACCGATAATGAGACGGGGATGATTTCGTATAAAGACGCTAACGGCAACAAACAGCAGATTAACCGCACTGACGTGAAAGAGATGGTAGAACTGGATAACTAACCGGTCGTCCATCGACAAAGAGTCGGACAAAAAAAAGCACCGCAATTTGGCGGTGCTACATTAATCACTATGGACAGACAGGGTAAATGTACAGGAAGTGAAAAAGGGTAGCTTTGCTACCATGGTCTGAATCGCAGACCAATTGCAAACACAACAACACAACATCACAACCGTAAGCCAAAAGCCCACCAGAACACGCATTCCGATAAAACTTTTCGTTCCGGCTTCAGGAAGTGCCGCCACTATAGGTATTTGCTGGTAGAACCTCAACGGACAATTTATAATGGCTCAGATAAAAAAAACTAATAGGTTACAGCCTGTTAGCTAATTGTTAAATTCATTTAACATCAAAGCCTAAAAGTCATGTCAAAACGATTACCACCCTTAAATGCGTTACGTGTTTTTGATGCTGCAGCGCGTCATTTAAGCTTTACTCGCGCAGCAGAAGAGCTTTTTGTGACGCAGGCCGCAGTAAGTCACCAAATCAAGTCACTTGAGGATTTTTTGGGGCTAAAACTGTTTCGTCGACGCAATCGATCTTTGCTGTTAACGGAAGAAGGTCAAAGCTACTTTCTCGACATTAAAGAGATTTTTTCGCAATTAACCGACGCGACGCGTAAACTTCAGGCACGTAGTGCAAAAGGTGCGCTTACCGTTAGTTTATTGCCCAGTTTTGCGATCCAATGGCTGGTGCCCAGACTCTCTAGCTTTAACTCAGCTTATCCGGGAATCGATGTCAGGATCCAGGCGGTGGACCGTCAGGAAGACAAACTGGCTGATGATGTTGATGTGGCGATTTTCTACGGACGCGGCAACTGGCCGGGTCTGCGCGTTGAAAAATTGTACGCAGAATATTTATTGCCGGTCTGCTCTCCGCTGTTGCTTACCGGTGATAAACCGCTAAAGACACCGGACGACCTGGCAAAACACACTTTATTGCATGATGCGTCGCGACGAGACTGGCAAGCCTATACGCGCCAGCTTGGCCTGAATCATATCAACGTGCAGCAGGGACCTATCTTCAGCCATAGCGCCATGGTGCTACAGGCTGCAATCCATGGACAGGGGATCGCGCTGGCTAACAACGTCATGGCGCAGTCCGAAATTGAAGCCGGACGACTGGTCTGTCCGTTTAACGATGTTCTGGTCAGCAAAAACGCATTTTATCTGGTTTGTCATGACAGTCAGGCAGAACTGGGTAAAATAGCCGCCTTCCGTCAGTGGATTCTGGCGAAAGCGGCCACGGAACAAGAAAAATTCCGCTTTCGTTATGAACAATAATTTACGTAGGGTATTCAAATGACCAGCCGTTTTATGCTGATTTTTGCCGCCGTAAGTGGCTTTATCTTTGTGGCGTTGGGCGCCTTTGGGGCACATGTTCTGAGCAAAACCCTCGGTGTTGTTGAAATGGGGTGGATTCAGACCGGCCTTGAATATCAGGCGTTTCATACGCTGGCTATCTTTGGCCTGGCCGTCGCCATGCAACGACGCATTAGCATTTGGTTTTACTGGAGTAGCGTGTTTCTGGCATTAGGTACAGTGCTGTTTAGCGGCAGCCTGTATTGTCTCGCGCTCTCTCATTTACGCCTGTGGGCGTTTGTTACCCCTGTCGGCGGCTTCAGCTTCCTCGTAGGCTGGGCGCTGATGTTAGTGGGCGCTATTCGATTGAAACGTAAGGGCGTTAGCCATGAATAAGGTTGTATTGTTGTGTCGCCCAGGTTTTGAAAAAGAGTGCGCCGCAGAAATTACGGATAAAGCAGGACGCCGGGAAATCTTCGGTTTTGCCCGCGTGAAAGACAATGCGGGTTACGTCATCTTCGAATGCTATCAGCAGGACGATGCTGAAAAGTTAGTGAAAGAGCTGCCGTTTAGTTCGCTGATTTTTGCGCGTCAAATGTTTGTGGTGGGCGAGCTGCTGCAATACTTACCGCCGGAAGATCGTATTACACCGATCGTTGGCATGTTGCAGGGCGTGGTGGAAAAGGGTGGCGATCTGCGAGTAGAAGTTGCCGACACCAATGAAAGCAAAGAGCTGGTTAAATTTTGCCGTAAATTTACCGTACCGTTGCGTGCAGCGCTGCGCGAAGCGGGCGTACTGGCAAAGTATGAAACGCCAAAGCGTCCGGTGGTTCACGTCTTCTTTATCGCCCCTGGCTGTTGTTATACCGGCTATTCCTGGCCTGACAATAACTCACCGTTTTACATGGGGATTCCGCGTCTGAAGTTTCCAGCCGATGCGCCGAGCCGTTCAACGCTCAAGCTGGAAGAAGCGCTGCACGTGTTTATCCCTGCCGATGAATGGGATGAGCGTCTGGCGAACGGAATGTATGCGGTGGATTTAGGCGCCTGCCCTGGCGGATGGACCTATCAGCTGGTTAAACGCAACATGTGGGTTTATTCCGTGGATAACGGCCCGATGGCGCAAAGCCTGATGGATACCGGGCAGGTCACCTGGCTACGTGAAGACGGATTTAAGTACCGTCCGAATCGCAATAACATTTCGTGGATGGTCTGTGACATGGTGGAGAAGCCGGCGAAGGTTGCCGCGCTGATGGCACAATGGCTGGTCAACGGCTGGTGTCGTGAGACGATCTTCAACCTCAAGCTGCCGATGAAAAAACGCTACGAAGAGGTATCACAGAACCTGGCTTACATTCAGGCCCAGCTTGATGAACATGGTGTAAATGCCCAGATTCAGGCGCGTCAGCTGTATCATGACCGTGAAGAAGTAACCGTTCACGTACGTCGTCTGTGGGCTGCCGTTGGCGGTCGTCGCGACGAGCGATAAGGCTACAATCCTGGCCGGACGGCGGCGTAATCGCCCTATTCGGCCAGGATTGCTTCAATCAGCTGTGTATCTGAAACAATATGCGTCACATCATCCAGATGCCCAATTCTGGCCTCTCCCGAACGATTAAATTTACTTTTATCGATCAGTAATAAAGACTGCGATGCACGCTTAAGCAGAATGGATTTGAAGTCTGCGTTGGTTGCATTTGAGTCCCAGAGCGCACCGTCGCTGTCGATCCCTTCGCAGGAAAAAATAAACAGGTCAATCTCGAGTGGTTTTAGCTGCGAGATAAGCGAGGGATTAACGTAGCAACCGTATTTGCGCTCAAGGCGACCGCCGGAGCTGATAAGCTGAATATGTTCACGTTTAGCCAATTCCTGGCAGATGGGCTGGCTGTTGGTAAAAACGTGAATGTTGATGTCCGGTAACTGTCGCGCCAGATACCAGCAGGTAGAGCTGGCGTCTAAGGCAATCACCATACCTTCTTCGATCCATGCCAACGCTTCACGGGCGATATCCGCTTTGTGTGCATAGTGGCTTTTGAGTCGAATATGAAATGGGTCACCGCTGTCCTGATTTTCCCGGTGAATAACTTTGGCCCGACCGTGGTTGCGTAACACTTTTCCCTGGGTCTGTAACTCGCTGAGATCGCGGCGGATGGTCTCTTTGCTGACATTAAGCTGCAAAGCCAGGGCTTCGGTTGTCAGGCTTTTGTGGTTAGTAAGCAGATCTACGATTGCCTGCTGGCGCGCCGCTTTCATGTTCTGATCCTCATCTAATGATGAATGCCCGTACCTGACGGGCATTCTGACCAGAGATTACGGCGTTACCCCTTTTTTTAAAAGAATATTCCCGTACTTTGCCCGCTCTCCTGTGATAACGATCGCAAACGCCTTTTGTGCTCGTTCGTAAAAGGCATAGCGGTCAATACGCGTGATGTCCGGGCAGGGGGTCTGTAATGAAAGTGCCTGACGATAGCGAGTCTCAACGTCAGGATCGAGAGTGTCGCCTTCAACCGCAGCCATCATCACCAGCGGTGGGGCGTAGCTGTCCAGTTCAAATAGCGGAATAAGCGCCCGCAGCAGATCGCTGACCAGCAGACCGTCAGCGCGGATGACCTGCGGCCCCATGCTGTTGGCCGGGAAGTGGGCATCGGAAAAGATAATCTCATCGCCGTGTCCCATTTCGGCCAGCACTTTCAGTAAGTCGGGGGAAATTAAGGGAGATATCGTTTTAAGCATGTTACTCGACTCCTGTGAGTTCGGATTCGGTTTGCGGATAGAAGTAACGGTACTGATAGCGCACCTGTTCGCGTGCCTGCTCCGGAGAGGTAAATTCCCCGATGCCTGACCAGGCAAACATTGCGGCGCCTGCCACGGTGGTTTCGGCATCATCCAGCACTTTGACAGGGATCCCGAGAACGTTCGCTTTGATTTGGTTCCACAAGATGTTGCGGCTGCCCCCGCCAACTAATAGCAGTTCAGTGGCCTGGAAATGGCCGATTTTTTCCAGCGTTTGCAGATTCCGCTGCAACTGTTCTGTCAGTCCTTCCAGCGCGGCGCGATAAAAGTGCCCACGGGTAGTATTGAGGGTAACCCCTTGCCAGCCCGCATTCTGACAGGCCAGCAGGTCGCAGTGCATCTTCACCCCTTCGGCACCAGCGGGAATATCCCGAGCTTCATCAATCAACGTTTGCCAGGGCGTGTCCGCGGTCCATAACAGCTTACGAACCCATTCAAGCACGCCGGAGGCCAGCCACTGCATACCGGGATTGTTAAGCCCAGCCTGACTATCCAGCTCACAGGTGGAGCCCGCATAATGACTGAGCAGGGAGGTATTTACCTGCGCACTGCGTACCATCAGAATTTCCCATGTGCCGGAAGAGAGTACCGGTTCATCCTGTTGGGCTCCTGCGCCAAATAGCGCAAACTGTGTGTCGTGTCCGGCAGAGATGACTGGAATACCCTCTGGAAGTCCGAGCTGGCTGGCGGCCTCGCGTTGCAGTACCCCAATTTGTTCGCCTGCTTCAACCAGGCGCGGAAACAGGCGACGCGGTATGCCTGTTGCCTGCAAAATGTCCTGGCTGAAATCACGTTGCTGGATATCCAGCATCTGGCTGGTTCCCGCCATGGTGATGTCAGTTGTGAACTCGCCGGTTAAACGTTGGTTGATAAGCGACGAGATAAACAGCCAGGCGTGCGCCTGTTCCAGTAATTGCGGGTGGTTCTCTTTCAGCCACACCAGTTTGTACAGCGTATTGAAGCTAAACGCCCCAACGCCGGAGATTTCCTGCAGTTGCTGCGGTGACATGTAGCGATGGATATTCTCCATTACCGCTGCGGTACGTGGGCATTTCCAGCTGATCACCGGGTACAGTTGTTTGCCGTTCTTATCCACCAGCGCGCCATCCACGCCGAAGGTGGTGACGGCGATCCCGCGAATTTGGCAGGCGGCCAATTGTGAGGAAAGCCGCTGACAGCAGTCGGCAAAGCGCTGCAGAATGGCCTCCAGCGACCATTGGTGCCAGGCACTGTTTTCTGCGGCGATGTCACTGGCGTTCGGGGTCGCTGCGCGGGCGACAATCTTTCCCTGTCGGTCAACGGCAATGGCCCGTACGTTGGTCGCGCCACAGTCGAGAACCAGAATAACCTCTTGTTTCATAATTGCTCCTGGGAGATTACCTATTGCCGGATGGCGGCTTCGCCTTATCCGGCCTACAAAACCGTGTGCTTCGTAGGCCGCGCCGCCATCAGGCAATCGCTCGATGTTTAACGCTTATACAGCGGACCGTAGTTCTGACAAGCGCGGTAATCCTGACCTTCCGTATCCATACCGTGGGCGGCCCAGGAGGAAGGACGATAAATTTTCTCGTCTTCCACGTTGTGCATGCACACCGGGATACGCAGCATGGCAGCCAGAGTGATAAAGTCCGCACCTACGTGACCAATTGTCAGCACCCCGTGGTTAGCGCCCCAGTTAGCCATGACGGAATAGACATCGCTGAACGGGCCCTTGCCGGTTAAGCGCGGAGCAAACCAGGTGGTTGGCCATGTGGAGTTGGTACGCGCATCAAGCTGGTCGTGCATATCTTTCGGCAATTCCACGCTCCAGCCTTCCGCGATTTGCAGCACCGGTCCCAACCCTTTGATGATGTTGATACGGCTCATGGTGAACGGCACACCGCCTTCAGTCAGGAAGCGAGATGAGTAACCGCCCCCGCGGAAGTATTCGTGAATAGCCGGGCACCATTCGGTTGCCGCCAGGCATTCATCCGCCTCTTTCTGCGAGATTTCCCAGTGTGGTTTCATGGTCGGTTTACCTTCGCTGTCGCGCTGTTTGCAGGAACCGTCCAGTGCCGCAGAACCGGAGTTAATCAAGTGAATAATGCCGTGCTCAGCAAGACCGGTCAGCGGTTTACCCGTGACGCGTTCAACCGCCTCTGGCGACCAGTAGGTACGCACATCGGCAAAGACCTGGGCCGTGCCGGTGAGTTGATGGCCGAACAGCATCGCCACGCCGTTCAGGCTGTCGTTTTCGGTTGCGACAACGAACGGTTCACGAACGCCATTCCAGTCAAAGGAGCTGTTGAGCAACGCTTCGGCGGTATCGCCATTTGGGTATTGATCGGTCCAGTGACGCTGGCCCTGGAAGCCTGCGGCGATCGCGTTATAGCCCAGGGATTCTTCGACCAGACCTTTGTCTGCCAGCTTTTTGTTACCCTGCATCATGTCGCGAATGCACATGGCCATCAGCAGGCTTTCTTTCAGCACTGCGCGGCTTTGTTCTGCGTTACGTTTATATTGTTGTGCGTTCTGATCTTCGCCGTAGCGGAAGTTTTTGTCCGCCCACGCCAGCGCCATTTCCAGCTCGGTTTCATCATAGATTTTCTGGTCAATGCGACGACGCAGCTCGGTCATATCAACCGCCTGCACCTTCATACCCAGCCAGGATTCAAAGAAGTTATGGTCGACGATAGAACCGGCGATGCCCATTGATACACCACCGACAGACAGGTAGCTTTTCCCTTTCATACTGGCGACCGCTAAGCCGGCACGGGCAAAGCGCAGCAGTTTTTCTTCAACATCGGCAGGGATAGATGTGTCGTCTGCATCCTGTACGTCATGACCATAGATGGAGAAGGCAGGAAGGCCTTTTTGGCTGTGAGCTGCCAGTGCGGCGGCCAGGTAAACCGCCCCCGGACGTTCCGTGCCGTTGAAGCCCCAGATCGCTTTCGGGCGCATCGGATCCATGTCGATGGTTTCACTGCCGTAGCACCAACATGGGGTAACGGTAATCGTCACGCCAACATTCTGGCTGCTGAATTTTTCTTCACAGGCTGCGGATTCCGCCATGCCGGCGATACAGGTATCGGCAATCACACATTCAATTTGTGCGCCGCAGGCATGACGAAGTTTTTCAGTGATAAGCGCTGCGGTAGCTTTAGCCATATTCATGGTTTGCTCTTCGAGCGACTCACGTACACCCATACGACGTCCGTCAATAACCGGGCGAATACCAATTTTTGGTAAGCTGATTTTTTTCATCACAGATTCCTCACGTTATTCGGATAAATATTCAGTTGGCTGCCGTTTGTGAACGGAAGCGGGCAAAAATAAAGATGATGGCGAAGCAAAGCGCCGGGACCAGTTCAGCGGTCGGGATATTGCCAGCGGCATCGCTGACAAAGCCCATCACCGGGGTCACAATGCCGCCGCCAATGATGGTCATGACGATAAAAGACGAGCCGTATTTGGTGTCTTGTCCCAGATTTTTGATCCCCAGAGAAAAAATGGTTGGGTACTGAATCGACATAAATGCGCTGCACAACGTCAGGGCCAGCAGGCCGATCTGGCCACCGGTGAAGGCGGAAATCAGGCACAGAATCATGGCAAGCAGGGCATATGCGGCCAGCACTTTATGCGGCGCAAAGCGACTGATAAGCCAGGTGCCGGAGAAACGACCGATAAAGAAGCACACCATGGTGCCGGTCAGGTAGTTGGCGGCGAAACCTGGCGTCATGCCTGGGATCTCTTCGATTGCGTAGCGAATCAGGTAGCTCCAGCAGGCAGTTTGTGCACCGACGTAGCAGAACTGCGCCAGTACCGCCCAACGCCAGTGACGAATGCGCACCAGGCGGGAAAGAGACGCGGAGAATGAACTCTGAGCGTTGTCACTGTGATCGTCACTTTGCAGGGTCGGAAACTTGGTAAACATGATCAGCAGGGCGACCAGCAAAACGACCGCGACGATGATCATATAAGGGGTTTGAACCGATAACACCAGGCTGTGCTTGTAGGCACTTAGCTGTTCTGGCGCCATCTTATCGAGTACGTCTTGAGATTGATGTGGCACATTAGACAAAATAAGACTTTGCCCAAAAACAACCGCAATAATGGCACCAAATGAGTTAAAAGTTTGCGCGAGATTTAATCGGAAATGACCGCCGCTTTCCGGGCCCAGTACGGTTACAAAGGGGTTGGCAGCCGTTTCCAGACAACCTAAGCCCGCCGCAATAATAAATAGGCCAATCAGGAATAAGGTGTAATTCATTACCTCAGCCGCTGGCCAGAATAATGCTGCACCGATGGCATATAAGAATAATCCGGTAATAATGCCTGCTTTATAACTTAGTTTTTTCATCAGGATCCCGGCTGGGATTGGAATGACGAAATAACCAAAATAAAAAGCAGATTGAATCAGACCAGCCTGAAAGTTTGTTAATGTAAAAGCTTGCTGAAATTGTGGTAATAAAATGTCATTAAGATTATTGGCAACCGCCCAAAGAAAAAACAGTGAACAGAGTAACGCGAAGGGAATGACATAATTTTTTGTCTGCCCCCGCTCTACCGCATGAAAACTTTGTGTTTGTATTGATGTGTTTCCCATAGCATCCTCATCAGTTCATAAGCATGTTCAACAGCTTAAGAGTACGATTGGTGATTTTCACCAACCTGCTAATCCAGGTGAGTTCCGGTAACCTGCCAGATAAAATTGGCCTTCATGAATGAACTCATGAATTCATTTTCAAATAAAAACCGGCCATTAATATGATGGTGGTCACATTTATGCTCAGGGTGTGGGTTTATGTGATTATCATCACTTTAATTTCTTTAAAACAATGACCGTTTGAGGAAAATAAATTAAAAAGCCACAGGGATAATGCCCGAATTAATTAGTTAAGTGGAAAACGGGCAATGGTAACAATTTATTCGCAAATGACCGTTTTACAATGGTTTTATTAAGAACGGACATTTTGCAATTGTAATATTATGCCTGCATGTTTTTATTCAGCGTTATTAGTTGATGAACATCACAAAATCCAGTGCTAAAAATTCCCTTCTCTTTATTCAGCATGATGATAGTTAGCAAATACCCGCTTAAATCAACAGAGCGTCGAGGTATTAGCAATGTTCTGTTGTCGCATTTTGACTCACTGAGAGAGGTAAGTAATGGAACGAAATACGCTGGCACGGCAGATTATCAATACCTGCCTGGAAATGACCCGTCTGGGGTTGAATCAGGGGACTGCGGGTAATGTAAGTGTGCGTTACCAGGACGGGATGTTAATTACCCCGACGGGTATTCCGTATGACAAACTCACCGAATCCCACATTGTGTACATCAACGCTGAGGGGCAGCACGAAGAAGGGAAATTACCTTCCAGCGAGTGGCGGTTCCATATGGCCGCTTATCAGACGCGTCCGGATGCTCAGGCGGTGGTCCATAATCATGCCGTGCATTGTACTGCTGTTTCTATTCTCAATCGGCCAATCCCGGCAATCCATTACATGATTGCGGCGGCTGGCGGTAACTCAATTCCCTGTGCGCCATATGCGACGTTTGGCACGCGTGAGCTTTCCGAGCACGTTGCGGTAGCGCTGAAAAACCGAAAAGCAACGCTGTTGCAGCATCATGGGCTGATCGCCTGCGAGGAAAATCTGGAAAAAGCCCTGTGGTTAGCGCATGAAGTGGAAGTGCTGGCGCAGCTTTATCTCAGCACGCTGGCGATTACCGATCCGGTTCCGGTACTGGACGATGAGGCTATCGCTATTGTGCTGGAAAAATTCAAAACATATGGATTGCGTATTGAGGAATAGGAGATAAAACGATGGCGAACAGAATGATTCTGAACGAAACGGCATGGTTTGGCCGGGGAGCTGTTGGCGCATTAACCGATGAAGTTATTCGTCGTGGTTATCGCAAAGCGTTGATTGTGACTGATAAAAATCTGGTGCAGTGCGGCGTTGTTGAGAAGGTGACTTCCCGAATGGATGCTGCAGGTCTGGCATGGGAAATCTATTCAGGCGTTGTTCCTAATCCAACCATTGCGGTAGTGCAGGAAGGATTGAGTGTCTTTCAGCAAAGCGGCGCAGACTATCTGGTCGCCATTGGCGGCGGCTCACCGCAGGATACCTGTAAAGCGATTGGCATTATTAACAATAACCCAGAGTTTGCGGATGTACGCAGCCTTGAAGGGTTATCGCCGACACGCTTCCCGAGCGTGCCAGTTATGGCTATCCCAACCACTGCGGGAACGGCGGCGGAAGTGACCATTAACTACGTGATCACTGACGAAGAGAATCGGCGTAAGTTTGTTTGTGTCGATCCACATGACATCCCGCAGGTGGCGTTCATTGATGCTGACATGATGGACGGCATGCCTGCTGCATTAAAAGCGGCTACTGGCGTAGATGCACTGACTCATGCCATTGAAGGCTACATCACGCGGGCTGCGTGGGCGCTTACCGATGCGCTGCACATTAAAGCCATCGAAATTATTGCCGGGTCATTACGCGGTTCCGTTGCGGGCGACAGCCAGGCGGGGGAAGCGATGGCTCTGGGCCAGTACGTTGCCGGGATGGGTTTCTCCAACGTAGGTCTGGGATTAGTGCATGGTATGGCACACCCGTTAGGCGCGTTCTACAACACGCCGCACGGCGTCGCGAATGCCATTTTGCTGCCGCATGTGATGCACTATAACGCCGAATTCACCGGGGAAAAATTCCGCGATATCGCCCGGGTAATGGGGGTTAAGGTTGAAGGACTGACGCTGGCAGAGGCACGCAAAGCGGCGGTGGATGCCGTCTTCGCCCTTAATCGCGATGTAGGTATCCCACTGCATCTACGCGATGTTGGCGTCCGTAAAGAGGATATTCCTGCGCTGGCGCAAGCCGCATTTGACGATGTTTGTACCGGGGGAAATCCGCGTGAAGCGAGCCTTGGGGATATCGTTGAGCTGTACCATACCGCCTGGTAATCACCTGGCGCTTATCCGGCCTATAGGGTTGTACAATAAGTAGGCCGGATAAGCGCAGCGCCATCCGGAAATAAGACTACCGCGCCAGTCGTAGCTGCTGTAGGTTTCCGTCGATATGTAAGTCTGTTTGCAGCCGCGCGATATCGCGGCACAAAAATGCCATCTCCCGATGTTCTTCGAGTTTCTTGCGCCATTTCTCCGGTACGTCATCCAGGTGTTCATACAGCGCTTCCAGCGTTGGAAACTGTGCCAGCAGTTGTGTGGCACTTTTAGGACCAATACCGGCAACCCCCGGTATTTTAGAACTGCTGATCCCGGCCAGTCCCCAGTAATCTGGCAGCTGTTGCGGCAGTACGCCAAACTCTTTCTCGATAAACGGCGCATCCAGCCAGCGTTTCTGGAAATAATCGCGAATCCGCAGCGTTGGGGAGAGTAGCTGACAGTAGCCTTTATCGGTTGAGACGATAGTCGCCTGGTGTCCCGCCTGGCTAACTTTCACCGCCAGAGTGGCGGCTAAATCATCGGCTTCATTCCCGCTGGATACCCAGCAGCAGACGCCGCGCTGTTCAAAAGCGGCGCGTAAGGCGGGCATTTCCTGGTGTAAATCGTCAGGCATCGGCGGGCGACCGGCTTTGTAGTCAGGTAACCGTTGGTGACGCCAGCCGCTATTGCGTGCTTCGTCATCAAATACCGCCACGGCGTGCGTGGGCTGACTGTGCACAATCAGCTGATCGAGCGCGTGCTGGCATGTCTCCACGCAGGGGGAGCCCTGTACGGCGTGAATACGGCGGATGAGATTCAGTGCATCAACAATGAGCAGGTGGACGGCCACGGTGTTCTCCCTAACAAATTAGTCTGTAGGGTAACATTCACGACGAGTGGAGACGAGCATTGCGAAAGAGCGCTATCCGTAAGCCTGATAAGCGAAGCGCCATCAGGCAATAAAAGCCGGATGCGGCGAGCGCCTTATCCGGCCTACAGATACGAAAATGTGCTGAGAATTAATCGCAGGTGACAATCTTCATCGCCAGACCACCACGAGAGGTTTCGCGGTATTTGGCGTTCATGTCTTTACCGGTTTCGTACATGGTCTCGATAACTTTATCGAGGCACACGCGTGGTTCACTGGTACGGCGCAGCGCCATACGTGCAGCGTTCACCGCTTTAACCGAAGCAATGGCATTACGCTCAATGCACGGTACCTGAACCTGGCCGGCAACCGGGTCGCAGGTCAGACCCAGGTTGTGTTCCATACCGATTTCTGCCGCGATGCACACCTGCATTGGGCTACCACCCAGCAGTTCAGCCAGACCAGCCGCTGCCATGGAGCAGGCGACGCCAACTTCACCCTGACAGCCGACTTCGGCACCAGAGATAGAGGCGTTCATCTTGTACAGTGAACCAATGGCGCTCGCGACCAGCATGTAGCGTGCCAGCGAGTTAGCGTTCACTTCACGGATAAACTTGTCGTAATACGCCAGTACGGCAGGAACAATCCCGCATGCACCGTTGGTTGGTGCAGTCACCACGCGTCCACCGGCTGCGTTTTCTTCGTTCACGGCCAGCGCGAACATGTTGATCCAGTCAACAACCGCCATCGGGTCGGTGGTGGTTTTGTCGCTGCTGACCAGCATGCGACGCAGCGCAGCAGCACGACGCGGAACGCGCAGTTTGCCCGGCAATACACCTTCGGTGGTGATGCCGCGTTCAATCCCGCTACGCATCACTTCCCAGACGTTAGCAAAGTGCTGTTCCAGCTCTTCTTTGCTGTGCAGCGCCAGTTCGTTTTGCATCATCAGACCGGAAAGTGACAGGCCGGTTTCCTGGCAATGACGTTGCAAATCAGCTGCGGATTTATACGGATATGGCACGTTTACCGGAGAGTTGTTCGGTAAACCAAAATGTTCTTCATCAACGATGAACCCACCGCCAATGGAATAGTAAGTCTGGCTGTAAATGGCCTTTTCGCCCGCCAGTGCGGTAATGCGCATCCCGTTTTCGTGCAGGGACAGATTGTCCGCATGGAAATTCATGCACTTGTCGACCGGGAACTCGACCTCATGTTGACCGTCTGCCAGCAGCAAACGCCCATGAGTATTCACATCCTGGATAAAGGACGGAATGGCATCAATGTCTACGGTATCCGGCAGATTACCCGCCAGGCCCATAATAATCGCGATGTCGGTATGGTGACCTTTCCCCGTCAGAGATAAAGAGCCATAGACATCAACCACTACGCGGGTTACGTCAGTGAGAATTCCGCGTGCAATCAGGTCATCCGTGAATTGTTTGCCTGCTTTCATCGGGCCAACAGTGTGGGAGCTGGAAGGGCCAATGCCGATTTTGAAAATATCGAATACGCTAATCATGAGGCGTCCATTGTGTATCGAGGTGCGCCGCCCCGAGGAGCGGCGCAGGGGAATTAACTGAACAGAGAGTAGAAAATAGCGGAGATAGCGATCAGGCCCATAATCACAACGAAGACGTTGCTGATATGGCCGCTGTACTTACGCATTGCCGGTACTTTCTGAATGGCATACATCGGCATCAGGAACAGAATCATCGCGATGATTGGGCCACCCAGGGTCTCAATCATGCCGAGGATGCTTGGGTTCAGCGTCGCCACAATCCAGGTGGTTACCAGCATGAACAGCGCAGTGATTTTGTTCAGTTTGTTGATTTCGATGGATTTGCCTTTGCCACGCAGAGACTTAATCACCATACCATTGAAGCCTTCACGTGCGCCCAGGTAGTGGCCCAGGAAGGATTTGGTGATAGCGATAATCGCGATGATCGGTGCCATCCAGGCAATAATCGGCGCGTTAAAGTGGTTCGCCAGGTAAGACAGAATCGAGATGTTCTGCTCTTTCGCTGCTGCCAGGTCCGCCGGAGTCAGGCTGAACACGCAGCTGAAGACGAAGAACATAACGGTCAGTACCATCATGATGTGAGCGAATGCCAGAATCTTGGAGCATTTTTTCTCTGCTTCATCACCGTACTCTTCACGCTTCGCCACGGCGAAGGAGGAGATGATCGGGGAGTGGTTGAAGGAGAACACCATTACCGGAATTGCCAGCCACAGGGTCAACAGCAGGCCGTTGCCGGTGGTTGCCGCAGAGTCAAAAGACATGGTTTCCAGAATCGCACCGCTCCACTGAGGGATCAGGTACAGCGCCAGCAGCATCAGAGCCGCAACGAACGGGAATACCAGGATGCTCATCGCCTTAACGATCATCTGCTCACCGAAGCGCACGATGGTCATCATGCCGACAATCAGGATCAGTGACAGGATTGCGCGCGGCGGCGGCGTAATCGCCAGCTGGTGGGTCAGGAAGCTTTCAACCGTGTTGGTGATTGCTACGCTGTAAACCAACAGAATCGGGTAGATAGCGAAGAAGTAGAGCAGGGTAATCAGTTTACCTGCACCAACACCAAAGTGTTCTTCTACAACTTCGGTGATGTCTTCACCCGGATTTTTACCGGACAGCACAAAGCGAGTCAGACCGCGGTGTGCAAAGAAGGTCATTGGGAAGGCAAGGATCGCCATGATGATCAGCGGGATCATACCGCCTACGCCTGCGTTAATCGGCAGGAACAATACACCCGCCCCAATCGCCGTGCCGTAAAGGCCCAGCATCCACATGGTGTCTGTTTTGCGCCATGCGCTGCGGGTCTGGCCCGTAACGATAGTGCTGGTTTGAGTGTTTTCCATCTATTTCTCCTGGAGGAAGCTTAAAAAGTCGGGTTTGGGGTCAATCCAATGAGAAAGTACCCGACTGTAAATCGAAATTCGTTGAGCGATTTTTATATAATTTTTCGCCGTAATAATTTTCGGGCGGAAAGATACATTTTAGTAATGAATGTATCAGTGATCGGGATCCCAAATGCAATAATCCACCTTTTATGTGGATAAATTTGGGCCATTAATCTGTTAAAAAATAGTCAAAGCGAATTTACGGGCGCGAAGGCTAACATTAACGACATATCTCATGAAAGCGAAGGCGCGAAGATAGGCGTGTTCAGCTGTAAAAACTGTTGTTTTTAGATGATTTCGGCGACTAATAATAATTTTCTAAGATAAATCACGGTTGGTTTTTCAAGGTAATCGTTTGCGTGACGCGCTGTTTTTAATGAATCATCACTGGTATTTATATGATTGTCGGGGCTATGTGACTGGTATCACTAAAAAAAGCCGGGAAGCAAGTGCGCCAAACCCGGCTTTGATATGGACAAAACTGTCACCGCTATAGCGCTGCTAGCGGGTGTTGAAGGTCAGGCGCAGATCTCGTAGCAAGGGATGTACGCAGTGCCCGGTAACTTCATACGATGTTGTGCAACAAAGCCCTGCAGGAGATCGTCCATGCGGCGCATCATTTCGCGGTCACCGTGGATTTTGTACGGGCCAAACTCTTCAATAGCGCGGATCCCGACTTCCTTCACGTTACCTGCCACAATACCGGAGAATGCACGACGTAAATCGGCGGCCAATACTTCAACGGGTTGATCCGGGTACAGCTTCAGGTTGGCCATGTTTTCATGGGACGGCTCGAACGGCATCTGCAGATCGGGCGCGATACGAATCGACCAGTTAAAACTGTAAGCATCTCCTGTGTCGCGACGGTTTTCTTTCACCAGCGGCATCGCTTTTTTCATCAGACGCGCCACTTCGGCCGCATCGTCAATGATAATGCGATAGTGGCGACGCGCATCTTCCCCTAGCGTGTGCACGATAAATTCGTCCAGCACGCGGAAGTAATCCGCACTCTCTTTTGGTCCGGTCAGGATCAGCGGTAGAACCTGATCTTTGTTGGCCGGATTCATCAGGATCCCCAGCAGATACAGCAGCTCTTCTGCTGTCCCTACGCCACCCGGGAAGATGATAATACCGTGGGCGATACGCACGAACGCTTCCAGACGTTTTTCAATGTCCGGCATGATGATCAGTTCGTTTACCAGCGGGTTAGGCGGTTCAGCGGCGATGATTGACGGTTCGGTCATGCCAATAAAGCGGCTGTCTTTGTATCGCTGCTGGGCGTGGCCGACCGCAGCGCCTTTCATTGGCGCTTCCATCGCCCCCGGACCGCAGCCGGTACAGATGTTCAGTTCGCGCAGGCCCAGTTGGGTGCCGACGCGACGGGCATACAGGTACTCATTTTCGTTGATTGAGTGACCGCCCCAGCAGACGACCATGTTCGGCGCTTCACCGACGTGCAGCGCCCGGGCATTACGCAGGATCGAGAATACGAGGTTGGTAATATGCACCGAGCTTTCGAGATCCAGATGCTGAAAACGACCGGCGTTATGGATCTGGCCATTGACGAACAGAATGTCGCGCAGTACGGCAAACAGGTTAGCCTGTAGCGCACGAATAATGCGTCCATCAACAAACGCATCTTCAGGTGGATTGATCAGTTCCAGCTTCACGCCCCGTTCGCGGCGCAGTACGTTAATATCGAAACTTTCAAAGCGGGACAGCAGTTCTTTACTGTTGTCGGTCAAACTGCCGGAGTTCAGAACGGCAAGCGAACAGTTACGAAACAGTTGATACAGGTCGCTGCTGGCCGTGCGTTTAAGCATATCGACTTCCAGCTGCGACAACATGTCCATTGAGCCAAGCGGGCTAATATGTGTAATCAAGTAAACTCCTTATGGGACGCAACACGTCATTCCCTATTGATTACAATAGCCCTGGCTTATGACCTTTCACAACCTTGTGCGCGGAATCCGGCACGCAAAATTGAGAAAAAAGATTACTGACGTACCAGACGACCGGTTGCCGGAGTGAAATCGGTGTTGGTGCGCCATGGGTTAATGTCCAGGCCGCCACGTCGCGTGTAGCGTGCATAGACGCTCAGTTTCTCTGGCTGGCAGAAGCGCAGAATGTCATTGAAAATACGTTCCACGCACTGCTCATGAAATTCATTATGGTGGCGGAAGGAGACCAGATAACGCAGCAGCTTCTCTCTGTCGATTTTGCGTCCGCGATACTGAATTTGTATGGAGCCCCAGTCGGGCTGGTGGGTGATCAGACAGTTGGATTTCAGTAGATGGCTGACCAGCGTCTCTTCGACTGCCTTTTCACCGCTCACGGCATTTTCCAGATACGCAGTGCTGAACTGATAGTTGTCGATGACGATATCCTGATTGTCGATACAGGTCCCATTAAAGTGGGCTATCGGCTGCCCTTCCAGTTCGTCAAGGCGGTACAGCGCCACGCTGACATCGCCCTGAGCGCAGGCGCGCAGATCGTTTTCCAGCGTCTGGCGTACCGCGTCCCAGGAATCAAAACGCGTCTGGTTAAAACTGTTCAGGTAAAGCTTAAAGCTTTTCGACTCAATCAGATTTACGCTGGTGTAATCCAGCTCCACATGACCGACCGCAACCTGCGGTAAGCCGTTGGCATTCAGCCACGACAGTTCATATAGCGTCCAGATATCCGCACCGTGAAAAGGCAAGTTATCGGCCTTTAAATCCAGCGGGTCGCGATTCAGGCTGCGCGGAACGCCCTGCAACAGACTTGCATCGTAATTGTCTCGGTAATCCGTTGATTTACCGAGTGTCAGGCCGTTAAGCGCCTGATGATTTTCATAAGAGGACATGTTTCACCGTCATAAACCAGATACACTATGCGACAAGTGTATCCTGGCTTTTGTGAAGAGAGAAATCAGTGGACGAATTGACAGCGCAGGCGTTGATAGCCTTTACGACGCGTTATTGCGACGCATGGCATGAAAAAAACAACAGTTGGCCGCTCAGCGAAGAGCTGTATGGCGTACCTTCTCCGTGTATCATTTCTTCCACAGACGATGCGGTATTTTGGCAGCCTCAACCTTTTGTCGGCGAAAATAACCTCAATGCGGTTGAACGGGCTTTTGATATTGTGGTACAACCTGCTGTTCACGCTTTTTACACCACCCAGTTTGCTGGTGATATGCACGCGCAGTTTGCGGATGAAAAGCTCACGCTGCTGCAAACCTGGAGTGAAGATGACTTCAGGCGCGTTCAGGAAAACCTGATTGGTCATCTGGTAACGCAAAAGCGCCTCAAGCTATCACCTACGCTTTTTATTGCCACACAAGATAATGAGCTTGACGTCATTTCGGTGTGCAATCTGTCCGGTGAAGTGTGCAAAGAAACGCTGGGAACCCGTAAACGAACGGTGCTGGCGGCCTCACTTGCGGAATTCCTCACTCAACTTAAGCCAGTTCTGTAATCCAGTTTGCCCTGAATCTTGTGAGAGATCTCTTACAAACCCTGTAGGACATTGCCAGGTGATAAGTAAAGACTTAATGAATTGATAAAATAATAATTTATTATTATTCAATTGGTTAGTGTTTTATTGTCAACTTTCATACGAAAATAATCGTAAGGGTAAGCCTGTAAGCATCTTGTAAGACAAAGCGAAACAGGCGATTCTATATCTGTCGACAAGGAGTCGCACAACGAAGAGAACATCAGGATGATGGCTCTTCGCCAGGACACACCAGGACGGTGTTGCAAGGACAGGCTTCAGGACGAAGCAAAGAGGAAGACGCTGGATGCGTTAAAGGACACCTCCAGGATGGAGAATGAGAGCCGGTCAGGATGTTCGGCGGGTCTGGATGGCTAGGATACTTCAGGATGAAGTTTTCACATCGGGGTGATGTGAGCAGGATGCAGAAGTTCAGGATGAACACGGTCGCAAGACCACAGGAAAAGTTGTCAAGGATGAGCAGGGAGCACTAAAAGTAGCTGGAATGCTGCGAAACGAACCGGGAGCACTGTTTTTACAGTGCTCCCTTTTTTTATTTCCCTTCACTAGTGCTATTCTTCGCGCCAGATTTTTTCATCATTGAGGTTAATTTCATGACGACTCATGACCGTGTGCGCCAGCAGTTACACGCACTTGAAGCGCTACTGCGTGAACATCATCACTGGCGGATGGATGAGCCAGCAGAGCATCTGTTTACCAGTACGCAGCCTTTTTGTATGGATACCATGGAACCGGTCGAGTGGCTGCAGTGGGTGTTGATTCCCCGCATGCATACGTTGATTGATAACGCGCAGCCGCTTCCGCAGGCTTTTGCCGTCGCACCGTATTACGAAATGGCGCTGGCAGCCGATCACCCGCAACGCGACATTCTTCTGGCGGCATTGCAGGAGCTGGATGCGCTGTTTACAAGTGATAACGCCTGATGCTGGAAATTCTTTATCAGGACGAATGGCTGGTCGCCGTCAATAAACCTTCGGGCTGGTTGGTTCACCGCAGTTGGCTCGACCGGGATGAGAAAGTGGTGGTGATGCAAACGGTGCGCGACCAAATTGGTCAGCACGTATTTACCGCCCATCGACTCGACAGACCAACCTCCGGCGTGCTGCTGATGGGACTGTCCAGCGAAGCCGGACGTTTGCTGTCCCAGCAGTTTGAACATCATCAAATTCAGAAACGCTATCATGCGATTGTGCGTGGCTGGCTGATGGATGATGCCGTGCTGGATTACCCGCTGGTCGAAGAGCTGGATAAGATTGCCGATAAGTTTGCCCGCGATGATAAAGGCCCGCAGCCTGCTGTCACCCATTATCGTGGCCTGGCAACGGTAGAAATGCCGGTAGCGACCGGGCGTTATCCGACTACCCGTTACGGGCTGGTGGAGCTGGATCCTAAAACCGGTCGCAAGCACCAGCTCAGACGCCATCTGGCGCACTTGCGCCATCCGATTATCGGCGACAGCAAGCACGGTGATTTGCGGCAAAACCGCAGCGCCGCAGAGCATTTCGGTTGCCAGAGATTGATGCTGCATGCCAGCCAGCTTGCGCTGACCCATCCTTTCACCGGCGAACCGCTGGTTATTCGCGCCGGACTGGATGACGTCTGGATGCAGGCGTTATCACAGTTTGGCTGGCGTGGACTTCTCCCTGAGAATGAAAGGGTTGAGTTCAGCGGGCTGTCAGGTCAGGATGAGCAGATAGATTCTTAAGTCCCAGGAGATTACGGTTATGGCGGAAATTGGAATTTTTGTCGGCACGATGTACGGAAACGCGCTGCTGGTTGCCGAAGAGGCCGAAGCTATTTTGACGGCGCAGGGTCATAAAGCTACGGTGTTCGAAGATCCGGAGCTTAGCGACTGGCAGGCATATCAGGATAAATATGTACTGGTGGTGACTTCCACGACCGGGCAGGGCGATCTGCCGGATAGCATCGTGCCGCTGTTTCAGGGGATCAAAGATAATCTCGGTTTCCAGCCAAATCTGCATTACGGGGTAATTGGGCTGGGCGACAGTAGCTACGTTAATTTCTGCAATGGCGGCAAACAGTTCGATGCCTTGTTGCAGGAACAAAGCGCCCACCGTGTAGGAGAAATGCTGCTGATTGATGCCAGCGAGCATCCTGAACCGGAAAGCGAATCCAATCCCTGGGTAGAAAACTGGGGAACCTTGCTTAAATAACCCCCCGCCCGTACGGGCATGCACCCCTCATTTGAACCGTAGGCCGGGTCAGGCGAAGCCGCCACCCGGCAATAAAACCCCAATTACGTGAACTAACTTCCACTACTTTGGGCTTATGCCCCAAACAACTTCTCACTGCCTCCCTAATGTTGTGTTCATGCACGGTGAGGGTCAGTGGCACTCCTTCATATACTTTTCCCGTCAGTTCCCGGAATGGCAGCGAGTCAGAATAAAACGGCCCTGAGCTGTACCAACACTGCCACACACTAACCTCTCATTCTGATCACCCTACAGGTGCTGTACAGAATGAACTGGCGAAAGCCAGGATTCAGGAGTGCAACAATGAGTTCATTAAGTCAGGCGGCGAGCAGCGCGGAAAAACGCACTAACGCTCGCTACTGGATAGTGGTGATGCTGTTTATCGTCACATCCTTCAACTACGGCGATCGCGCCACCTTATCCATTGCTGGTTCGGAGATGGCCAAAGACATTGGTCTGGATGCGGTAGGGATGGGGTATGTATTCTCCGCTTTCTCATGGGCCTATGTTATCGGCCAGATCCCCGGCGGCTGGTTGCTCGACCGCTTTGGTTCAAAACGCGTTTATTTCTGGTCCATCTTTATTTGGTCCATGTTTACCCTGTTGCAGGGTTTTGTCGATATCTTCAGTGGTTTCGGCATTATCGTTGCGCTGTTTACTTTGCGCTTCCTCGTTGGTTTAGCTGAAGCGCCCTCTTTCCCCGGCAACAGTCGTATTGTGGCGGCGTGGTTCCCGGCACAGGAAAGGGGCACAGCGGTCGCTATCTTTAACTCTGCGCAATACTTTGCCACTGTTATCTTTGCGCCAATCATGGGTTGGCTGACCCACGAAGTGGGTTGGTCGCACGTGTTCTTCTTTATGGGCGGTCTTGGGATTGTTATCAGCTTCGTCTGGCTGAAGGTGATTCATGAACCTAACCAGCATCCAGGCGTAAACCAAAAAGAGCTGGAGTACATTGCCGAAGGTGGGGCGCTGATCAACATGGATCAGGCGGCAGCCAAAACAAAAGTGCCGTTTAGCGTGAAGTGGGGGCAAATCAAACAGCTGCTGGGTTCACGGATGATGATCGGGATTTACATCGGCCAATACTGCATTAACGCGCTGACCTACTTCTTTATCACCTGGTTCCCGGTTTATCTGGTGCAGGCTCGCGGTATGTCGATTTTGAAAGCCGGTTTTGTTGCTTCGGTTCCGGCCATTTGCGGATTCGCCGGCGGCGTGCTCGGCGGCATTATTTCCGACTGGCTGATGCGCCGTACCGGTTCGCTGAATATCGCCCGTAAAACGCCAATCGTCATGGGGATGCTGCTATCGATGGTGATGGTGTTCTGTAACTACGTCAACGTCGAGTGGATGATCATTGGCTTTATGGCGTTGGCCTTCTTCGGCAAAGGTATCGTTGCGCTGGGATGGGCGGTGATGGCTGATACCGCACCTAAAGAGATCAGCGGTCTGAGCGGCGGTTTGTTCAACATGTTTGGCAACATCTCCGGCATTGTCACGCCAATTGCTATCGGCTACATCGTCGGGACTACCGGCTCGTTTAACGGCGCGTTGATTTACGTCGGGGTACATGCGCTGATTGCGGTGGTGAGCTATCTGGTGCTGGTGGGCGATATTAAACGTATCGAACTGAAACCTGTCGCAGGACAATGATGATGACAACACAATCGAGTCCCGTTATTACCGATATGAAGGTCATCCC
Source organism: Citrobacter sp. Cpo071 (assembly GCF_030332765.1). Lineage (NCBI taxonomy): Bacteria > Pseudomonadati > Pseudomonadota > Gammaproteobacteria > Enterobacterales > Enterobacteriaceae > Citrobacter > Citrobacter sp. Cpo071. The sequence continues at coordinate 133,443 of NZ_JAOWHE010000080.1, read as the reverse complement.
GGTGGCAGGTCATGACAGCATGCTGCTCAATATTGGCGGCGCGCATAACGCATACTTTACTCGTAATATCGTGGTGCTCACCGATAATGCCGGAAACACCGGTGTCGGTGAAGCGCCTGGTGGCGAAGTGATTTATCAGACGCTGGTGGATGCGATTCCGCAGGTGTTGGGCCAGGAAGTGGCGCGCCTGAATAAGGTGGTGCAGCAGGTGCATAAAGGCAACCAGGCCGCTGATTTTGACACCTTTGGCAAAGGCGCCTGGACCTTTGAACTACGGGTCAATGCGGTAGCGGCGCTGGAAGCCGCATTGCTCGACCTGCTGGGTAAGGCGCTGAACGTGCCGGTTTGTGAACTGTTAGGGCCGGGCAAGCAGCGCGATGCGGTCACCGTACTCGGTTATCTGTTCTACGTGGGCGATCGCACAAAGACCGATTTACCGTATCTGGAAAGTACGTCGGGAAACCATGAGTGGTATCACCTGCGTCATCAGCAAGCGATGAACAGTGAGGCAGTGGTACGTCTGGCTCAGGCTTCGCAGGATCGCTACGGCTTTAAAGATTTCAAACTCAAAGGTGGTGTACTGCCTGGCGAGCAGGAAATCGACACCGCTCGTGCGCTGAAAAAATGCTTCCCGGATGCGCGTATTACGGTTGATCCCAACGGTGCCTGGCTGCTGGATGAAGCCATCTCCCTGTGTAAAGGGCTGAACGATGTTCTGACCTACGCCGAAGATCCGTGCGGTGCCGAACAGGGTTTTTCTGGCCGCGAAGTGATGGCCGAGTTCCGCCGTGCAACCGGTCTGCCGGTAGCAACGAACATGATAGCCACCAACTGGCGTGAAATGGGCCATGCGGTGATGCTGAATTCAGTTGATATTCCGCTGGCCGATCCGCACTTCTGGACCCTTTCTGGCGCGGTACGCGTGGCACAGTTATGCGACGACTGGGGCCTGACCTGGGGCTGCCATTCTAACAATCATTTTGATATTTCGCTGGCGATGTTTACCCACGTTGGTGCGGCTGCACCGGGTAATCCAACGGCTATTGATACCCACTGGATCTGGCAGGAGGGCGATTGCCGCCTGACCAAAAATCCGCTGGAGATTAAAAACGGAAAAATTGCGGTACCCGATGCGCCCGGTCTGGGCGTGGAACTGGACTGGGATCAGGTACAGAAAGCGCATGAAGCCTATAAGGCGCTGCCCGGCGGCGCGCGTAATGACGCAGGCCCAATGCAGTATCTGATCCCCGGATGGACTTTTGACCGTAAACGTCCCGTTTTCGGCCGCCACTAATTTTGAATAAGGACTTAATTATGAGCGCACAATTTTCTACCCCATTGGTTACCTCTATGCAGGTTATTCCGGTTGCGGGTCATGACAGTATGTTGATGAACCTGAGCGGCGCACATGCTCCGTTCTTCACGCGCAATATTGTGATTATTAAAGATAACTCCGGTCATACCGGCGTGGGTGAAATTCCCGGCGGCGAAAAAATCCGCAAAACGCTGGAAGATGCGATCCCGTTGGTGGTAGGCAAAACGTTAGGCGAATATAAAAATGTGCTGAATGCAGTACGCAATACTTTTGCCGATCGTGATGCGGGCGGTCGCGGTTTGCAGACCTTCGATTTACGTACCACTATTCATGTGGTTACAGGGATCGAAGCGGCCATGTTGGATCTGTTAGGTCAGCATCTGGGCGTAAACGTCGCCTCTTTGCTGGGGGATGGCCAGCAGCGTAGCGAAGTTGAAATGTTGGGTTACCTGTTCTTCGTGGGTAACCGTAAGGCAACGCCGCTGCCGTACCAGAGTCAGCCGGATGAAAAATGCGACTGGTATCGTCTGCGTCATGAAGAAGCGATGACCCCGGATGCGGTAGTACGCCTGGCGGAAGCCGCGTATGAGAAGTATGGTTTCAACGACTTTAAACTGAAAGGCGGTGTGCTGGCTGGGGAAGAGGAAGCAGAATCTATCGTTGCGCTGGCGAAGCGTTTCCCGCAGGCCCGCGTCACGCTGGATCCGAACGGCGCGTGGTCGCTAAATGAAGCGATTAAGATCGGCAAATATCTGAAGGGTTCTCTGGCCTATGCGGAAGATCCGTGCGGTGCCGAGCAGGGCTTCTCTGGTCGTGAAGTGATGGCGGAGTTCCGCCGCGCCACCGGTCTGCCGACCGCCACCAACATGATCGCCACCGACTGGCGTCAGATGGGGCATACGCTGTCGTTGCAGTCTGTGGATATCCCACTGGCGGACCCGCACTTCTGGACTATGCAGGGTTCTGTCCGTGTGGCGCAGATGTGCCATGAGTTCGGGCTGACCTGGGGATCGCACTCTAACAACCACTTTGATATTTCGCTGGCGATGTTTACGCATGTTGCGGCGGCGGCTCCAGGAAAAATTACCGCTATCGACACCCACTGGATCTGGCAGGAAGGCAACCAGCGCTTGACCAAAGAGCCGTTTGAAATCAAAGGCGGCATGGTGCAGGTTCCGGCAAAACCGGGTCTGGGCGTGGAGCTGGATATGGATCAGGTCATGAAAGCGCATGAGCTGTACCAGCAACATGGACTGGGTGCGCGTGATGATGCGATGGGTATGCAGTATCTTATCCCGAACTGGACGTTTGATAATAAGCGTCCGTGCATGGTTCGCTAAGTGATCCAGGACCGCTCCTATAGAGTGAGCGGTTTTGCTCCTGGTGTATGCTTAACATAATCAACATGCGTAAGGATGCTTTATGAAAATAGTAATCGCACCCGATTCCTATAAGGAAAGTTTGAGTGCGCTTGAGGTGGCAACGGCTATAGAGCAGGGGTTTCGTGAGATCTGGCCCGATGCGGATTACATGAAGATCCCGGTTGCAGATGGCGGTGAAGGAACGGTCGAAGCGATGGTTGCCGCAACGCAAGGTCACCTTGTGCATGTTGATGTTACCGGCCCTTTGGGCAACACAATTCAGGCATTTTATGGTTTATCTGGTGATGAGCGCTCGGCGTTTATCGAAATGGCGGCCGCCAGCGGACTGGAACAAGTTCCTGCGAGGCTACGCGATCCGCTGAAAACCACCTCCTGGGGAACCGGGGAGTTAATCCGTCATGCGCTGGACGCTGGCGTTGAGCATATCATCATTGGGATTGGCGGTAGCGCCACCAATGATGGCGGTTCCGGGATGGTGCAAGCGCTGGGAGCAAAATTGCTGGATGCGCAAAATAACGAAATTGCGCAAGGCGGAATCGGTCTGGAATCTCTGTCCCGGATTGATATTTCTCAGTTAGACAGCCGTCTTGCCGGGTGCCGTATTGAAGTGGCTTGCGATGTGACCAACCCGTTGACTGGAAAAGAGGGCGCATCTGCGGTTTTTGGTCCGCAAAAAGGGGCTACGCCGGAGATGATTACCCGCCTGGATCGGGCGCTCACGCACTATGCGCAACTCATTGCCCGCGATCTGGACGTCAACGTGCTGGATCTGGCCGGTGGTGGTGCGGCGGGTGGTATGGGGGCGGCACTGTATGCGTTTTGCGGCGCACAGTTACGCTGCGGTATTGAGATAGTGACCGATGCGTTACACCTTGATACCTGCGTTGCGGATGCGGATTTAGTGGTCACAGGTGAAGGGCGCATTGATAGTCAGACCATTCACGGTAAGGTTCCGGTTGGCGTGGCGAAGGTCGCAAAGCGTTACAACAAGCCGGTTATCGGTATCGCAGGTAGCCTGACGGCCGATGTGGGTGTGGTCCATGAGCATGGGCTGGATGCGGTTTTCAGCGTCATCTACTCCATTTGTACCCTGGATGAGGCGCTGAAGAACGCGAGCGACAACGTACGAATGACGGCGCGAAACGTAGCCGCAACGCTTAAAGCAGGGCAGCAATTACGCTGAATTGTTAGCCGCATTCGTCGATGTGCCCGATGCGCGACGCTTATCGGGCCTACGGCAAACAGCGAAACCTGTAGGCCGGATAAGGCGTTTACGCCGCATCCGGCGATGTGCCCGATGCACGACACTTATCGGGCCTACGGTAAACAGTGAAACCTGTAGGCCGGATAAGGCGTTTACGCCGCATCCGGCGAATATCACCCCAATATCCGTTTCGCTTCGCGTGCAACGTTGTCCATTTCATCCAGAAGCTCTAAAAATTCAGGTTCCAGCTCTTCTTCTTTGGTTCCACTGCGTAGCTGTTGTTCAATGAGCTGACACAGGTTTTTCATGCGGGGGACACCACTATAACCGCAACTGCCGTGCAGCTTGTGAATCATATCCACCAGCCCTTCGGGGTTCTCTCCGACCAGTTGCTCTTCGATTTTGTTACGCACCTCAGGCAGAAAATCGATCAGCATTTGCAGCATATCCCGCGCCAAATCGTTCTTACCCGCGGCTTGCCTTAATGCCAGTTGCCAGTCGAGCGTCGTGTTCGGATTGACGACTGGCTCAAGAGGTTCTGCGGTGAGTGCCCACAGCGATGTGCTTGCGCCCGGTTTGTAACGTAACAGCAGATTATGCAGCTTATCTTCCTCGATAGGCTTCGCCAGGTAATCGTTCATCCCGGCGCTGAGCAGCTTCTCTTTCTGCCCGGCCATGGCGTGTGCGGTGACCGCAATGACTGGTGTCTGCTGTTGATGAGGAAGCTGGTGGATCAGTTCGCAGGCACGAATGCCGTCCATGTCTGGCATCTGAATATCCATCAGGATCAGGTCAAACGGCATTTGTCTGGCGCGATCCACCGCCTGATGCCCGCTGTCACAGAGCACGACGTGCTGGACCTTGTCTTCCAGCAGTGCGCCAATCAGCTTGAGGTTCGCCGGGTTGTCGTCTACCGCCATGACGGTCATTGCGATTTTGCTCTCGTCTAACAGCAGCGGATCCGCGCTGTGGTTTAGCTGACAATACTCTGTCAGCGCAGGCAGTAAGCGGGTTGAGGTGAGAGGTTTCAACAGACACGCCGCCGCGCCGCCCTGTTTCAATTTCTCAGCGTTAATTTGTGCATGACAAGGCAAGGCTAGCAACAGGAAGTCGGTCATCGCTGCTGCGCTTGCCAGCCGCTCATGCTGCATGGTGAGTGGTTCGCGCAAAGTGACCGGAATGCCCAGCAACAGAATGTCGTAGTGCTCCGCTGGCAACCCGGAGAACGAAGGGCTGTAAATCACCTCCAACGGTGTTTCACTCAAGATATCTAACGTGCATTGTGCGGCGGTGGCGTTAGGTTCGACGTAGGCCAGTCGTTTACCGGCAAGGCATCGGGTTGTCGAACGATCAATAAGCACGTTAGGGTTGAGATCGAGGCTGATATGGAACCAGAACGTGGAACCCCGATTAGGTTGGCTGTGGAAGGAGATATCTCCACCCATTTCGTTGACCAGTTTTTGCGTAATGACCAGACCTAGCCCGGTTCCGCCATGACGCCGGGAAATACTGGCATCCGCCTGACGGAAAGCCTGGAACAGACGGGATTGATCGCGCTCAGGAATACCGATCCCGGTATCGCGGATTTGCACTTCAATTTGCACTTTCGTGTTACTGAGGGCGCGTTTCTCGACCAGAATATCGATATTACCGCCCTCGGTAAATTTGATGGCATTGCCGACCAGATTGGTGATCACCTGCTGTAAACGCAACGGGTCACCGATGACGTTGTCCGGTACGTCATTCTTAATATTCAGCGTCAGCTCAAGCCCTTTATCATGGGATGAATGCGCTAACAGCGTAACAACGTCATCCAGCGTGCTGCGCAGCGGGAACGGAATGCTTTCCAGAATCAGCTTGCCCGCCTCAAGTTTGGAGAAGTCGAGTACATCATTGATGATGGCCAGCAGATTGTTAGCCGAGCGTTCAATGGTATTCAGGTGATCGCGCTGTGTGGTGTTGAGCTCGGTTTTTAGCGTCAGACGGGTGAAGCCAATCACGCCATTCAGCGGTGTTCGCAGCTCGTGGGACATGTTTGCCAGAAACTCAGACTTAATACGTGCCGCTTCCTGGGCGCGTTTCTTCGCCAGATCCAGCTCGACGTTCTGGATTTCCATCTGCTCCAGCGTTTCGCGCAGGTCAGAGGTGGCCTGATCGATGTTGTGCTGCATCTCTTCATGGTAGGCCGCGAGAGACATCGCCATCGAGTTGATACCATTTTTGAGCATATCCAGCTCGCCCAGCATGAAACCTTCCACGCGGCTGTCGAGCTGTCCTCTACGTATTCGGTCAACGGTATTCACCATATTGCGAATCGGGCCGGTCACGTCGCGCATTAGACGCCAGCCGAAAATTAACGCAATACCAATACAAAACAGCATCATTACGCTGGAGATAAAGATCTCTTTGTACTGCTGCAATCGTACGGACTTAAGGTCCAGCTCAAGCGCCACATACCCCAGCATATTTTTGGTGTTTTTGGCGTCGCTTACGGCGGATTCATCCGGTGAATAGCTTTCCGATATAATAGGGGTTCGCAGGATCATGATATCCCCGTGCCGGGTGACGCTCAGCTTCCGGGGAAACGGTGAACCTGTCGCCAACTGCATTTCAGACGGATCGAGATGAAAATTAGAAGTGACGAAAAGTCGGTTATTTTCGTCATAAACAGAAATAGCCCGCACGATATCGGAATGGCGACGATGCAGCACGCTGATAAGCTGGCCGATGGATTCCCTGTTTTGCAGGTTCATGCCATATTCGCTGGAGACCGCGAGTGGTTCAATGATGCTGGCACCAGCATCTTCCAGTTGACGCTGCAAGTCGTTATAGCGATGCACAACAAAAAAGATACTGAGCAACAAACCTATCAGGACGGTCGGGGCCAGGATCAGAATCATCATGCGTGCGCGCAGGCTGTAGTTGGTCATGGAGTTCCGTTATGGGACAATTAGGGTCACACTGTTAAATAGAGAAATATCTCGTCGATGGCGCAATTCTACTCTGCAAAACGACGCGTGACGACGCGTCAGATCATAACCGTTACCGTCAATGACCTCGATCCTTTTGGTCAGGGCGTCGCTCGCCATAACGGAAAGGCGTTGTTTATACCGGAATTGCTACCCCAGGAAAGCGCCGAGGTGGTGATTACCGAAGATAAAAAACAGTTTGCCCGCGCGCAAGTAAAACGACGTTTAAACGACAGCCCACAGCGTGAAGTGCCACGTTGCCCGCATTTTGGCGTGTGCGGCGGTTGCCAGCAGCAGCATGCCAGCATCTCATTGCAGCAGCGTAGCAAAAGCGCAGCGTTGTCGCGTTTAATGAAATGTGAGGTGTCGGATGTTATAGCTGATGCACCGTGGGGCTATCGTCGTCGCGCACGTTTGAGTCTGAACTATCGGCCAAAAGAACAAAAATTGCAGATGGGGTTTCGCAAATCCGGTTCCAGCGACATTATCGATGTCAAACAATGCCCTATTTTGGTGCCCCAGCTTGAGGCGTTATTGCCCCATCTCAGAGCGTGTCTGGAAAGTCTGCAAGGGTTACGCCATCTTGGCCATGTCGAACTGGTGCAGGCGGGAAGTGGAACCCTGATGATTTTGCGCCACACGGCGCCATTGAGTGCTGCGGATAAAGAAAAACTGGAATGCTTTTCGCATTCTCAGGGGCTGTCTTTGTTTCTGGCCCCGCAAAGCGAGATACTGGAATCAATATCAGAAGAATCGCCCTGGTATGATTCAAATGGACTACGGTTAACCTTCAGCCCGCGCGATTTTATTCAGGTCAATGAAGGGGTAAACCAACAAATGGTCGCCCGTGCGCTGGAATGGCTTGATGTGCAACCTGAAGATCGTGTACTCGATCTGTTCTGTGGCATGGGAAATTTTACCCTACCGCTGGCAACTCGGGCAGCAAGCGTGGTTGGCGTAGAAGGTGTTCCTGCGTTGGTGGAAAAAGGCCGAGAAAACGCGCTGAATAACGGATTACACAATGTGACATTCTTTCATGAAAACCTTGAGGAAGATGTTACCCGACAGCCGTGGGCGAAAAACGGATTCGACAAAGTATTGCTCGATCCTGCGCGTGCGGGGGCTGCAGGTGTGATGCAACATATTATAAAATTAGAACCTATACGCGTTGTTTATGTATCCTGTAACCCAGCAACGCTGGCTCGTGACAGCGATGCTTTGCTCAACGCTGGATACGCCATACGGCGACTGGCGATGCTCGATATGTTTCCGCACACTGGACACCTGGAATCAATGGTCCTGTTTGAGCGTTTGTAATGAATTTTGTACCCATTGGATTTCGGGTTGTAATGCAGCATGAAAGACAATGGGTAGGGCTTGTCGACTTCGACAGGCCTGGCCCCTTAAGGAGAGGACAATGGTTGCGGTAAGAAGTGCACATATAAATAAAGCTGGTGAGTTTGATCCAAAGAAATGGATCGCGAGTCTGGGGATCTCCAGCCAGCAGTCGTGTGAACGCTTAGCCGAAACCTGGGCGTACTGCCTCCAGCAGACACAGGGGCATCCGGATGCGGATCTGCTGCTGTGGCGTGGCGTGGAGATGGTAGAAATTCTCTCCATGTTGAGCATGGATATCGACACGCTGCGTGCAGCAATGCTGTTCCCTCTGGCTGATGCCAACGTGGTCAGTGAAGACATCCTGCGCGAGAGCGTGGGCAAATCCATTGTTCATCTTATCCACGGTGTGCGTGATATGGCGGCGATACGCCAGCTTAAAGCCACGCATACCGATTCAGTTTCTTCCGAGCAGGTCGATAACGTCCGTCGCATGCTGCTGGCAATGGTGGATGACTTCCGCTGTGTGGTCATCAAGCTGGCAGAGCGGATTGCCCATCTGCGTGAAGTGAAAGATGCGCCGGAAGATGAACGCGTTCTGGCGGCAAAAGAGTGCACCAATATCTATGCACCGCTGGCCAACCGTTTGGGAATCGGGCAATTAAAATGGGAGCTGGAAGATTATTGCTTCCGTTATCTGCACCCGGCTGAATACAAACGCATTGCCAAGCTGCTGCATGAACGTCGTATCGACAGGGAACATTACATTGATGAGTTCGTCGGTCATTTGCGCTCAGAGATGAAAACGGAAGGCGTCAAAGCCGAAGTGTATGGACGTCCGAAGCATATCTACAGCATCTGGCGCAAAATGCAGAAAAAGCAGTTGGCCTTCGATGAACTGTTCGATGTACGCGCAGTGCGTATCGTGGCAGAGCGTTTACAGGACTGCTATGCCGCACTCGGGATAGTACATACTCACTATCGCCATCTGCCGGATGAGTTCGATGATTACGTTGCAAATCCGAAACCCAATGGCTACCAGTCAATCCATACGGTTGTACTGGGGCCGGGCGGGAAAACCATCGAAATTCAGATCCGTACAAAACAGATGCACGAAGATGCCGAACTGGGCGTCGCGGCGCACTGGAAGTACAAAGAGGGCACCGCTTCAGGCGCGGCGCGTTCTGGTCATGAAGATCGTATTGCGTGGCTGCGTAAGCTGATTGCCTGGCAGGAAGAGATGGCAGATTCCGGTGAAATGCTGGATGAAGTTCGTAGCCAGGTCTTTGATGACCGCGTGTACGTCTTTACGCCAAAAGGCGACGTTGTGGACTTACCTGCGGGCTCCACGCCGCTCGATTTTGCTTACCACATTCATAGCGATGTGGGGCATCGATGCATTGGCGCGAAAATTGGTGGGCGCATCGTACCGTTTACCTACCAGCTGCAGATGGGCGATCAAATTGAAATTATCACCCAGAAACAGCCAAACCCAAGCCGCGACTGGCTGAATCCTAACCTTGGCTACGTAACCACCAGTCGTGGGCGTTCGAAGATCCACGCCTGGTTCCGTAAACAGGACCGCGACAAAAACATCCTTGCTGGTCGCCAGATCCTCGACGATGAACTGGCGCATTTAGGTATCAGCCTGAAAGAGGCGGAAAAACACCTGCTGCCGCGCTACAGCTTCAATGAGCTGGACGAGTTGCTGGCGGCGATTGGCGGAGGAGACATCCGCCTCAACCAAATGGTGAACTTCCTGCAGGCGCAGTTTAATAAGCCAAGCGCTGCCGAACAGGATGCCGCCGCGCTGAAACAGCTTCAGCAGAAAACGCAGGCACCGCAGAGCCGTCGTAAAGACGACGGTCGTGTGGTGGTGGAAGGGGTAGGTAACCTGATGCACCACATCGCCCGCTGCTGCCAGCCGATTCCAGGCGATGAGATTGTCGGGTTTATTACCCAGGGACGCGGTATTTCCGTGCACCGGGCGGATTGTGAACAGCTGGCTGAGCTGCGCTCCCATGCGCCGGAACGTATTGTTGATGCAGTCTGGGGTGAAAGCTACTCGGCAGGGTATTCGCTGGTGGTTCGCGTCCAGGCCAACGATCGCAGCGGCTTGTTACGTGATATCACCACGATTCTCGCCAACGAGAAGGTGAACGTGCTGGGAGTTGCCAGCCGAAGTGATACCAAACAACAGCTGGCCACCATCGATATGACCATCGAAATTTATAACCTGCAGGTGCTTGGGCGCGTGCTCGGCAAGCTGAACCAGGTACCGGATGTGATTGACGCACGTCGCTTGCACGGTAATTAATTATTTTGTAGGCCGGATAACCTTGTAGGCCTGATAGGACGCGTTAGCGTTGCCATCAGGCATTGCTATGTTGCCGGATGTCGGCTATCGCCTTATCCGGTCTACTGTATTGAAATTTCAGGACATTCCAATGAATCAAATCGACCGACTGCTCGGTATTATGCAGCGCCTGCGCGACCCGGAAAACGGCTGTCCGTGGGACAAAGAGCAGACATTCTCCACTATTGCTCCTTACACCCTCGAAGAAACCTATGAAGTGCTGGACGCGATTGCGCGTGAAGACTTTGACGACCTGCGCGGAGAGCTGGGCGACCTGCTGTTCCAGGTGGTGTTTTACGCCCAGATGGCGCAGGAAGAAGGGCGCTTCAACTTCGATGATATTTGTGCTGCGATAAGCGATAAACTTGAACGCCGTCATCCACATGTTTTTGCTGATGTTTCTGCCAGTAACAGTACTGAGGTTTTGACCCGTTGGGAAAAAATCAAAAGTGAAGAACGTGCCCAGAAGGCACAGCATTCCGCACTCGACGATATTCCCCGCAGTTTACCGGCATTAATGCGCGCCCAAAAAATCCAGAAACGCTGCTCAAATGTTGGTTTCGACTGGAAAACATTAGGACCGGTTGTCGACAAGGTTTACGAAGAGATCGACGAAGTCATGTTTGAGGCTAAGCAGGCTGTTGTCGACCAGGCTAAACTGGAGGAGGAAATGGGCGATCTGCTGTTTGCTACGGTTAATATGGCCCGGCATTTAGGCACTAAAGCAGAGACCGCATTGCAGAAAGCGAACGAGAAGTTTGAGCGGCGTTTTCGTGAAGTTGAGCGAATTGTGGCTTCGCGCGGTCTGGAAATGACTGGTGTTGATCTGGAAACTATGGAAGAAGTCTGGCAACAGGTAAAACGGCAGGAAATTGATCTCTAAGGGATTTCGTCGGTCAAGGGCGATTTGTGTGATTTTTTAAATAACAAGCGCTTGATTTACGTCAAAAACATTTACCCAAAAGAGGCTATTTTCTCTTCCCGTTATGTTGATGAAACACCTTGTATACTGCCTCTTCGAGTTATTCGAGTCGCAACAAGGCGGCGACTGAGAGAATCCCCAGGAACATAGAAATGCTATGTGACTGGGGTGAGTGAAGGAAGCCAACACCGGTGCGGCTTGAAGAACGAAGGAGAGGGGATAATGAAAGTTTGTGGCGCTCGTCATGTTCGGGTATACTACTTTCCCGTCTTGGTAATTCCATCGTTTCACCCTAACTTCTCAGGTCCAGCATGACAACGAACTATATTTTTGTGACCGGCGGGGTCGTATCCTCTCTGGGAAAAGGCATTGCCGCAGCCTCCCTGGCAGCCATTCTTGAAGCCCGTGGCCTCAATGTAACCATGATGAAACTGGATCCGTACATCAACGTCGATCCAGGTACTATGAGCCCAATCCAACACGGGGAAGTGTTCGTTACCGAAGACGGCGCTGAAACCGACCTGGACCTGGGTCACTATGAGCGTTTCATTCGTACCAAAATGAGCCGCCGCAACAACTTCACTACGGGTCGTATCTACTCCGACGTTCTGCGTAAAGAGCGCCGTGGCGACTACCTGGGCGCAACAGTTCAGGTTATCCCGCACATCACGAATGCCATTAAAGAGCGCGTTCTGGAAGGCGGTGAAGGTCATGATGTTGTTCTGGTCGAAATCGGCGGAACCGTTGGGGATATCGAATCTCTGCCGTTCCTTGAAGCGATTCGCCAGATGGCCGTAGAAATTGGCCGTGAGCACACGCTGTTTATGCATCTGACGCTGGTTCCGTACATGGCGGCGGCTGGTGAAGTCAAAACTAAACCGACTCAGCACTCTGTAAAAGAGCTGCTTTCTATCGGTATTCAGCCAGATATCCTGATTTGCCGCTCCGATCGCGCAGTTCCGGCTAATGAACGTGCAAAAATTGCATTGTTCTGTAACGTTCCGGAAAAAGCGGTGATTTCTCTGAAAGATGTCGATTCCATCTATAAAATCCCGGGCCTGTTGAAATCTCAGGGCCTTGACGATTATATTTGTAAACGATTCAGCTTGAACTGTCCGGAAGCTAATCTGTCAGAATGGGAACAGGTTATCTACGAAGAAGCGAATCCGGCAGGCGAAGTGACTATCGGTATGGTCGGCAAGTACATTGAACTGCCGGATGCCTATAAGTCAGTTATCGAAGCGCTGAAGCACGGTGGTCTGAAGAATCGTGTCACCGTCAACATCAAGCTGATCGATTCGCAAGATGTCGAAACGCGTGGCGTTGAGATCCTGAAAGGTCTTGATGCAATCCTGATCCCAGGCGGCTTCGGCTACCGTGGTGTTGAAGGTAAAATCGCGACGGCGCGCTTTGCGCGTGAGAACAATATTCCTTATCTGGGCATTTGCCTGGGTATGCAGGTTGCGTTGATTGAGTTTGCACGTAACGTAGTGGGTATGGATAACGCCAACTCCACGGAATTTGTGCCAGACTGTAAGTACCCGGTGGTGGCCCTGATTACCGAATGGCGCGATGAAGACGGCAACGTCGAAATCCGTACCGAGAAGAGCGATCTGGGCGGCACAATGCGCCTTGGTGCGCAGCAGTGTCAGTTGAGCGACGATAGCCTGGTTCGTCAACTGTACGGCGCGCCGACAATTGTTGAACGCCATCGCCACCGTTACGAAGTCAACAATATGCTGTTGAAACAGATTGAAGCTGCGGGTCTGCGTATTGCAGGCCGTTCCGGTGATGATCAGTTGGTCGAGATCATTGAGGTACCGAATCATCCGTGGTTCGTGGCCTGTCAGTTCCACCCGGAATTTACTTCCACGCCACGTGATGGGCACCCGCTGTTTGCCGGCTTTGTGAAAGCCGCCAGTGAACATCAGAAGCGTCAGGCGAAGTAAGAAGTAAATAAGTTAGAACGGCAATGCACCCATTAGGGTGCATTGTTTGTCTGGAGTTTTAGTTTAACTTGTACTGAGGAAAATCTAATGTCCAAAATCGTTAAAATCATCGGTCGTGAAATCATCGACTCCCGTGGTAACCCGACTGTTGAAGCCGAAGTACACCTGGAAGGTGGTTTCGTTGGTATGGCAGCAGCTCCGTCAGGTGCTTCTACTGGCTCCCGCGAAGCACTGGAACTGCGCGATGGCGACAAATCCCGTTTCATGGGTAAAGGCGTACTGAAAGCTGTTGCAGCTGTTAACGGCCCAATTGCTCAGGCTCTGCTGGGTAAAGATGCTAAAGATCAGGCTGGCATCGACAAGATCATGATCGATCTGGACGGTACTGAAAACAAATCCAACTTCGGTGCAAACGCCATCCTGGCTGTGTCCCTGGCGAACGCCAAAGCAGCAGCTGCTGCAAAAGGCCTGCCGCTGTATGCACACATCGCTGAACTGAACGGTACTCCGGGTAAATACTCCATGCCGGTTCCGATGATGAACATCATCAACGGTGGTGAGCACGCTGACAACAACGTCGACATCCAGGAATTCATGATTCAGCCGGTTGGCGCTAAGACTCTGAAAGAAGCCGTTCGTATGGGTTCTGAAGTGTTCCACAACCTGGCTAAAGTTCTGAAAGCTAAAGGTATGAACACCGCAGTTGGTGACGAAGGCGGCTACGCGCCGAACCTGGGTTCCAACGCTGAAGCTCTGGCTGTAATCGCTGAAGCGGTTAAAGCAGCTGGCTACGAGCTGGGCAAAGACATCACCCTGGCGATGGACTGTGCAGCTTCTGAATTCTACAAAGACGGTAAATACGTTCTGGCTGGCGAAGGCAACAAAGCATTCACCTCCGAAGAATTTACTCACTTCCTGGAAGAACTGACCAAACAGTACCCGATCGTGTCCATCGAAGATGGTCTGGACGAGTCTGACTGGGACGGTTTCGCATACCAGACTAAAGTACTGGGCGACAAAATCCAGCTGGTTGGTGACGATCTGTTCGTAACTAACACCAAGATCCTGAAAGAAGGCATCGAAAAAGGCATCGTTAACTCCATCCTGATCAAATTCAACCAGATCGGTTCTCTGACCGAAACTCTGGCTGCGATCAAAATGGCGAAAGACGCTGGCTACACCGCTGTCATCTCTCACCGTTCTGGCGAAACTGAAGACGCTACCATCGCTGACCTGGCTGTTGGTACCGCTGCAGGCCAGATCAAAACCGGTTCTATGAGCCGTTCTGACCGCGTAGCTAAGTACAACCAGCTGATTCGTATCGAAGAAGCGCTGGGCGAACAAGCACCGTACAACGGTCGTAAAGAGATCAAAGGTCAGGCGTAATCCTGTTCTTTAACTCTTAACGTAAAAACCCGCTGCGGCGGGTTTTTTTATGCTCTTAAAGCAGTAGAGGAAGGGTCGCGCTGGCGGTTTGCTGGCTCACATCACTGTACTTTTCATCCAGAGCAATCAGCGACGTAGTCAGTAGTTCTACCAACAGCATCACTCCCACCTTGGCGTTTAGCGCGCCAGCACTCAACGGACCTTCTGGTTTGGCTGCGACCAGTTGAATATCACTCAGCGAAGCCAACGGGCTGCGCGGCGTATTACTTAACGCCAGTACGCGCACGCCTTGCTTACGCGCCAGTTTAACGACATGCAGTAGATCGCGCGTCGAACCTGAACTGGAAATCGCTACCACCAGCGTGTCTTTGTTAAGCGTTGCGGCGTTCATGGCTGCACGATGCATGTCACTGAACAATTGTGCAGGTTTGCCGAGGCGCAGGAGTTTGTAATGTAAATACTCACCCAGAATAGCGCTGGCCGCTACGCCATAAATCTGTACCGACTGGGCCTGATGCAGCGCCAAAGCGGCGGATTCCAGTAATGTCCTGTCGAGTAATTTTGCTGTGTCCTGTAGCGCTTGTACGGATTCATTGACCACATTGTCAATCTCATCTCCGCTGTGCTCTACCGGCTGTCCTTGCTGGAGATCGAGTGCCAGCGCCATTTTGAATTCGTTATAACCCTTACACCCTAGTGCGCGGCACAGACGTGTGACGCTCGCCTCGCTGGTGTCGCTTTCACGCGCCAGTTCGGTAATCGTCAGGTAGACAACTTTTGCCGGATCGCTGAGCACAAACTCTCCCAGCTTCTGCTGTGTTCGGCTATATCCGTCAACGCCCTGGCGCAATCTCAGCAGCAGGTTTTCATTTTCTGACATGCAAAATCCTTAATGCGTTTCTCTGCTGATAGTGTGGCGGAAAGCAGGGGAGAGATGCCAGTCATTTTAAAAAAGTATGATCGGCTTCCTGGATTTTGATGATAATTTTCATTTTATATATTAAATGTGGTAAAAATTTTCATCATTAATCGGGGAGATGAAAAAATGATGCAAATGTTTAGCGGCGCTTCATCGGGCGCATGGTTCGAAAAGGCGCAGCGGTTCGGCAAATCGTTCATGCTGCCGATTGCGGTACTGCCCGCTGCGGGGCTGTTGTTAGGGATTGGCGGCGCGCTGTCGAATCCAAACACATTGACTGCTTATCCGTTTTTGGACGTTGACTGGTTACAGGCAATCTTCACGATCATGACCAGCGCAGGTTCTATTGTGTTTGCCAACCTGTCGGTGCTCTTTGCAGTAGGTGTCGCAGTAGGACTGGCGAAAACGGATAAAGGCACCGCTGGGCTTGCGGCATTGCTGGCATTTCTGGTGATGAACGCCACCATCAACGCTTTATTGACGCTCAACGGAACGCTGGCACACGAGAATCCCGGTGCCGTAGGCCAGGGGATGACGCTGGGTATTCAGACGCTGGAAACGGGTGTGTTCGGTGGGGTAGTGATTGGGCTTGTCACCTGCGCGCTGCATAGCCGTTTCAATAAAGTCTCATTACCTCAGTTCCTTGGTTTCTTCAGCGGTTCGCGCTTTGTACCGATTATTAGCTCCCTTGCCGCGATTGTCGTGGGTGCGGTCATGACGGTGGTTTGGCCGCATTTCCAGAAACTCATTTTTGGACTGGGTGGTCTGGTGGATGCGACAGGCTATCTGGGGACGCTGTTGTACGGCTTCATCCTGCGTATGCTTGGCCCACTGGGTTTACACCATATCTTTTATTTGCCGTTCTGGACGACAGCGCTTGGCGGTAGTGAAATCGTCAACGGCCAGTTAGTTGAAGGTACGCAGCGTATTTTCTTCGCGCAACTTGCCGATCCGAATACGCAGCAGTTCTATGCGGGCACCTCGCGCTTTATGTCCGGGCGCTTCATCACCATGATGTTTGGCCTGCTTGGCGCATGTCTGGCGATGTACCACACCGCCAAGCCTGAGAACAGAAAACTTGTCGCTGGTCTGCTGTTATCAGCAGCCCTGACCTCTTTCCTGACAGGTATCACTGAGCCTATCGAGTTCTCCTTCCTGTTTGTCGCACCCGTGTTATACGTCATTCACGCCTTCTTCGATGGTCTGGCGTTTATGATGGCGCATATTTTACATATCACCATCGGGCAAACCTTTTCGGGTGGGCTTATCGATTTCCTCCTTTTCGGCGTGCTACAGGGGGAAGCTAAAACCAACTGGATGTACGTTCCCATGGTGGGGATCCCGTGGTTCTTCCTTTACTACTTCACCTTCCGCTATTTGATTAACCGCTTTAACTGGTTGACACCAGGTCGTGAAAACGCAGCGCCGACTGAATCCGGCCTGCCGCAGAGTGAGCGAGCAGCGGCAGTGATCGCCGGGCTGGGAGGCAAAGAGAATCTGGAAGAGGTGGATTGTTGTGCCACACGCCTGCGCGTGACGGTGAAAGAGAGCAGCAAGGTCGATGAAGCGGCGCTGAAAGCGACCGGGGCCCGTGGCGTAATTATTCGCGCCAACGGGGTTCAGGTGATTTATGGCCCGCATGTCACCATCATTAAAAACGAAGTCGAAGAGATATTATCGTAATGAAAACTGTACTGGATTCCCTGAAAGGTAAATTAATTGTTTCCTGTCAGGCGCTGGAAAATGAACCTCTGCACAGCCCGTTTATTATGTCACGTATGGCGCTGGCGGCAGCGCAGGGCGGTGCGGTAGGTATTCGTGCGAACAGCGTGGTGGACATTCGCGCGATCAAAGAGAGCGTCTCCCTGCCGGTGATTGGGATTATCAAGCGTGATTATCCGGGAAGCGATGTGTTTATCACGGCCACTTTGCAGGAAGTCGATGAACTGATGACCGTTGAGCCGGAAATTATTGCTCTGGATGCGACAGCGCGCCCGCGCCCCGGTGGGCAAACGCTGGAAGAACTGGTTACGCAGATCCGTGCTCGCTATCCGTCCGTACTGCTGATGGCGGATATTGCCACCGTAGACGAAGCGGTGACCGCTGAGCGCCTGGGTTTTGACTGTGTGGGCACTACGCTCTACGGCTATACCGCTGACACTGCCGGGCATGTGCTGGCGGAAAACGACTGCGGTTTTTTACGTGATGTGTTGGCTGCGGTTAGCGTACCGGTTGTGGCGGAAGGGAACGTTGATACTCCTGAACGTGCTGCACGATGCCTGGCATTAGGTGCCCATACCGTGGTGGTTGGTGGGGCTATCACGCGTCCGCAGCAGATAACGGCACGCTTTGTCGCAGCGATCGCCTCGTAAAGCATCGATGGGGCATGATACTTTGGCGGGGATCTGCGATAATTATCGTTTATCCCCATATTGAGAGCGCTATGCAGTACCCGATTAACGAGATGTTCCAGACCCTGCAAGGTGAGGGTTACTTTACCGGCGTCCCCGCCATTTTTATTCGTTTACAGGGATGCCCGGTTGGCTGTGCCTGGTGCGATACCAAACACACCTGGGATAAGCTTGAGGATCGGGAAGTCTCCCTGTACAGCATCCTGGCCAAGACCAAAGAAAGCGATAAATGGGGTGCTGCGAGCAGCGAAGATCTGCTGGCGGTCATTTCGCGTCAGGGCTATACCGCCCGTCACGTGGTGATCACCGGTGGCGAGCCCTGCATTCATGACCTGATGCCGCTGACTGACCTGCTGGAAAAGAACGGCTTTAGCTGCCAGATTGAGACCAGCGGCACGCACGAAGTACGCTGTACGCCGAATACCTGGGTGACCGTATCGCCGAAGGTGAATATGCGCGGTGGTTATGATGTGCTGTCGCAGGCGCTGGAGCGCGCGAATGAAATCAAGCATCCGGTTGGTCGCGTTCGCGATATTGAAGCGCTGGATGAACTGCTGGCGACGTTGAGTGACGACAAACCGCGAATCATCGCCTTACAGCCAATCAGCCAGAAAGAGGATGCGACGCGTTTGTGCATTGATACCTGTATTGCGCGAAACTGGCGTCTGTCGATGCAAACCCATAAATATCTGAATATTGCCTGATAACTGTGCCGGGGGCGTTTCGCTTACCCGGCCAGAGGTTGTTGCTCGTTGCAGGCCGGATAAGACGCATTGCCATCCGGCAAGCCTATAATCACTCGCCGCGGTATACGCAGCCCGCTGTGCAGGTCTCTTTCACCATTACGGCACTCAGCAGAGGGACCACAGGTTTAACCTGATCCCAAATCCATTTGGCCAGCACTTCGCTGGTTGGATTTTCTAAGCCAGGAATATCGTTTAAATAGTAGTGATCGAGTCTGTCGTAAGTCGGCTTAAACGCGGCTTTTAACTCAGCAAAATCCATGATCCAACCGGTATGCGGATCGACTTCACCGGTAATTTCAAGACGCACCATAAATGAGTGACCATGCAGGCGGCCACACTTATGCCCTTCCGGTACATGCGGCAGGTGGTGAGCGGCTTCGAAGGTGAAATCTTTAAACAAGGTGGTGGACATTTTTTACTCTCAAGAATGCGAAAAACCGCGGTAGGGTACCGTAAAGAGCAAATTTTATCATTATTTATACACGTCATTCTTTAAGCTGCTTCTTTGTTGGCTGCCTTTGCTCGCCCCAGTCACTTACTCATGTAAGCTCCTGGGGACTTGCTCAGTTGCCGCCTCGATGCATCTTAAATTATTTAGTGTATAAAAGGATGCTCAGTACCAAAGCTACATATTCATACAACCAATATTGGTTAATTATTTATATATCAAATAGTTATATAATCTGTTTTGCAGTTAATAACTATAACTAAAACAGGTTAGTCCATTTGGTTATTTGTTATTTCCATCCCTTCTTTAATTGTTACTATCCCCGCCGTTAACCTTATCTTCAGTTTGGGTTTTATTGCTGAAATCCGCTTTGCTTACTGGAACATGACAACGCATGACGACACAGGCCCCACCTTCCGCTTTGCTACCGCTAAACCCGGAGCAACTGGCACGCCTTCAGGCGGCCACGACCGATTTCACTCCCGCACAGCTTGCGTGGGTTTCTGGCTATTTTTGGGGCGTGCTGAATCAGCAGCCTGGCAGCAACGCGGTGGCGCCTGCGCCTGTCGCTGAAATGCCCGGCATTACGCTTATCTCCGCCTCGCAAACCGGTAATGCGCGACGTGTGGCGGAAGCCCTGCGCGATGATCTGATCGCCGCGAAGCTCAACGTTACTCTCATCAACGCTGGCGACTATAAATTCAAACAAATCGCCAATGAAAAACTGCTGATCGTGGTGGCGTCGACGCAAGGGGAAGGTGAACCGGCGGAAGAAGCCGTGGCGTTGCATAAATTCCTGTTCTCGAAAAAAGCGCCGAAGCTTGATAACACCGCTTTTGCCGTGTTTGGTCTTGGCGACACCTCTTATGAGTTTTTCTGCCAGGCAGGAAAAGACTTCGATGCGAAACTGGCTGAGCTGGGCGGTGAACGTCTGCTCGATCGTGTAGATGCCGACGTCGAATACCAGGCCGCCGCCACGCAGTGGCGTGCTCGCCTCGTTGATGTTCTGAAAGCGCGTGCGCCTGCGGCACCATCTGTGCAAGTTGCCGCGAGCGGTGCAGTAAATGAAGTACACACCAGCCCATACACCAAAGAAGCGCCGCTGACGGCGTCGCTTGCGGTGAATCAGAAAATTACCGGCCGCGACTCTGAAAAAGACGTGCGCCATATTGAAATTGATTTAGGCGATTCCGGCCTGCGTTATCAGCCGGGCGATGCGCTGGGCGTCTGGTATCAGAATGACCCGGCTCTGGTTAAAGAACTGGTTGAACTGCTGTGGCTGAAAGGTGATGAGCCGGTCACGGTTGAAGGAAAAACCCTGTCGCTCGCTGAAGCGTTGCAGTGGCATTTCGAGCTGACGGTTAACACCGGCAATATCGTAGAGAACTATGCCACCTTAACCCGCAGCGAAACTTTGCTGCCGTTAGTGGGTGACAAAGCACAGTTGCAGCATTACGCCGCAACCACGCCCATCGTCGATATGGTGCGCTTCTCTCCGGCACAACTGGATGCTCAGGCGTTAGTTGATCTTCTGCGTCCGCTGACGCCGCGTTTGTACTCCATTGCTTCTTCCCAGGCGGAAGTGGAAAGCGAAGTGCACGTCACCGTGGGCGTGGTGCGTTATGAGATAGAAGGTCGCGCCCGTGCTGGTGGTGCTTCCAGTTTCCTCGCCGACCGCGTGGAAGAAGAAGGTGAAGTTCGCGTGTTCATTGAACACAACGACAACTTCCGTCTGCCGGCGAACCCGCAGACGCCGGTAATTATGATTGGACCGGGTACGGGGATTGCGCCGTTCCGTGCATTCATGCAGCAACGTGCGGCTGACGGAGCCGAAGGCAAAAACTGGCTGTTTTTTGGTAACCCACACTTTACCGAAGATTTCCTGTATCAGGTGGAATGGCAGCGTTACGTCAAAGAGGGCGTACTGAGCCGTATCGATCTCGCCTGGTCCCGCGATCAAAAAGAAAAAGTCTACGTACAAGATAAACTTCGCCAACAGGGCGCGGAACTGTGGCGCTGGATTAACGACGGTGCGCACATTTATGTCTGTGGCGACGCCAATCGCATGGCGAAAGACGTTGAGCAGGCGTTGTTGGAAGTGATTGCCGAATTCGGTGGTATGGATATCGAAGCGGCGGATGAATTTTTAAGTGAGCTGCGCATTGAGCGCCGTTATCAGCGAGATGTCTACTAATGAGCGAAAAACATCCAGGACCATTGGTGGTCGAAGGCAAACTGTCCGACGCTGAGCGTATGAAGCTGGAAAGCAACTATCTGCGCGGTACCATTGCCGAAGATTTAAACGACGGCCTGACCGGCGGGTTTAAAGGCGACAACTTCCTGCTGATCCGTTTTCACGGTATGTACCAGCAGGACGACCGCGATATCCGCGCCGAACGTGCCGAGCAAAAGCTGGAGCCGCGTCATGCGATGCTGCTGCGCTGTCGTCTGCCGGGTGGGGTGATCACCACCAAACAGTGGCAGGCGATCGACAAGTTCGCCCATGACAACACCATATACGGCAGCATTCGTCTGACCAACCGTCAGACCTTCCAGTTTCACGGCATTCTGAAGAAGAATGTTAAGCCGGTACACCAGATGCTGCATTCAGTCGGGCTTGACGCTCTGGCGACCGCCAACGACATGAACCGTAACGTGCTGTGCACCTCCAACCCGTATGAATCTGAGCTGCACGCCGAAGCCTACGAGTGGGCGAAAAAGATCTCCGAACATCTGCTGCCGCGTACCCGCGCCTATGCAGAGATCTGGCTGGATCAGGAAAAAGTCGCGACCACCGACGAAGAGCCGATCCTCGGTCAAACCTATCTGCCGCGTAAGTTTAAAACCACGGTCGTGATCCCACCGCAGAACGACATCGATCTGCACGCCAACGACATGAACTTTGTGGCGATTGCGGAAAACGGCAAGCTGGTGGGCTTCAACCTGCTGGTCGGCGGCGGTCTGTCCATCGAGCACGGTAACAAGAAAACCTACGCCCGTACGGCAAGCGAATTCGGCTATCTGCCGCTAGAGCATACGCTGGCCGTGGCGGAGGCTGTGGTGACCACGCAGCGTGACTGGGGTAACCGTACCGATCGTAAAAACGCGAAAACCAAATACACGCTGGAACGCGTAGGCGTTGAGACCTTTAAAGCTGAAGTTGAGCGCCGGGCGGGGATCAAATTTGAGCCGATCCGTCCGTACGAGTTTACCGGTCGCGGCGATCGTATCGGTTGGGTGAAAGGGATCGACAATAAATGGCATCTGACGTTGTTTATTGAAAACGGCCGTATCCTCGATTATCCGGGCCGACCGCTGAAAACCGGTCTGCTTGAGATCGCGAAGATCCACAAAGGTGAGTTCCGCATTACCGCGAACCAGAACCTGATCATTGCCGGTGTTCCTGAGAGTGAAAAGGCGAAGATCGAGAAGATTGCGCAGAAGAGTGGCTTAATGAACGCGGTCACTCCGCAGCGTGAAAACTCGATGGCCTGCGTCTCGTTCCCGACCTGTCCGCTGGCGATGGCGGAAGCCGAGCGCTTCCTGCCAACGTTTATCGACAACATTGACACGCTGATGGCGAAGCACAGCCTGAGTGATGAAAACATTGTCATGCGTGTGACCGGCTGCCCGAACGGTTGTGGTCGTGCGATGCTGGCGGAAGTTGGTCTGGTGGGTAAAGCACCCGGGCGTTACAACCTCCATTTAGGGGGCAACCGTATCGGAACTCGCATTCCCCGGATGTTTAAAGAGAACATCACCGAGCCGGAAATTCTGGCATCGCTGGATGAACTGATTGGGCGCTGGGCGAAAGAGCGCGAAGCGGGTGAAGGCTTCGGTGACTTTACGGTGCGTGCGGGCATTATTCGCCCGGTGCTCGATCCCGCCCGGGATTTCTGGGAATAATGTGAAATTGACTTATCGGGTCTGCTGAATCGGTAGGCCTGATAAGCGCAGCGCCATCAGGCAAGGCAAACAGTGAGGAACTTATGTCCAAACTCGATCTCAACGCGTTGAACGAACTGCCGAAAGTTGAACGCGTTATGGCGTTGGCACAAACCAACGACCAACTGGAAAAATTGAGCGCCGAGGATCGTGTAGCGTGGGCGCTGGAAAACCTGCCTGGTGAATATGTACTGTCATCAAGTTTTGGTATCCAGGCGGCAGTGAGCCTGCATCTGGTAAATCAGGTTCGCCCAGATATCCCGGTGATCCTCACCGATACTGGCTACCTGTTCCCGGAAACCTATCAGTTTATTGATGAGTTAACGGACAAGCTTAATCTTAATCTGCAAGTCTACCGGGCAAAGGAAAGTGCGGCCTGGCAAGAAGCGCGCTACGGCAAACTGTGGGAGCAGGGCGTTGAAGGCATTGAAAAATACAATGACATCAACAAAGTCGAGCCGATGAACCGGGCGCTGCAGGAGCTGAACGCGCAAACCTGGTTTGCCGGTCTGCGTCGAGAGCAATCGGGCAGTCGTGCGCATTTGCCGGTGCTGGCTATCCAGCGCGGCGTGTTTAAAGTTCTGCCGATCATCGACTGGGATAACCGTACGGTTTACCAGTATCTGCAAAAATACGGTTTGAAATACCATCCGTTGTGGGATCAGGGCTATCTGTCGGTAGGCGATACCCACACCACCCGCAAATGGGAGCCGGGTATGGCGGAAGAAGAGACGCGTTTCTTCGGATTGAAGCGCGAGTGCGGACTGCACGAAGGGTAACAGGAAAGGGGGCCGGTAAGATTTACATCCTACCGGATCTCTTCTTCAGGATTTACCCGCTTTTGCCAGTTCTTTTACCAGTGGCAGCATAATGCGTACCACGTCGCGGCTACGGTGCTCTATCCGGCCCGGTAACGCTTTATCAATGTGCTGCTGGTTATCCAGTCGCACATCGTGCCAGCTGTTGCCTGCCGGGAATGAGGCGCTTTTGGCGCGCTGCTGATAGCCATCTTTCTTGCCCAGGTTCCAGTTGGTCGCTTCAACTGAAAGAACGGCAATCCCCGCGTTGTCGAAGACCTCTGCATCGTTACAACATCCAGTGCCTTTCGGATAGTCTTTGTTCAAACCTGGATTGGTGCTGGCAACGATACCGCGGCTGTGCGCGATAGCCAGTGCCCGGTCGCGCGTCAGTTTTCGCACCGCTTCCGGGGTTTTCTTACCGCTATTGAAATAGAGCTTATCGCCGACGATCAGGTTATCGAGGTTGATAACCAGCAGTGTGTTTTTCTTCTCGGCGGCGCTCATTCGCTTCAGGATGTTCTCCGCGCCCAGTTTGCCTTCTTCCTCGCCGCTGGTGGCGATAAATCGAATACCGTACTGCGTCGGCACGTTTTTGAGTTTTTCCGCCAGTTCCAGCATTACGCCAACACCTGCGGCGTTGTCATCGATACCTTGCAGGGTTAATCCACCCAGATTGGCATCGGAGTCGGCGTCGCTTTGTGCGGCGTAGGTGTCGAGGTGCGCCATAATAATAATCTGCTGCGGCGCTTTGCCTTCATGTGCAGCAATAACGGTGCTTCCCGTTACGTTATGCCAGTTTTTACGGTTATCTTTGGCGGTATAAACATAACGGCTATTAAACGTCCGAATATCGCTGCTATAACCCATCTGCTGAAATTGTTGACGTATATAATCAGCAGACAACATTTCTGCCGGAGATCCCGTCACGCGGCCTGGGAAAAACGTTGCGATATATCGAGCCTGGGTATTTGCGATATCTCCGGGCTTCGAAGATGTTGCCTGTGCGGGAAGGATGAAGCACGCGCCGAGCGCCATGGCTGCAAGAAGGTGGCGCAATGCGAGAAACATGATGAGTCCTTAAATACCAAGCAGAAATTTTCAGCCGCTAGTATGAAACCGTGATCGAGGTAAAACAATTTCATTTGCTCCTAAATGCCCGAATTCCGGTAGCTTAAGCACTTTTTGATATTTGCTTTTCCGGATCGTTATTCCTTTGAGGAACTACTCATTCCAATTCGTAATTTCATTCGCCCTCTTGCCCTCCCTATAGTCAGGTTATCTGAGCATCGTTAGCAAAATAACGGCATTACATAGGAACGGTTATGGATCAAAAACGACTTACCCACCTGCGGCAACTGGAAGCGGAAAGCATCCATATCATTCGTGAGGTGGCCGCCGAGTTTTCTAATCCGGTGATGATGTATTCCATCGGCAAAGATTCCAGCGTAATGCTGCATCTGGCGCGTAAAGCGTTTTATCCGGGCACGCTGCCGTTCCCATTGCTGCACGTTGATACCGGCTGGAAATTCAGCGAAATGTACGAGTTTCGTGACCGCACGGCGAAAGCCTACGGCTGCGAACTGCTGGTGCATAAAAACCCGGAAGGGGTGGCGATGGGTATCAACCCGTTTGTCCACGGTAGCGCCAAGCATACCGACATTATGAAAACTGAAGGGCTGAAGCAGGCACTGAATAAATACGGTTTCGATGCCGCGTTTGGCGGTGCTCGTCGTGACGAAGAGAAATCGCGTGCCAAAGAGCGTATTTACTCTTTCCGCGATCGTTTTCATCGCTGGGATCCTAAAAATCAGCGCCCGGAGCTGTGGCACAACTACAACGGGCAGATTAACAAAGGCGAAAGTATTCGCGTCTTCCCGCTCTCTAACTGGACTGAACAGGATATCTGGCAGTACATCTGGCTGGAAAATATCGATATCGTGCCGCTGTATCTGGCGGCGGAGCGTCCGGTGCTGGAACGCGACGGCATGCTGATGATGATTGATGACGACAGAATCGATCTGCAACCCGGTGAAGTGATTAAAAAACGCATGGTGCGTTTCCGTACGCTCGGTTGCTGGCCGCTGACAGGCGCGGTGGAGTCGAATGCGCAGACGCTGCCGGAAATCATCGAAGAGATGCTGGTTTCAACCACCAGTGAACGTCAGGGCCGCGTGATTGACCGCGACCAGGCGGGCTCCATGGAGCTGAAGAAACGTCAGGGGTATTTCTAAGGAGCCGCCATGAACACGACACTTGCACAACAAATTGCTAATGAAGGCGGCGTTGAAGCCTGGATGGTTGCCCAGCAACACAAAAGTCTGCTGCGCTTTTTAACCTGCGGTAGCGTGGATGATGGGAAAAGTACCCTGATTGGCCGCCTGCTGCACGACACGCGTCAGATTTATGAAGACCAGCTTTCATCGCTGCACAATGACAGTAAACGTCACGGCACTCAGGGCGAAAAGCTTGATCTGGCGTTATTGGTTGACGGCTTGCAGGCCGAGCGCGAGCAGGGCATCACCATCGACGTGGCGTATCGTTATTTCTCTACCGAGAAGCGTAAATTTATTATTGCGGACACTCCCGGGCATGAGCAGTACACCCGTAACATGGCGACCGGTGCGTCGACCTGCGACCTGGCGATCCTACTGATCGATGCGCGTAAAGGCGTGCTGGATCAGACTCGTCGTCATAGCTTTATCTCCACGCTGCTTGGGATCAAACACCTGGTGGTGGCGATCAACAAAATGGATCTGGTGGACTTTAGCGAAGAGACATTTAACCGCATTCGTGAAGACTATCTTACTTTTGCTGAACAACTGCCGGGCAACCTGGATATCCGGTTTGTGCCGCTCTCTGCGCTGGAAGGCGACAACGTGGCTTCGCAAAGCGCCAGTATGCCGTGGTACAGCGGTCCGACGCTGCTGGAAGTGCTGGAAACCGTTGAGATCCAGCGCATTGTTGATACTCAGCCGATGCGCTTCCCGGTGCAGTATGTGAACCGACCGAATCTGGATTTCCGTGGTTATGCCGGAACGCTGGCCTCCGGTAGCGTGAAGGTCGGACAGCGCGTCAAAGTGCTGCCGTCCGGCGTTGAGTCAAGCGTGGCGCGGATCGTAACCTTTGATGGCGATTTACAGGAAGCGCATGCGGGTGAAGCGATCACCCTGGTGCTGAAAGATGAGATCGATATTAGCCGGGGCGACCTGTTACTTGATGCCGGTGAAACGCTGCCGACAGTACAAAGCGCAGCTGTTGATGTGGTGTGGATGGCGGAACAACCGTTGTCGCCAGGGCAGAGCTACGACATAAAAGTCGCAGGTAAGAAGACCCGCGCACGCGTTGATAGCGTGCAGTATCAGGTCGATATTAATAACCTGACCCAACGTGACGTTGAAGCGCTACCGCTGAATGGCATCGGTCTGGTTAATCTGACTTTTGATGAGCCGCTGGTGCTGGATACCTATCAGCAGAATCCAGTTACGGGCGGGCTGATTATCATTGACCGCCTGACCAACGTTACCGTTGGCGCGGGACTGGTGCGTGAGCCAATCGTCCAGGAGCTTGCCACAGCTTCTCAGTTCAGCGCGTTTGAGCTGGAGCTTAATGCACTGGTGCGTCGCCACTTCCCACACTGGGGTGCGCGCGATCTGCTGGGAGGAAAATAATGGCGCTGCATGACGAAAACGTCGTCTGGCATGCCCATCCTGTTACACCGCAACAGCGGGAACAACGCCACGGTCATCGTGGTGTTGTGCTGTGGTTTACCGGGCTGTCAGGTTCCGGTAAATCCACGGTAGCAGGGGCGCTGGAAGAAGCGCTGCATAAGCTAGGGGTGAGCACCTATCTGCTGGATGGCGATAACGTGCGTCACGGTCTGTGCAGCGATCTTGGGTTTAGCGATGCCGATCGCAAGGAGAATATTCGTCGGGTTGGTGAAGTGGCTAACCTGATGGTCGATGCCGGCCTGGTGGTGTTGACTGCGTTTATCTCTCCACATCGCACCGAGCGAAAAATGGTTCGCGAGCGCGTGGGCCAAGGGCGTTTTATTGAGGTTTTTGTCGATACGCCATTAGCAACGTGCGAAGCTCGCGATCCAAAAGGGCTGTATAAAAAAGCGCGAGCGGGGGAGTTGCGCAATTTCACCGGAATTGACTCGGTTTACGAAGCGCCTGAATCGCCAGAGATTCATCTTGATGGTGAACAATTGGTAACAAATTTGGTTCCTCAATTATTAGACCTGCTGAGGCAGGAAGATATTATCAGATCCTGAGACACCCGAGCTTGCATGCCCGGTCAGTCACGGTCACAGGATTAGATATGCGTAACAGCCATAACATTACTATTACAGAGTCAGATACCTTCGCTGCCGACGACGAAACTACCTGGTCACTCCCAGGAGCCGTGGTCGGTTTTGTCGCGTGGTTGCTGGCGCTGGGATTCCCATGTCTGATGTATGGCCCTAACACACTGTTTTTCTTCCTCTATACCTGGCCCTTTTTCCTCGCGTTGTTGCCCGTGGCGATTGTCGCGGGTATTGCCCTGCATTCGCTATTGAAGGGGAGATTGCTGCTGAGTATTGCCTGTACCCTGCTGGTGGTTGGCGCAATGTTTGGCGCACTGTTCCTGTGGCTACTGGGTTAGGCATACGTCCTTTCACGCGATCGCCGCTGTTGTTCACTGTCTGGCCATAATTCAAACCGTAACCAACAATGAGATTATGTTCTCCTTACATGGGGTATACGTAACAACGGGCAAATGTGGTACATTTGCCCGCGTTGTCGCGGCATTCCCGTCCGTTGATGTAAAGTTGTCAGCGGAGTTTATGGGATGTTGATGCCGTTTTTCAGGGGGCAGGATGGGTAAACTTACGTTGCTGTTGCTGGCTTTATTAGTCTGGCTACAGTATTCGCTGTGGTTCGGTAAGAACGGCATACATGACTATAGTCGCGTCAACGATGATGTTGCGGCGCAGCAAGCTACAAACGCGAAACTGAAAGCGCGTAACGATCAGCTTTTTGCCGAAATTGACGATCTCAATGGCGGGCAAGAGGCTATCGAAGAGCGCGCGCGTAACGAACTCAGTATGACTAAGCCAGGCGAAACCTTTTATCGTCTGGTGCCTGACGCGTCTAAACGCGCTCAGACTGCAGGGCAAAACAATCGATAAACCGTCCAGGGATTTAACATGGCAGCCACTTTAATGGACGTTTGCGCCGTGGTGCCGGCTGCCGGGTTTGGCCGCCGAATGCAAACAGAGTGTCCTAAGCAGTACCTCTCTATTGGCAATAAAACCATTCTCGAACACTCGGTTGATGCGCTGCTGGCTCATCCCCGGGTGACGCGAGTCGTCATCGCTATTAGCCCAGGCGACAGTCGCTTTGCCCAACTTCCACTCGCAGCGCACCCGCAAATTACCGTGGTGGATGGTGGCAACGAGCGTGCCGATTCTGTCCTTGCCGGTTTGCAAGCCGCAGGTGAGGCCAGTTGGGTACTGGTACATGATGCCGCGCGTCCGTGCCTGCATCAGGAAGATTTATCTCGTTTGCTGGCAATAAGTGAAACCAGCCGCATCGGTGGGATCCTTGCCGCGCCAGTGCGCGACACGATGAAACGCGCGGAGCCGGGCCGAACAGACATCGCCCATACGGTCGATCGCACCGATTTATGGCATGCGTTGACGCCGCAGTTTTTCCCTCGCGAGCTGTTGCATGACTGTCTGACCCGTGCGCTAAACGAAGGCGCAACCATTACGGACGAAGCCTCGGCGCTTGAATATTGCGGTTTTCATCCGCTGCTGGTCGAAGGACGCGCTGACAACATTAAAGTCACCCGCCCGGAAGACCTGGCGCTGGCGGAATTTTATCTGACCCGAACTATCTAGATACATCATTCTTCAGGCTGCCTGGAGGATGTTGTGTATATCAGGAGAAGGCATAATGCGAATTGGACACGGTTTCGACGTACACGCTTTTGGCGGAGTTGGCCCAATTATCATTGGTGGTGTGCGCATCCCGTATGAAAAAGGATTGCTGGCGCATTCTGATGGCGACGTGGCGTTACACGCGTTAACCGATGCACTGCTGGGCGCGGCTGCGCTGGGGGATATCGGTAAACTCTTCCCGGACACCGACCCGGCCTTTAAAGGTGCAGATAGTCGTGAATTATTGCGAGAAGCCTGGCGGCGTATTCAGGCCAAAGGCTATACGCTTGGTAATGTGGATGTGACGATTATTGCTCAGGCGCCGAAGATGCTGCCGCACATTCCGCAAATGCGCGTGTTTATTGCCGAAGATCTCGGCTGCCATATGGATGATGTTAACGTGAAAGCGACCACCACGGAAAAACTCGGTTTTACCGGGCGTGGGGAAGGGATTGCCTGTGAAGCGGTGGCGTTACTCATTAAGGCAACGAAATGACTGCGTTTGAAGATCTGACGTATCTCCATGGCAAACCACAAGGCCATGGCGTTCTGAAAGCGAATCCGGAAGACTTTGTCGTCGTCGAAGATTTAGGCTTCGAACCGGATGGCGAAGGCGAGCACATTTTGGTGCGTATCCTGAAAAACGACTGTAATACCCGTTTTGTGGCTGACGCGCTGGCGAAGTTCCTGAAAATTCACGCCCGTGAAGTGAGCTTTGCTGGCCAGAAAGACAAGCATGCAGTCACGGAACAGTGGCTGTGCGCGCGCGTGCCGGGCAATGCAATGCCTGATTTAAGCAAATTTGAACTCGAAGGCTGTAAAGTGCTGGAGTACGCGCGCCACAAGCGTAAGCTGCGTTTAGGGGCGCTGAAAGGTAACGAATTTACGCTGGTGTTGCGTGAAGTGAGCCAGCGAAATGACGTTGAAGCGCGTTTGCAGGCGATTAGCGAGCGCGGCGTACCGAACTATTTTGGCGCTCAGCGTTTTGGTATTGGCGGCAGCAACCTGCAAGGGGCGCTGCGCTGGGCGCAAAGCGATGCGCCGGTGCGCGATCGCAATAAGCGCAGTTTTTGGTTGTCGGCGGCCCGTAGCGCGTTGTTTAATCAGATAGTCAGTGAACGCTTGAAAAAAACAGACTTTAATCAAGTTGTTGACGGCGATGCGCTACAATTGTCGGGACGCGGAAGTTGGTTTGTCGCCACGCAGGAAGAACAGACCGAATTACAGCGTCGCGTCGATGATAAAGAATTGATGATTACAGCGGCATTACCGGGCAGCGGTGAGTGGGGAACTCAGCGCGACGCGCTGGCGTTTGAAGAAGCCGCTATTGCTGATGAAACCGCGCTGCAGTCGCTGTTGTTGCGCGAGAAAGTCGACGCATCGCGTCGTGCTATGTTGCTGTATCCACAACAATTAAGCTGGAACTGGTGGGATGACGTAACCGTTGAGTTACGTTTCTGGCTACCGGCAGGTAGCTTCGCCACCAGTGTTGTAAGGGAACTTATTAACACAATGGGTGATTATGCGTATATTGCTGAGTAACGATGATGGGGTCCACGCACCCGGTATACAAACGCTGGCGAAAGCGCTGCGTGAGTTTGCTGACGTACAGGTGGTTGCCCCGGATCGTAACCGCAGTGGCGCGTCTAACTCGCTGACGCTGGAATCCTCACTTCGCACGTTCACCTATGAAAACGGTGATATCGCCGTACAAATGGGTACACCTACCGATTGCGTCTATCTGGGCGTGAACGCATTAATGCGTCCGCGTCCGGACATTGTCGTGTCTGGTATTAACGCAGGTCCTAATCTGGGCGATGATGTTATCTATTCCGGTACCGTTGCGGCGGCGATGGAAGGTCGTCACCTGGGCTTTCCTGCGCTGGCGGTCTCACTTGATGGGCATAAACACTACGATACTGCTGCCGCAGTAACTTGCCGTATCTTACGGGCGCTGAGTCGCGAACCGCTGCGCACCGGGCGCATTTTGAATATCAACGTGCCGGATTTACCGCTGGATCAGATTAAAGGTATCCGCGTTACTCGCTGCGGTAGCCGCCATCCTGCGGATCAGGTGATCCCACAGCAGGACCCGCGCGGTAATACGCTGTACTGGATCGGGCCGCCGGGCGAAAAGTGCGACGCCGGACCGGATACAGATTTTGCCGCCGTCGATGAAGGCTATGTTTCCATTACGCCGCTGCATGTCGATTTAACCGCCTACGGCGCGCATGAAGTTGTTTCTGACTGGTTAGACAGCGTGGGAGCCGACACGCAATGGTAAGCAGACGCGTACACACTCTTCTTGAACAATTACGTGCGCAGGGCATCAGAGATGAGCTTGTTCTCGATGCACTTGCCGCCGTGCCGCGTGAAAAATTCATTGATGAGGCGTTTGAACATAAGGCCTGGGACAATATTGCTCTGCCGATTGGTCAGGGGCAGACGATTTCGCAGCCCTATATGGTTGCGCGGATGACCGAGCTGCTTGAGTTAACGCCGCAGTCCCGGGTGCTGGAAATTGGTACCGGCTCTGGCTACCAAACGGCGATTCTGGCGCACCTGGTGCATCATGTGTGCTCTGTTGAGCGCATTAAAGGTTTGCAGTGGCAGGCGCGTCGTCGACTTAAACAGCTTGATTTACATAATGTTTCTACCCGTCATGGTGATGGATGGCAGGGCTGGCAAGCGCGAGCCCCGTTTGACGCTATCATTGTTACGGCAGCGCCGCCTGAGATCCCAACCGCATTGATGATGCAGTTGGATGAAGGCGGTATTCTCGTCTTACCCGTGGGCGACGAGCACCAGTTTCTGAAACGGGTGCGTCGTCGGGGAGGCGAATTTATTATCGATACCGTGGAGGCCGTACGTTTCGTTCCCTTAGTAAAAGGGGAGCTTGCGTAGATACTGGCTCTGAATACCTGGAGTTTTCCTGGATATTCTGGAATTAGTAAGCGTATCGTGGTCACGTTTCCAGTGCCCAGTCCGATGCCTTGCACGGTGATTACGTCACTGGTTTTAACCAAATTTTCCTGGGGGATAAATGAGCGCGGGAAGCCACAAATTTACCGTTCGCCGCATTGCGGCATTGTCACTGGTTTCATTATGGCTGGCAGGTTGTTCAAATACCTCGAATCCACCTGCACCGGTCAGTTCCGTTGATGGCGGTGCATCAACGAACACCAATTCCGGCATGCTGATTACGCCTCCACCAAAAATGGGCTCGACGTCGACAGTACAGCAAACGCCACAGATCCAGCCGGTGCAGCGTCCGACCACACAGTCAACACAGATCCAGCCTGTTGCGGAACAGCCTGTGCAGATGGAAAACGGTCGTATTGTGTACAACCGTAAGTATGGGAACATTCCGAAAGGTAGCTATACGGGCGGCAGTACCTATACTGTTAAGAAAGGCGATACCCTTTTCTATATCGCCTGGATTACCGGGAACGATTTCCGTGATCTCGCACAACGCAATAACGTTCCGGCCCCGTATGGCCTGAATGTCGGTCAAACTCTGCAAGTGGGCAACGCGTCGGGTACACCGATTACTGGTGGGAATGCCATCACCCAGGCGGATGCAGCACAGCAAGGAGTTGTGACCAACCCTGCACAAAATTCCACCGTTGCTGTTGCTTCGAAACCAACAATTACGTATTCTGAGGATTCAGGTGAACAAAGTGCTAATAAAATGTTGCCGAACAACAAGCCTGCTGGGACCGTTGTCACAGCGCCTGTAACGGCTCCAGCAGTTAGCGCAACCGAATCAACTGCAAGCTCAACGTCAACCAGCTCGCCAATCTCTACCTGGCGCTGGCCGACTGACGGCAAAGTAATCGAAAACTTCGCGGCTACTGAAGGTGGCAATAAAGGGATCGATATTGCAGGCAGTAAAGGACAGGCTATTGTCGCGACCGCAGATGGACGCGTCGTATATGCCGGTAACGCACTGCGCGGTTACGGTAATCTTATTATCATCAAACACAACGATGATTACCTGAGTGCCTACGCCCATAACGATACAATGCTGGTCCGGGAACAACAAGAAATCAAGGCGGGGCAGAAAATAGCTACCATGGGTAGCACCGGAACCAGTTCAACACGCTTGCATTTTGAAATTCGTTACAAGGGGAAATCCGTAAACCCGCTGCGCTATTTACCGCAGCGATAATTCGGCGGAACCAGGCTTTCACGTGCTAGTTCCGTTAGGGATCACGGGTAGGAGCCACCTTTATGAGTCAGAATACGCTGAAAGTTCATGATTTAAATGAAGATGCGGAATTTGATGAGAACGGAGTAGAGGCTTTTGATGAAAAAGCCTTGAGTGAAGAGGAACCCAGTGATAACGACCTGGCTGAAGAAGAGCTGTTATCGCAGGGGGCCACACAGCGTGTGTTGGACGCGACTCAGCTTTACCTTGGTGAGATTGGTTATTCACCACTGTTAACAGCCGAAGAAGAAGTTTATTTTGCGCGTCGCGCACTGCGTGGGGATGTCGCTTCTCGCCGTCGCATGATTGAAAGTAACCTGCGTCTGGTGGTGAAAATTGCTCGTCGTTATGGCAATCGTGGTCTGGCATTGCTGGACCTGATTGAAGAGGGCAATCTGGGACTGATCCGTGCAGTCGAGAAGTTTGACCCGGAACGCGGGTTCCGCTTCTCAACATACGCAACCTGGTGGATCCGCCAGACGATCGAACGGGCGATTATGAACCAAACCCGTACGATCCGACTGCCGATTCATTCATATTGTAAAAGAGCTGAACGTCTATCTGCGTACCGCGCGTGAGTTGTCGCATAAACTGGACCACGAACCGAGCGCAGAAGAGATTGCTGAACAACTGGATAAACCGGTTGATGACGTCAGCCGTATGCTCCGACTCAACGAGCGTATTACCTCGGTAGACACCCCGCTGGGTGGCGATTCCGAAAAAGCGTTGCTGGATATTCTGGCCGATGAAAAGGAAAACGGCCCGGAAGACACCACGCAAGACGATGATATGAAACAGAGCATCGTCAAATGGCTGTTCGAACTGAACGCCAAACAGCGTGAAGTGCTGGCACGTCGTTTTGGTCTGCTGGGGTACGAAGCTGCGACACTGGAAGATGTGGGCCGTGAAATTGGTCTCACCCGTGAACGTGTTCGCCAGATTCAGGTTGAAGGTCTGCGTCGTCTGCGTGAAATCCTGCAGACTCAGGGACTGAATATCGAAGCGCTATTCCGCGAGTAAGCACAAGTTCTATCAAGAAAGGCCAGTCTCATTGGGACTGGCCTTTTTCTATGTTTGTTGCCTGATGGCACTGCGTTTATCAGGCCTACGGGGAGCAGGACTTTGTAGGCCGGATAAGACATTTATGTCGCCATCCGGCAGATTAGTTCATCATCTTACGCACCAGACGTGTGAACTGCTCGCGTTCTTCTTCGCTAAGTCTGCCCAGAAACTCATCATCCACGCTATCGCCTAACGGAGTTGCGCTGGCCAGTAATGCTTCTCCTTGCGCGGTCAAATAAACAAACCGTCGACGCTTATCTGCCGGGTCATGTTCACGCCTGACCAGCTCCCGTTTTTCCATTCGGCTCAGCATTTCCGCAAGGGTTGCTTTGGTACAGACTGCGGCTTCGGTCAGGTCAACCTGCTCAATGCCGGGACGTTCAGCAATGGCGCGCATCACCGCATACTGTGGTTTGGTCAGGTCCGGTAATTCATGTTGCCAGCGGGACGTATGCTGCTGGAAGAGCTGACGTAAAAGGTGAAATGCTTTATTTCGTAACGGCATGAGCGCTCCGGAATTCCTGTCAGTCTCTATCATAGCGGGTTACGCATCTTTTTTTAACAATTGCGGCTTTAGCGATCTGTGCTCGATGGCCTTGCCCGAAATGTTACGTGAGAGTATTTTAACCAAAATGTTCGTACACGAACAAAAATTGAGAGGCTAAATGAGACTGATTGTCGGAATGACCGGGGCAACCGGCGCGCCACTTGGTGTGTCGCTATTGCAGGCGCTGCGAGAAATGCCCGAGGTGGAAACCCATCTGGTGCTGTCAAAGTGGGCCAAAACCACTATTGAACTGGAAACGCCGTACAGCGTCCGTGATGTGTCTGCGTTGGCCGATTATTGCCACAACCCGGCGGACCAGTCGGCAACCATCTCCTCTGGATCGTTTCGTACTGACGGCATGATCATTATCCCCTGCAGTATGAAAACCCTGGCCGGTATTCGTGCAGGCTACGCGGAAGGGCTGGTGGGGCGCGCTGCTGATGTGGTGCTGAAAGAAGGGCGCAAGCTGGTTCTGGTTCCGCGTGAAATGCCGCTTAGCACGATTCATCTGGAAAACATGCTCGCACTTTCCCGCATGGGCGTGGCGATGGTCCCGCCGATGCCCGCGTATTACAACCACCCGCAAACGGTCGATGACATTACGCAGCATATCGTTGCGCGTGTGCTCGATCAGTTTGGTCTGGGACATCCCAACGCCCGTCGCTGGCAGGGTTTACGGCAGGCGCAGAATTTTTCACAGGAGAATGAATAATGGCATTTGATGATTTGCGCAGCTTTTTACAGGCGCTGGACGACCAGGGACAATTGCTGAAAATCAGTGAAGAAGTCAACGCTGAGCCGGATCTGGCTGCGGCAGCCAATGCGACCGGACGCATTGGTGACGGTGCGCCAGCGCTGTGGTTTGACAATATTCGTGGTTTTACCGATGCCCGCGTGGCGATGAACACTATTGGTTCGTGGCAGAATCATGCCATCTCTTTAGGCCTGCCGCCAAATACTCCGGTGAAAAAACAGATTGATGAGTTTATTCGCCGTTGGGATAAATTTCCGGTTACGCCGGAGCGTCGCGCCAATCCGGCGTGGGCTGAAAACTGTGTTGATGGTGATGAGATCAACCTGTTTGATATTCTGCCGCTGTTTCGCCTGAACGATGGCGACGGCGGTTTCTATCTTGATAAAGCCTGCGTGGTGTCGCGCGATCCGCTGGATCCGGACAACTTCGGTAAACAGAACGTCGGCATTTATCGTATGGAGGTGAAGGGCAAACGCAAGCTTGGCCTGCAGCCGGTGCCGATGCACGATATCGCGCTGCACCTGCATAAAGCCGAAGAGCGCGGTGAAGATCTGCCGATTGCCATCACGCTGGGTAACGATCCGATCATCACCCTGATGGGGGCCACGCCGCTGAAGTACGATCAGTCGGAATACGAAATGGCGGGAGCACTGCGTGAAAGCCCGTATCCGATCGCTACTGCGCCGCTCACCGGCTTTGACGTGCCATGGGGTTCAGAAGTGATCCTCGAAGGGGTAATTGAAAGCCGTAAGCGTGAAATCGAAGGGCCGTTTGGCGAGTTTACCGGGCACTATTCCGGTGGACGTAATATGACGGTCGTGCGTATCGATAAAGTCTCTTATCGTACCAAACCGATTTTTGAATCGCTGTATCTGGGGATGCCGTGGACGGAGATTGACTACCTGATGGGGCCGGCAACCTGCGTACCGCTGTATCAACAGTTGAAAGCCGAATTCCCGGAAGTGCAGGCGGTGAATGCCATGTATACCCACGGTTTGCTGGCAATTATCTCCACCAAAAAACGCTACGGCGGCTTTGCCCGCGCGGTGGGGCTGCGCGCCATGACGACGCCGCATGGCCTGGGTTACGTGAAAATGGTGATTATGGTTGATGAGGATGTTGATCCGTTCAACCTGCCGCAGGTGATGTGGGCGCTGTCTTCGAAGGTCAATCCGGCGGGCGATCTGGTGCAATTGCCGAATATGTCGGTGCTGGAGCTTGATCCGGGTTCCAGTCCGGCGGGGATTACCGACAAGTTAATTATTGATGCGACCACGCCGGTTGCGCCGGATAACCGTGGGCACTACAGCCAGCCGGTATGCGATTTACCGGAAACAAAAGCCTGGGCAGAAAAAATGACCGCCATGCTGGCCAACCGTAAATAAGGAGTAGCAGATGATTTGTCCACGTTGTGCCGATGAACATATTGAAGTGATGGCAAACTCGCCGGTAAAAGGTGTCTGGACGGTATATCAGTGCCAGCATTGTCTATACACCTGGCGTGATACTGAGCCGCTACGCCGTACCAGCCGCGAGCACTACCCGCAAGCGTTTCGCATGACGCAGAAGGATATTGATGACGCACCGATGGTGCCGAGTATTCCACCGCTGCTGGCAGAAGATAAGCGCTAATCAACACGCCGGGTGCGGCTTTGCCTTACCCGGCCTACATATAGCGATATTTTGAAGGCCCGATAAGCGTATCACTATCGGGCATTACGGCGTTACACCAGACTCTTCAACCGGTAGATCCACTCCAGTGCCTGGCGAGGCGTTAGCGAATCCGGGTCGAGATTTTCCAGTGCTTCAACGGCGGGCGACGTTTCTTCCGGAGCTGACAGGAGCGACATCTGTGTGCCGTCGACCTGAGTTGCAGCAACATTCGGCGCGATGCTTTCCAGTTCGCGCAGTTTTTGCCGCGCGCGTTTAATAACCTCTTTTGGTACACCTGCCAGGGCAGCTACCGCCAGACCATAGCTCTTGCTCGCCGCACCATCCTGTACGCTGTGCATGAAGGCGATGGTATCGCCGTGCTCTAACGCATCAAGATGCACATTTGCTACGCCTTCCATTTTCTCCGGTAACTGAGTCAGTTCGAAGTAGTGGGTGGCAAACAACGTTAATGCTTTGATTTTATTGGCCAGATTTTCAGCGCACGCCCACGCCAGCGACAGGCCGTCGTAGGTGGAGGTGCCGCGTCCAATCTCATCCATCAGCACCAGGCTGTTCTCGGTGGCGTTATGCAGAATGTTGGCGGTTTCGGTCATTTCTACCATGAAGGTAGAACGACCGGAGGCCAGATCATCCGCCGCGCCCACGCGGGTAAAGATGCGGTCGATAGGCCCGATCTCCACTTTCTGCGCCGGAACGTAGCTGCCGATGTAGGCCAGCAGCGCAATTAACGCAGTCTGGCGCATATAGGTACTTTTACCCCCCATGTTCGGGCCGGTGATAATCAGCATCCGTCGCTGAGGCGAGAGGTTAAGTGGGTTGGCGATAAACGGCTCGGTCAGCACCTGTTCAACCACTGGATGACGTCCCTCGGTAATACGAATACCAGGCTTGTCGGTGAAGGTCGGGCAGGTGTAATTCAGGGTATAAGCGCGTTCCGCAAGGTTGACCAGTACGTCCAGTTCTGCCAGCGCGCTGGCGCTTTGTTGCAAATCAGCCAGGTGCGGCAGCAGCATGTCGAACAGCTCATCGTACAGCTGTTTTTCCAGTGCCAGCGCTTTGCCTTTTGATGTCAGAACTTTGTCTTCGTACTCTTTCAGCTCCGGAATAATGTAGCGTTCGGCGTTTTTCAGCGTCTGGCGACGCACATAGTTAATCGGCGCCAGATGACTTTGCCCGCGACTGATCTGAATGTAGTAGCCGTGAACGGCGTTAAACCCAACCTTCAGCGTATCAAGGCCGGTGCGCTCGCGCTCACGGATTTCCAGTCTGTCCAGATAGTCAGTTGCGCCATCAGCCAGCGCTCGCCACTCGTCCAGTTCTTCGTTATAGCCCGGGGCGATGACGCCACCGTCGCGAACCAGCACAGGTGGAGCTTCCACTACGGCACGTTCCAGCAGTTCACGCAGCTCAGCAAACTCACCCATTTTCTCGCGCAGCATCTGTACGGGGGCACTGTCTACGCTTTCCAGTTGTGCGCGCAGTTCCGGTAATTGCTGGAATGCATGACGCATACGGGCCAGATCGCGCGGACGCGCGGTACGCAGGGCCAGACGTGCCAGGATACGTTCCAGATCGCCGACCTGACGCAGCACGGGTTGCAATTCATCGGTGGAATCCTGTAGCGCGCCGATGGTCTGTTGGCGCTCAGTGAGGACTTTGGTGTCGCGGACCGGCATATGCAGCCAGCGTTTGAGCATACGGCTGCCCATCGGCGTCACGGTGCAGTCGAGTACTGAAGCCAGCGTGTTTTCAACGCCGCCCGCCAGGTTCTGGGTAATTTCCAGATTGCGGCGCGTGGCGGCATCCATAATGATGCTGTCCTGCTGACGTTCCATGGTGATGGAACGAATATGCGGCAGCGAGGTACGCTGGGTATCTTTTACGTATTGCAGCAGGCAGCCAGCCGCGCATAATCCACGCGGGGCGTTTTCTACGCCAAAGCCAATCAGATCCCGCGTGCCAAACTGCAGGTTTAGCTGCTGGCGAGCGGTATCGATTTCAAATTCCCATAGCGGACGACGACGTAATCCGCGACGTCCCTCAATCAGTGAAGTTTCAGCGAAATCTTCGGCATACAACAGTTCAGCGGGATTGGTGCGCTGCAATTCTGCGGCCATGGTCTCGCGGTCGGCGGGTTCGCTAACACGAAAACGCCCGGAGCTGATATCCAGCGTGGCGTAACCATAACCTTTACTGTCCTGCCAGATAGCGGCCAGCAGGTTGTCCTGGCGTTCCTGTAACAGCGCTTCATCACTGATGGTGCCTGGCGTGACGATACGCACCACTTTGCGCTCGACCGGACCTTTGCTGGTCGCCGGATCGCCAATCTGTTCACAAATAGCGACGGATTCACCCTGGTTGACCAGCTTGGCGAGGTAGTTTTCTACCGCATGGTGAGGAATGCCCGCCATCGGGATTGGCTCGCCCGCAGACGCGCCGCGTTTGGTCAGGGAGATATCAAGCAGCTGAGACGCACGTTTCGCATCGTCATAAAACAGTTCGTAAAAGTCGCCCATGCGGTAAAACAACAGTATCTCCGGGTGCTGGGCTTTCAGCTTGAGATACTGCTGCATCATTGGGGTGTGGTTCGTGAAGTCCGTATCAAGTGACTCTTTCATATCGCTTTTGCTCTTTTTTTAATCTTTTTGGGGACCTGGGCAGTCTCACGTGAGCCCCTGGAAACTCACATAAACCCACAAATTTGTCATTCGAAAGCCGCCTGAAGGGCAGTAACGACGAGCGTTGGCTCTACCTGAATGGTCTATCTTATCACCGAC
Organism: Citrobacter sp. Cpo071; assembly: GCF_030332765.1. Taxonomy (NCBI): domain Bacteria; kingdom Pseudomonadati; phylum Pseudomonadota; class Gammaproteobacteria; order Enterobacterales; family Enterobacteriaceae; genus Citrobacter; species Citrobacter sp. Cpo071. The sequence continues at coordinate 92,409 of NZ_JAOWHE010000080.1, read as the reverse complement.
AACGACCGAGATTCATCCGTAGGTTTTACCGCTAGGGTGCTGACGGATTATTGATTTTCCGGCAAAGCATAATTCTGGCAGTACAGATAGGGGATCCCCTCTTTGGTAATCAGGTATGTCTCGCTGTTCAGCGCAAAAAAATCGACGTTGGATACGCTGGTGTTGGTCAGGAAAAAATCGGGGAGGAGTTCCTGAATAAGGCTGGCGGGAGCTGTTTCGCGATTGGAAATTTGGATTTTCTGTGAAATCCAAACCGGGCTTGAGCCGTAGCTGGATTGTGTAAAAAGTACCATGCGTTGCACGGTTTGCTCATTATTTTCGGCATCTTTGATAATACCATCAATATTCACAATACCTTTACTGCCCCCGGTTTTAATATCAATAATCCCTCGGAACGAGCTTGTATTGCGTACAATTTCGATGGCAGAGCGGCAGGTGAGATCATGTAACTCGCCATTGTTCTTACTGTACCGATAGACGACAGTAAGAATAAGCGCAGCAAAACAAAGCAGCAGGATAATACCTGTCTGGATGCGGGACGTTCGGGGATATAAGTTCATTAGCTATCATACCGTGGGTAATATACCGACTGACAGGCATTTTCTTGCCTGGCTTTTATCGGTGAGCGACACACCAGTACGGACAGTTTCTTAGACTCAGGATAGGTCGTGATATAGATAAATTTATGGCTCTGACACAGTCCTGGGTTTTTGTCGATAAACGCGGTATGCCGGGAGAAATTACTGGCATCGTTATTGAAATAATACTGACAGCCAGTGGGTGCTTTATCCGCAACGATATAGCCGGAGAAATAATCATCGCTGGCTTGCCACGGATATAATATAAGCACACAAATTATCAGGGTAAGTGCCAACATTACTGTTTCTGCAGCCGTTATCAAAGGTTGACGCGGTGTGTCAGCCAAAAATTCCTCAATGGTGGCATCTGGCGCTAAGGATTCTTCAGCAGAAGCAGAGTTCTCCTCCGGTGTTTCAATGACCTGAATATCAAACTCTTCTTGAATGATCAGCCCTTTGCGGGGGATCGTTGTGATCAGCGGTTGTTCAAGCTCCAGCTGCAGTAAGCTTTTACGCAACGAGAGAATGCTTTGATAAAAGGCGTTGAAACTCACCTGCCGGTGATTTTTACCCCAACCGAATTCCAGTAATTCGTTTTGAGAAACCACTTGCCCGCGATGTTGAATAAGTAATAAAAGACATAACGACGCTGATTGTTTGAGTTTTATCCGCTGATTGGGGTGATCTACCCGCGCCAGACATTGTGTGGCTGGCGTAAATATTATTCTATTTTCAATCAGATAACTGACATTGCCAGTCTCAGACATATTGTCTCTACTCTTGATGATGCGTCTGGTGGTTGTTTAGTCATGATACCACTGAGCCTATAAAGACCACCAGCATGGACCTGATCCCACAGCGAGAACCGCGAAGTGTTGCAATTTGGTATCATGATATAACAAGAATGATAACTTTTTAATGAAAATAAAACCCATTAAAATCAATTAATTGTATCTTTTTGGCTACTCTGCAAAGAACAGAAAGATGAAAAAATGTCGACAAAGATGATTGCCATTAATTCTTTATGGACAGCGCCATATACTGCCTGACACCACCACGCGAAAACAGCATGAACCTTAACGCGTCAATGGCACCAGGGAATGCCGGTGGTAGATGTAGATGGGAATAAATGTCAGCTTGTTTGCGAGCTGACATTTATTTTTAGTGCCGAGTAAATTTAACCATCTTTTTGACTAAGCCATAATTTGCGGTAGAGAGTCCCATGTTCCAGAAAGAAATTGAAAATGCTGTAGTGCTCGTTGGCGATGAAATGAAGAAGTCGGATAATGCCTGGCTGTCGTTACGTAAAAAACGTCAGCGTATTGATTTGAAGACCGATGGACAAATCTTATTTCTGGAGAAAGGGACTGTCTCTGTTTATCGTGTGGAAAACGATTTAGTCACGGTGAGTATTTCTGCACCTGCTATTCTCGGCCTGCCACAAATGCGTACGGAAGTGGCTGGCCACTATTTGCGTTGTGATACCGATTGTGAAATGTGGGCGATGAGCGTCCAAAATGCCGATCACCTGTTTACGACCAAAAACTTATGGAAGCAGGCGTTTGATATCTTAACGCATCATCTTCAACGTTATTTTCAGCGTGAAGCGTTGCAGTCGCACCGTACTATTCGTGAGCAGATTATTGAACACGTAAAATATATCTGGTCGATGGAACCAGAGGTTCGCGAGAAAACATCCGTGTATACTTTTATTTTGACCCGTAACCATATTTCACGTAGTGCTATCCATAAGGTGTTACAGGAGCTGGTTAATGACGGGAAAATCACCCTGAATCGTGGAAAGCTCTCTTTTTGCACGCCGTTATAAATTCATGCGCTCCCCGGCAAAATGTAAGGGAGCGCAACCGATCAACGTTCTCTGAGTGCTTCCGCGCGTGCGCGAATAATCGGTTTTAACAGGTAGCTCAGAATCGTTTTCTTGCCGGTGAGAATATCGACGCTCGCCACCATGCCGGGAATGATCAGCATCGGATGCTCTTTTGTTCCCAGGTAATTTTTGTCCGTCTGCAAACGCACAATATAAAAGCTTCGCCCCTGCTTATCGGTAACGGTGTCCGGGCTTATCTGCACTACTTCGCCTTGCAGACCGCCATAGATGGTGTAATCGTAAGCGGTAAATTTCACCATCGCATGTTGACCCGGATGGAGGAAGGCGATATCGCGCGGCTGGATTTTGGCTTCGATTAACAGTTTGTCATCCAGCGGAACGATTTCCACCAGATCGCTGCCCGGTTGAATGACGCCGCCGATAGTATTCACCATCACCTGCTGGACGATACCCCGCACCGGTGAGGTGACCATGGTACGGTTCACCCGATCCTCCAGTGCTTTAACGCTTGCCTGGGTTTTACTCAGATTAGTGCGAGCTTCATTGAGTTGGGCCAGCGCATCGCTCTGGAAACGGCCACGGCTTTCACCGATTTTATTCTCAATCTCTTTAATTTCTGACGTAGCCTTGGGGAGCGACAGGCTAATAGAATTGAGCTGCCCGGCGGTTTCCACCTCGGTACGACGCAGGCGCAGCAGTTCGACTTTTGAAATGGCGCCTGAAGCGAGCAGCGGCTCGGACATTTTGATTTCCTGACGGATTAACCCGAGGCTGTGCTTAAACTGATCCTCCTTTGACTCAAAGTCGCGCAGCTCCTGTTTTTTCTGCACCAGCTGTTCTTCGAGCCCGGAAATTTCGTTGTGAAATTGTTCCCGACGGCTGTTGTACAGCTCGGTTTCTCCCCGGGCGACTTCCGGCGCCTGGCTGGCTATCTCGGGTGAAATCACAAAGTCCCGGTTTTCAACTTCCGCCGTCAGGCGTTCTACCTTGGCGCGCAGACCGAGTTTGTCGGCTTCAGTTTCACCCACGTTGGAGGCGAAGCGCGTGTCATCTAGGTGCAGTAGTGGAGTTCCGGCGTTAACGATTTGCCCTTCATGCACGTACAGCTCGGTGACAATTCCCCCTTCCAGGTTCTGGATTTTTTGCAGTTTTGATGAAGGGATCGCTTTGCCTTCACCGCGTGTCACTTCATCAATTTTTGCAAAACCAGCCCAGATGAAGGACAGCACCACCAGCGCGAGGATCACCCACAACGTCAGTCGTATCACTCTTGGGGCGTCATCAATTATGGCCTGGCTAACCTCATTAATACTGTCGGTTTGATTTTCATCACGACCGCGAAAATAGTGCTGCATGTGACTGCGGGCACGAGTCAGGAGATCAGCGAGACGCATTAATTTGCCCCTTTTTCAACGCATCCATCACTACCCCTTTCGGACCGTCTGCGATGATGCGACCTTTATCAACAATAATCAGACGGTCAACCAGCGACAGCATGGAAGCGCGGTGCGTGACCAGTAATAACGTTTTTCCCGCAATACAGGGGGCCAGCGCGAGTTTGATCTTCTCTTCGCTGGTGTTGTCCATTGAACTGGTGGGTTCATCCAGTAGCAGGAGAGGGGGATCAAGCAACAGTGCACGCGCGAGTGCCACCGCCTGCCGTTGCCCGCCGGAAAGCTGGGAGCCGCGTTCGCCGACCTGCAGGTTATAGCCGTCGGGATGCAGGCGTGCGAATTCGTTGACGCCAGCCAGTTCTGCCGCTCGCAGCATGGTTTCGTCATCGACATAGCGCGCTCCGCACAGCAGGTTATCGCGCAGCGTGCCGTTGAATAGCTGGATGTCCTGTGGCACGTAGCCGATGCTGTGGCGCAGATCGTTCACATCCAGCTGGCGAGAGTCGATACCATCGATCAGCAGGTTCCCGGCGCTCGGCTGGTATAAATTGACGATAAGTTTACTCAGTGAACTTTTACCGGAACCGCTGCGTCCGATAATGCCGATGCGCTCACCGGGCTGAATGGTCAGGTTAATTTTGTGCAGCGACAGGTTTTGTTGCTCCGGGTAGCTGAAATCCACATCGCGAAATTCAATGCTGCCCTGTAACTGTTCACGCTTGAGCGGGTTTTCATCCGCACGGCGCTCCTGCGTCAGCGACATCATTTTCTCAGTGTTTTTGATGGTCAGTTTCGCCTGCTGATAGCGGGCGATAAGGCCGGTGAGCTGACCCAGCGGCATGAGTGCCCGGCCGTTAAGCATGTAGCAGGCGATCAAGCCACCCATACTCAGTTTGCCGTCGATAATCATGTACACCCCGACGATGATCATCACCACGCCTGAAATTTGCTGGAACCAGCCGGTAAGGTTGCTGGCCAGGCTGGACAAGGTTTTCACCCGCAGTTCGAGACGGCTCAGGCTGCCCAGCGTTTGTTCCCACTGGAACTGGCGTTCGCTTTGGGCATTATTCACTTTGATAGCATCCAGACTGCTCAGGGTTTCAATCAGTAGTGCCTGACGTTCGCTGGCGAGGCTCATGGTTTTTGCCACAGCAGCGTTGACCGGCTTTTGTAGTGCCCAACTGCACAATAGGGCAATCGGTAATGTCAGTACCGGGATCCATGCCAGCGCGCCGCCGATAATGCCAATAACAATCAGCAGTAACAGGGTGAAGGGCAAATCGATAATCGTCGTCAAAGTGAGGGATGAGAGGAAATCACGCAGTGACTGAAACTCGTGAATGTTTTGTGCAAAGCTGCCCACGCGTGCCGGGCGCTCTTTCATCTCCATACCGACAATGCGCTCAAACAGGGTCGAAGAGATGATGAGATCGCTTTTCTTACCTGCAATATCAAGGCAGATACCGCGCAGCATTTTTAAAATCAGATCAAAGACAAAAGCCAGGCAGATGCCGACTGCCAGCACCCATAATGTGACCGTTGCCTGGTTTGGCACGACGCGGTCATACACATTCATGGTAAAGAGCGGTGTGCCGAGCGCAATCAGGTTGATTAACAGACTGGCCAATACCGCATCCATATACAGAAAACGCGACAGCTTCAGCGTGTCTTTAAACCAGGATTTGGTGCGCGGCAAAAAGGCCTCTGCCTGCAAATCGAATTCGTGGCGCGGATGCGCAAAAATGACTTTGCCCGCATAGTTTTGCTCAAGCGTGGCAGCATCAACGCAAATTTCCCCACCTTCGCTTTCGCTGGGCATAAAACGGGCGCTACCGTCATCGTTCCAGGCCAACAACACCCCGGTTCCCCCTGCATTCAATAACAAGACAGCAGGCAGAGACATTGCCGGAATTTTATCGAGCGTGCGCGTGACGACTCGCGCCTTTAAACCGGCCCTTGCCGCCGCGCGTGGGAATATATTCAGCGTGAGCCGATCGTTTTCTAATGGCAGGCCACTGCTTAATGTTGAACGACTCGCCGGTTTACCGTGCAGAAAACACAGAATCAGTAAGCTATCTAATAACGGGTCGTCATTATGGCTACGTGGGTCGTGATGTTGAGAATTAGGGTTAGCGTAATTCTCAGGGACGTCATTTAATAATTCGGCTTGTGCACTCATTTTCGCAACCATTCTGACCGTGCACGGTTAAATAATAGCAAGCTAATTATAAGCGTGCAGGTCAGAGATTTATTGGGGATTAATAATTATTAATGAAGTTCCGGTAAGCTATTTTCTTCTGCTGAATCTACCGGTTGTCCTGAAGGCGGCGGTGTGATTTTTAGAATGTTCATTAATTCCCCGGTGCGTTCGCTAATACGGTAGCCACTGGTCATGGCCAGATAACGTAATTCAACAAGACGGCGTTTAGAGGAGAACACTTCATTTTCACTATCGAGTAAATCCAGCAGCGTACGCTCGCCAAGACTAAATTGATCCTGATAAGCCGTGCGTACTTTGACGCTGCGGTCAGCGTATTTTTCCGCCGAAGGAATCTGAGCGCGTGCGTTTTGCAGTGCGGTCCAGGCCAGGCGCAGCTCCTGATTCAGCTGGCGCAGTGTGTTATTACGTACATCCTGAGCCTGCTTGTGCAGATAAGCGCGGGAGTTCATGTTGGCTTTGTCGCTGCCGCCCTGGTACAGGTTGTAATGCAGTTTGACCATCGCTTCCCACTCTTCGGTGTGTGCGCTGGTGGTATCGGTGTTGTTGCTAATCCCTCGGGAAAGCTCAACGTCCACACGTGGATAGAAGGTGGATTTCGACGCTTCATACTGCTGGTGCGCAGCTTCGATATCCGCATTGGCAGACTTCAGTAATGGATTATTTTTTTCCATCCGACTTTTGGCATCTTCCAGCGAGGTTGGCAGCTGAGAGTCAATGCTCTCTGGCTGGCTTAAGCCCTGCGGATCCATGCCCGTCACGCTGATAAAGGTGGTTTTCGCATCTTCAAGGTTAGTCTGCTCGGTCAGCAGGTTGTTTCGCGCCTGCGCCAGACGCGCTTCGGCCTGCATAAAATCCCCGGAGCGCCCAACGCCCTGATCGGTACGCAGTTTTATCTGGTCGTAAATGCGCTCGTGGTTCGCCAGATCGTCTTCAGCAAGGCGAACAAACTCTTCGCGTTGCAGCACGTCGAAATAGGCCTGAATCACCGCATAAGCGGTGCTTTCACTGGTGTTCATCACACCATAGGCGCGTGAGTCAACGGTCGCTTTTTGTCGCGCCACTTCGCTGTTGGTCGCAAAGCCGTTAAACACATTCTGCTCGAGGCTGATAGTCGCCTCGTTAGGTGATTGAGTCAGACCGTTATTGCGTCCTGCAGCGCGGGTAGTTGCATCATCAACATTTTTGCGCCCGGCCTCGGCATTTAAATTCAGTGATGGCAAATAGCCACCTTGTGCCGCCCGCAGATCTTGCTCCGAGGAATAACGGCTATTTATTGCAGCATTAACTTCAGGATGATTCGCTAATGCATCTTTAACGGTATTTTGTAAGTCTTCTGCGTTTACTGCATTTATTGAAAAACATGAAAGCAGAAAAACTAAAAACTTCTTCATGACATGAATGCCCTATATCTCACGGTTATGACATCCAGATGTCGTCGCTATCATCCATTTTTACAAACACGTTATATTAATTAACAAATATGAATTGTCTTAATTGATGACTGTAATCAGCTATTCAGCGACATGTTTTGTCACATCGTGTTTTATTTTTGGTTATTTTTTATTATATTCATTTGCCAGTCAAGTCTCATGTAATTGCATTCTATAAAATGTGTTTTTTTCTACATTGAGATATTAATGTTTACATTAATTGAATGTGATATTTGTTCGTTAATATATTAACGAGTTTATAAAAATAATGATGGTAATTAAGTGAGGTTACGGTGAGCAAATTACTCGGTGTGATCAAAGCAATTATTGGACAGGTTTACGTAGTTGATGCCAATGGTGCACAACGACTGGTTCATGAAGGCGACAGGGTATATAGCGGTGAAGAAATTGTGACCGGTGCCAGCGGCGCGGTAAGTATCTCTTTACCAGACGGAAAAACGCTGGATATAGGCCGTAATAGCCATTGGGGTGAGCACGGGCTACAGGTCAGCCATCATCCGGAAAGTAGTGCTCAGGATATTGCCGCCGCACAAAAGGCCATTGCCGATGGCGCTGACCCGACGCAGGTGCTGGAAGCCACCGCGGCGGGTAATGAAGCACCGGTAACATTAGAAGGTGGCGGCGGGGGGCACACTCTGGTTCAGCTTGAATTGACCGGGCAGGTGGTTGATCCGACAGCAGGTTTTAACACCAAAGGTCTGGGAAGCCCGAACTGGGATATCAATCTGCCGATAGGGGGAGTTACCGCAGGTTCCGCGAGTGTTTTCCCGCCTGAGGTACAAATTACCGAGTTTGCCGGCAACGACGGTTTCATTAACAAAAGCGAATTCCATCAGACCCATTTAAGCGGCACCAGTAATCAAAATCACATCACACTCACCTTCACCGATAGCCAAAAAAATACATTCACCGTTACTGTCCCGGTGAGCAACGGGCACTGGAATATTGATACCGATCTGGGGGGACTGGTCCCGGGAAATGTAACAGTGGTGGCAATAGCCACCGATGTGACGGGACGGACGGCAGAAAGTTTTGATCATGCGCTGATTGATATTACCGGACCACACATCGACATTACCGTTGATAACGTCACGCCGGATAACCTCATTAACTACGAAGAGTCACGTCAGCCGCAAACCCTGATCCACGGGTCGGTCGGCGGCGACACTAAACCCGGCGATATCGTTACTTTATTGGTTGATGGTAAAGAATATACCGGTGTTGTTACCGACCCCGGAAATGGGACTCTGACTTATACCATCCCGGTACTGACCCAGGGGTTACTGCATGACCCGAACATCCACGCCACGTTAACCTCTACTGACGACGCAGGAAATACCACCATTGTTTCCACGGATCATCATGTCGATAACGACCTGTATGCGCAAAATGCCGTGACCATTGAAACGGTGGCGAATGATGATGTCGTCAACGCTAATGAGTTTCGTATGCCGACCATTATTTCTGGCATTGCCAGCGGTGATGCGAAAGCGGGTGATCCGGTCACGTTGACCATTCAGGGCAAAGCGTTTCACGGCACGGTTTTCGACGATCATGGCCAGCTACGCTATGAAATCGTTGTGCCTTCCGCAACCCTCAACGAGGGGGCTAACGATGTGCAGGTGACGCTGGTAAGCCATGACGCGGTAGGCAATGAAGCCACTGCCGTGACGCACCGCACCGTGGTACTGGACACCCAGGCACATAACGACCTCACGATTGATGATGTCACGACAGATAACACCCTGAATCGTGCAGAGCTGTATATGCGTAACCAGGTGATTTCCGGAACCGTCAGCGGGGAAGACGCGAAAGCGGGCGACCCGGTGCTGGTAGAGATCAATGGCCACCAGTACAACGGTCAGATCATCGATCTCGGCAATAGCACGCTGGGCTATCGTATTGCGGTGAACGCTGCCGATTTTGCCAACAACGTTGCAAAAGTCGATGGTTATATGGACGTGAAGGTAACGGTCACCTCTCACGATGCGGCGGGCAACCTGGCGATTGCCACCGACACCCACAGCGTGCATGTCGACAACTTCGCGGAAAACACGGTACATATCGACACCGTCGCGAACGACAATGTGGTCAACGCCATTGAAAACCGCATGACCACACTGATAAGCGGCATGGCAGGCGGCGATGCCAAAGCGGGGGATACCGTTACCGTCAGTGTACAGGGGCAGAATTTTACCGGAACGGTGGTTGATGATAACGGCGAACTGCGCTACGAAGTGGCGGTGCCGGTCGGCACGCTGCATGAAGGTAAAAATGCGGTGGTGGTGACGCTGGTCAGCCACGATGCGGTGGGTAACGAAGTGACCGCGCTGGCGCACCGTACCGTGGTGCTGGACACTAAAGCGCATAACACCGTCAATATTCATGATGTCACTGCCGACAACACCCTGAATTTCACGGAGCTGTCGGCGGCGAAGCAGACGATTACCGGAAACGTGCGCGGGGAAGACGCGAAAGCGGGCGACCCGGTGCAGGTGGAGATTAACGGCCACCGGTATCACGGCCAGGTGATTGATACCGGGAAAAATACCCTCGGTTATCGCATCGAGGTGGATTCTGCGGCGTTCTCTGACAACGTCGGTCATGTGCTGAAAGAGGCGACGGTCCATGTCAGCGTCACCTCCCACGATGCGGCGGGCAACCTAGCGATTGCCACCAGCAGCCACGACGTGCATCTCGACAACTTCGCGGAAAACACGGTACATATCGATACCGTCGCGAACGACAATGTGGTCAACGCCATTGAAAACCGCATGACCACGCTGATAAGCGGCGTGGCAGGCGGCGATGCCAAAGCGGGGGATACCGTTACCGTCAGCGTGCGGGGGCAGAATTTTACCGGAACGGTGGTCGATGATAACGGCGAACTGCGCTACGAAGTGGCGGTGCCGGTCGGCACGCTGAAGGAAGGTAAAAATGCGGTGGTGGTGACGCTGGTCAGCCACGATGCGGTGGGTAATGAAGTGACCGCGCTGGCGCACCGTACCGTGGTGCTGGACACTAAAGCGCATAACACCGTCAATATTCATGATGTCACCGCCGACAACACCCTGAACTTTACTGAGCTGTCGGCGGCGAAGCAGACGATTACCGGAAACGTGCGCGGGGAAGACGCGAAAGCGGGCGACCCGGTGCTGGTAGAGATTAACGGCTACCAGTATCACGGCCAGGTGATTGATACCGGGAAAAATACCCTCGGTTATCGCATCGAGGTGGATTCTGCGGCGTTCTCTGACAACGTCGGTCATGTGCTGAAAGAGGTGACGGTCCATGTCAGCGTCACCTCCCACGATGCGGCGGGCAATCTGGCGATTGCCACCAGCAGCCATGATGTGCATATCGACAACTTCGCGGAAAACACGGTACATATCGATACCGTCGCGGGTGATGACCTTATTAATATTAAGGAATTTTCCGCGAACGGCGGCTTTACGCAGATCGCCGGTACCGTAACCGGCGTGGATGCGAAGATGGGGGATGCGGTTACCCTGGCACTGAAGGGCGGCGAGGTGATTCACAGTGTGGTTATCGCGCTGGCGGGCGGTGGACTGGGCTATAGCATCCCGGTAAACAGCCATAAGCTGGTAACTCATCCGGAATTTACGGTTTCTGTTACCTCTACGGATCCGGCAGGGAACAGCGTCACGCATTCTGAAACCAAAACCATCAGCGCCGATCTGTATACACAGTCGTATATCACCATTGATGACGTGACGGCTGATAACTTTATCAACATCAAGGAATCGACGGACAATCACGGCAAGACCACCATCAGTGGCACGGTGAGCGGAGATGCAAAAGAGCATGACACCGTTCAGCTGGTGATTAATGGTCAACACTATTCGGGGGAAGTGGAGAAGCTGGCGAACGGCAATCTGGTCTACCATATCCCGGTGGATACCCAGAACCTGGTCAACAACCCGGTGATTCATGCCAGCATCCATACCACGGACGAGCATGGCAACGAAATGACGGCGGTGACGAAACACCACGTTGGGCTGGATCTGGACGCCAGCGCCATTATCGAGATCGATACCGTTGCAGGCGATGACATTATCAGTAAGGCAGAGTCCGATCTGCATACCACCACCATCACCGGGCCGGTCGGCGGCGACGCGCATAAAGGCAATGACGTCACCTTAACCTTCAATGGTCAAACCTATCATGGCACGGTATTTGAACGGCCTGATGGCTCTCTGGGCTATAGCATTCCTGTCAGCACCGACAACCTGCAGGATGGCAGCGACCAGAAGGTTTATGTCTCCATCTCAACCGTTGACAAACACGGCAACCCAGCAACGGCAACAGCCGAGCATGCGGTGCATATCGATCTGCACGCTGAGGCAACCATTACGGTTGATGATGTGACTGCCGATAACACCCTGAACCATAGCGAGCTGAATATGGCTCAGCAAATCATCTCCGGCACCGTCGGCGGGGATGCGAAAGTTCACGATGTTGTCAGCCTTGAGATCAATGGCCACACGTTTACGGGTGAAGTCATTACGCTGAATAACGGCAAACTGGGCTACCAAATCCCGGTCGACCCGTCGGCGTTCAGCGACAACCAGGGCCACCAGGATAAATATGTCAACATCAGGGCGACGGTTGTCTCGTATGATGCGGTAGGCAACGAAGTGACGGAGATCAGCGACCACGACGTGCATATCGACAACTTTGCGGTAAACCAGGTGCATATTGATACCATTGCCGGTGATGACGTTATTAATATCAAGGAGTTTTCCGCAAACGGCGGTATCACGCAGATCGCCGGTACCGTCACCGGCGTGGATGCGGCGGCCGGGGATGTGGTGGAGTTGCAGCTGGATGGCGTCCCGGTGATGCAAGGCGTTGTTGTCACGCTGGCGGGCGGCAAGCTGGGCTATAGCTTCCCGATGAATACCCATATGCTGATGAGTCATCCGGAAATTACCATTTCGGTCACCTCCAGCGATGCGGCAGGGAACAGCGTCACGCATTCTGCGACGAAAACCATTAGCGCTGATATGTACACCCAATCGCATATCACCATTGATGGCGTGACGGATGATAACTTCATCAACATCAAAGAATCGACGGACAATAACGGCAAGACCACCATCAGCGGCTCGGTGAGCGGCGATGCAAAAGAGCACGATATCGTTGAGCTGGTGATTAATGGTCAACATTATTCGGGGGAAGTGGAGAAGCTGGCAAACGGTGGCCTCGGCTACCATATCCCGGTGGATACCCAGAACCTGGTCAACGACCCGGTGATTCATGCCAGCATTCATACCACGGACGATCATGATAACGAAACCACGGCAACTGCGGAGCGTACCGTGGGGCTGGATCTGAACGCCAGCGCCTCTATCGGCATCGATACCGTCGCAAGTGATGACATTATCAGCAAAGCTGAGTCTCAGTTGCACAAGACGACGATTACAGGGGCAGTCGGCGGCGATGCGCAGAAAGATGATATCGTCACTTTAACCTTCAACGGTAAAACCTATACGGGCAAGGTCTTTGAACTGCCTGACCACTCGCTGGGCTACAGTATTGAAGTCAGCACCGATAACCTGAAAGATGGCAGTGACCAGAAGGTCCATGTCTCTATTTCAACCGTCGACGAACACGGTAACCCGTCAACGGTAACGCACGACCATATGGTGCATATCGATCTGCACGCGGAAGCGACGATTACGATTGATCCGGTGACTGATGACAACGTACTCAACCATTTCGAGTTAGACAAGAGCTGGCAGTTGGTTAGCGGCGTTGTGGGTAAAGATGCACAAATTAATGATGATGTGCGCGTTGAGATTAACGGTAACACCTATACCGGCAAGGTTATCGTTCTGGGCAACGGTCAATTGGGGTATCAAATCCCGGTTCTGTCCTCTGACTTTAGCGACAACCAGAGCAACCAGGACAAAGATGTCACCTTCAAGGCTACCGTAACGTCGCACGATGCCGTGGGGAACGAAGTTGTCAAGTCCACGACGCATACAGTAAAAATTGATAACCACGCCCAGGCAGGGATTACCATTGATACCGTGGCGGGCGACAATATGATTAACGGCGCCGAGTCCACAAAACACACCACCGAAGTGATGGGTACCATTTCTGGTGATGTGCACATGGGCGATAAAGTGATTGTTACCGTCAATGGTCACCACTACGACGCAACGGTACAGAAACTCCCGGAGCACAATAATGCGCTGGGCTATAAGCTGGATGTGCTGACGGGCGATCTGGTGAAAGATCCGCATATCGTTGCGCAGGTGGTTGGGGTCGATGATGTTGGCAACCAGCAGAGAGCTGAAACCACGCATGATTTGTCGGTGGATTTGCACGCGAAAGCGCTGCTGACTATCGATCCGGTTACTGGCGACAATATGATTAACGGTGCGGAGTCGCATGATCAGTTTACGATGGTCACCGGCAAAGTCGGCGGTGATGTGCATGTGAACGACATCGTGTATCTGACCGTCAATGGTCACACTCTGACCGGGAAAGTCATCGATCAGGGTGGGCATCTCGGGTATAGCATCAAAGTCAGTACTGCCGATCTGCTGTCCGACCCGCATTTAACGGCGACTGTTAGCACCACCGATGTTGCGGGTAACCCGGCAACGGCCAATGCTCAGACCACGGTGGTGATCGATACCCTCATCGACGCGACAATTACGATTGATTCCGTTACGCCAGACAACACGCTGAATTATGACGAGCAGCATCAGACCACCACCGTCGTGACCGGCACCGTGACCGGTGAAGTTCACAAAGGTGACCCGCTGGTCATGACGATCAACGGCGTCACTTATAAGGGGTCGGTGGACGATATCGGTGGTCATCTGGGCTACCGTATTATCGTCAATACCGCCGATCTGGTCGCCAGCCCGCATATTGAAGTTTCCATGGACGTTACCGATGCGGCGAAGAACCATGCGCATGTGGTGGCGCACCATGACGTTAATCTGGACGACGAGGCTTTTGCTGCGATCACCATCGATCGCGTGACGGGTGATGACGTTCTGAACGGTACTGAACTGCAGGCGCCGAAAACGATCATCAGCGGTACGGTGGGCGGCGATGCGCAAAAGGGGAATATCGTTCATCTGGTGATTGGCGGCCATGCAGTCGATGCGACGGTTGTTGAACTGCCGAAGCTGGGGGCGCTGGGCTATAGCATCGAGGTTGATACCCAGTGGCTGAAAAACGATCCAAATATTACGGCGACGATTACCACCCATGATGCCGCAGGAAATACCGCGACGGCGGATGCGACAAGCACGGTGAAAATTGACGATCGCGCCGAGGCTATCGTCCATATTGACCCTCTGGTGACGGATCATAATGATGATGTTATCAGCTACAAAGATGCGCATAACCCGCTGACCACCGTGACCGGTACCGTGGGTGGCGATGTACGAGTGGGGGATCTGGTTGAACTGACCATCAACCATCAGACCTACTATGCCCCGGTGCAGGATGGCAGCAACGGTCAGCACGTGTTTAGCACTCAGGTTTCAACGCTCGATCTGCTGATGGATCCGAATATCCATGCCAAGGTGACGGCAAAGGATGCGGCTGGCAACGTTGCGTACGGGCATGATGATAGGCCGGTGGAGATTGATACCGTTGCTCAGATTGGCATCACTATTGACTCAGCTAAAAACTGGGTTCCGCAAGACCTTGCTGCTGGAGCTAGACCTGATTATGTGACGGTTGTGGGACATGTTGATCATGATGCGCAATTCGGCGATCTTATCCATATTGACGTAGGTCATGGAAACAGATTGGACACCACTGTTATCACCTTACCGGATGGGAAGCTGGGATACACACTGAACATTAGCACTGATTATTGGGATGATGACGGCAATATTACTGTAACTGTCATTGGCCACGACAATCATGGCAATGTCGCTATGGCGGTGGCACATCAATATTATGACCTACCTTGGGTAGCACAAATTCCTGTTGCTGGCGGTAGCAGTTTTAATACCAATTTGACGCCAATCACTACATCTACAACCGGCACGGGAACCTCGCTGCCACAGAAACCGCATGTCCACCTCACCGTCGATCCGGTGACGGGCGATGATGTAATCAACCAAGTTGAAGAGGGTAAATCCACTACGCCGATTCGTGGTCTGATCACTGGGGATGTAAGCGTCAATGATACGGTTATTGTCACCATTAACGGCAATCAATACCCCGGCAAAATGATCGCGATTCCTGGTCTGCCGGGTGAATTAGGCTATCAGGTTGATGTTCCTACCGACGTACTTAAGGCGCACCCGACATTTGAGGTATCAATTACCGTCAGTAACTCCGCGGGTAGCGACACCTCGAGCGTGCTGAAAACCATTCAGGTCGATATCGATAACCCAGTCCACATCACCATGGACAATGTCGCCGGTGATGACGTTATCAATGGTTCGGAAGCGAAAAGCGGCACAACAACGATCAGCGGTACGGTCAGCGGCGAAGGCATCCATGACGGTAGCGTAGTCTCGCTGCAGGTGAATGGTAATACTTTAACCGCTGTGGTACATGCAGGCACCACGGGATGGGTCTGGTCGCAGGATGTCAGCATCAACGATCTGCGTAATAACCCGGACATTACCGCGTCGGTAAGCGCTACCGATGCTGCCGGAAACACTGGTACTGACTCGACGTCGAAGCACGTTGAGGTCGATCTCAACGCTGATGCGGGCGTTACGATTGATAACATCACAACTGATAACGTACTGAACTCGCAAGAAGTTGGACAAGCAAAGACCACGGTGAGTGGTTCCGTTTCCGGCGATGTTAAACCCGGTGAAAACGTGACCTTGACGGTCAATGGTCATGATTACAATGCCGTTATTAATGCAAGTAATCACTACACAGTTGATGTAAATACGTCAGACCTGGTAGCTGACCATACCATCGACGCTAAAGTGA
Organism: Citrobacter sp. Cpo071; assembly: GCF_030332765.1. Classification (NCBI taxonomy): domain Bacteria; kingdom Pseudomonadati; phylum Pseudomonadota; class Gammaproteobacteria; order Enterobacterales; family Enterobacteriaceae; genus Citrobacter; species Citrobacter sp. Cpo071. Next base: position 75,961 of record NZ_JAOWHE010000080.1, on the reverse strand, counting down.
CCGGCCACGACAAGGCTGGCAACGTTCAGGACACCAGTATCATCAAAGCGTTTTCTGTCGATACCACGGCGACGGCTGCGGTAACGGTTAATACCGTGGGCGGTGACGACGTTATCAATGCCGCTGAGATTCAGGCTGGCAAGGTTGAAGTCAGCGGTACCGTGGATGGTGACGTACACAAAAACGACAAGGTCTATATCACCGTTAATGGCAACCAGGTTGAGGCCACTGTCATTGAGCTGCCGCATATGAACGGGCAGTTGGGGTATAAAGCATTCGTGAGTACCACGGATCTTCAGGCCGATCCGACTATTCATGTCAGCGTGACGGGTCATGATACGGCAGGCAATATCCAGACTGCGACGTATGACAAAATCGTGATAATTGACGAGCGCGTGGATGCGACAATTGTCCTGGACCCAGTGTCCAATGATGACGTGCTGAATAACGTTGAAGCCGGGAAACCGACCACCATCATCACCGGTTCTGTGACCGGCGACGTTGAGGTCGGCGATCAGGTTACCGTCACCGTCAATGGCAAAGATCTGCCGGCGATAGTCTCCGACAGCGGCGGTAAGAAGGTGTTCCGCGTTGAAGTCAGTACGGTTGATTTGGTTCATGACCAGCATATTACTGCCCATGTCGTCGCCCATGACGATGCCGGTAACCGCCAGCAGATTGATACCGATAAGACGATCCTCATCGACCGCGTGGCTTCAGGTAGCGTCGACATTGACAGCATCACGGTGGATAACGTCCTCAACCACCAGGAGCTGTCGGGGCAGAAGGTGACCATCACCGGCCATGTCGGCGGTGACGCGCAGCTTTATGATCCGGTTACCTTGACCATCGGCGGGCATAAGTATCAAGGGAGCGTCATCACCCTGAGCGGCGGCGGTCTGGGCTATCAGATTGACGTGGATTCGGCGGTTCTACGTAGTGATGCGCACAAAGTTATTGACGTTGAGCTTACCGGCCATGACGCGCCGGGGAACCCGTTCACCGCAAAATCGACACATACCTATTCCGTTGATGAGCAGGCCAACGGTGCAATTACCATTAATGACCACATCGCAGGCGACAACGTCGTTAACCTGAATGAATCGAAGTCAGACACGGTGATTAAATTTACGGTTTCCGGCGACACTCACCCGACCGATGTCGTTGATGTTAGCGTCAATGGCAACAACATGAAGGCTTCGTTGGTACCTGGCTCCTCGACGGTTTATCAGGTTGCGGTTCCGGGAACGTATCTGAATGAGGGCGATAATAAGATTGAGGTGAAAACGACGTTACACGATGACGCAGGGAATACGTTAGACGTGCACGATCAGAAAAACGTGGTGCTGGATACTCATGCCGATGGTGCGATTACTATCAATGACGGCATCGCAGCAGATAACGTCGTTAACCTGAAAGAATCGCAGTCAGACACAGTGATTCGCTTTACGGTCTCTGGGGATACCCATTCTACCGATGTTGTTGAAGTGAATATCAACGGTCACCTTATGAAGGCTACGCTGGCACCTGGATCATCAACGGTTTATCAGGTTGCTGTCCAGAGCGCATATCTGAAGGAAGGTATCAATGATATTGATGTGAAAACGACGTTACACGACGACGCGGGTAATACAATCGATGTGAGCGATCACAAAACCATCGTCCTTGATACACACGCTGACGCCAGTATCGTGGTAGATAAGATCGCCGGTGATAACCACATCTCGCGTGCCGAATCACACGATGCCGTCACGCATATTACCGGCAGCGTGAGCGGTGATGTGAATGATGGCGATCATATTAAAGCGCTGGTAAATGGTCATCAGTACGATGCCATTCTTCATCAGGGCATTAATGGGTTGACCTATGACATTGAGGCCGATACCTCCGCATTCCGTGCCGGTCATAACCGTGTGAACGTATTGGTCGAGGCGCATGATAACCACGGTAATATTACGCCTTATAGCCAAACGTTGAACGTGACGATGGACGAGCCAGCACCAGTGAAAGGGCATACGGTGGATAAAGGGAATCATGCTGCGATGCAGCATGCGCTGCATAACCTGTTCGACGATAACGCATTATCTCTGTCTTATGCACCAGCAGCGACCGGACACGGTCAGGCGACAGCGGTACTCAGCGCAGACGATAAGGCGAAGGGCGTGCTCGAAAAAGTCGATCTCAGCGATCTGGCGCGTGAACTGCATGAAGGTGTGGATATTGCGAAGTACATTCAAAGCGGCGGCGATCATCACCTGATCGCCAGTCCGGCAAAAGTGGCGCATGGAATAGATACCGCGCTGTCTACTCCGGCAAGCGGCGATCTGCATTCTCCGACCTACTCGTTGGATCACCTGATTGCTAAACCCGATCAAAACCACACTCACTAACGATTGCCTGCTGCCCCGTGTAAACAGGGCAGCAGCGTCATGTGAAATGAAAAGGCACTGATATGAATTCTGATTCATCTGCTGCAAACGTGCAGGCAGAAGGCGTGGCAAAAAGTCCTGAAAATGACAACCAGCAGGCTTTAGCGATGCTGCAAAAAAGCGACCTGGAGATGGTTCGCGTGCTCGACGATTTGATTTACCTGTTGATCCGTAAAGGCGTGATTGCTATTACCGATCTTCCGCCGATGGCGCAGGTTAAATTAATGAATCGCGCGAACGCGCGCCAGGAACTTGGCGGGTTAGAACAACTGCTTGGCAACGATGATCGTATATTTTAGCTGATGCAGGCAGTTTGTAGGCCGGATAAGCGTAGCGCCATCCGGCTATACAAAGGCGTATCAAGACGCCAGTTTTATCACAATGGTGCGGGCTCACCTAATAATTGCCCCATTGCACCATCAATCCCTAATTCTTGCAGCACCATAAGCTCACCTTCCGTTTCAACTCGCTCGGCAATGAGCGGCAAATCAATACTGCGCGTGGCACTGCACAATACTTCAATAAACAAACGCTTATCATTTTCCTCATCAATTTTGCGGATATAGCTGCTGTCGATTTTCAGATAGGCAAGACCCCATTGCGACAGATGACCGATCATATCGAAACGGCTACCGAAGTGTTGCAGTCCCAGCGCGCAGCGATGCTGACCTACGGCTTTAACAAATGCCGCCATCTGATGGGGGCCTGGTAACTGATTTTCATCCAGTTCCAGAATCAGCTTGCTGGCTAATTTCGGTGAGTACCGTAACGGATTGAGCAGGTCTGCAATGGCGGTCGCGCTGGCGACAGAACTGCCAGAAATACTCAACGCTAGTTTTCCTGGCGCGGTTTTCAACTGGTTCAATGTGAGCTTCAACATGACTTTATCGAGTCGATGACTCCAGCCAAAGCGGTGGATCCACGGCAAGAACCGCCCCGCGGTAATGGCGTTACCCTGCTCATCAATAATGCGCGACAGTACCTTGTAATGCAGGATTTTGTCCGGCTGGCGGCAATCGACCACCGGCTGATAAACCAACTGAAACTGTTGATTTGTCAGCGCATGCTCCAGACGAACAAACCACAAATGCTGATCTTCTGTAGCTGCAGGTATTTCGGTGGTAGGAACGACCTGATGGTTGGTGTGTGTTTCCGCTTCAACCAGCAGGCGATCGGCCTGGATCAGCAATGACTGGGCATTTTCTCCGGCGCTGAATGGCACCATGCTGGTATAGGCAACCGGCTGTTGGTCTGACATTCCAGTAGCGTAAAAGGCCGTGAGTTTCTGAGACAATGAATTACACAGCTCCAGCATTTCTCCGTGCGTCACGCCAGGGCAGAGTAGGGCGAATTCACCGCCGCGAATGCGAGCGAGCGTGCTGTCGAGAGGGGCATACTTTTCTCTGTGCGCGTTCAGCAGGTTGGCGATGTTGAGCAACAGCTTATCAGTATGCGGTCCGCCAAAGCGCTGATTCAGGCCACCTAAATCCTGAACGCGAACCAGCATCAGATATCCTGGTGCCGTATCGGCATCACTCAGTCGCGCCTGGAGCTGCATATCGAATGCCCGGCGGTTGGCTACCCCGGTCTGGCTGTCGAGATAAGCTTCATTGTGCAGGCGTTCGCTGTAGATAGCTTGTTCTTCAAATAACGATTTAAGCTTAGCTGCCATTAAATTCATGGCGCCTACAACGCGGCGTAATTCCGGCGTTTTGGGTAACTCGTGGAGTGTCAGAAACTCGCGACGGGTAATCGCTTCGGATTGTTTTGCCATGTAATTGAGTGGGCGCAGCAGTTTGCGCAGCAGCAGAATACCGGCGATTAAGCAGGCAAGACTACAGGACAGCATCCACAACAGATTGCCTAAGGTATTGTCCCACAGACGCTGCACGGCAAAGATAGGATCGCTGGTCACTTCCACGCGAGCTGCCTGCTGCCAGCCGCGCATAATCGTTGCTTCACCGGTTTGCGGGGTGACATCCACCAGATCGACGAACCAACCGGGAACGTTGGGAATTGTCGCTACCGCGCTACGCTCAAGCATTATTTTGCCGTTTGCCAGATCGACGATGCGGATTTTTTTGTAGTAACCGCTATCGAAAATGGAGCTGACCATCAGCTCGATCATTGCCGGGTCGTTGACGTTGGGCGTCAGCGAAACGCCTAGCGCCGTTGCGGCATCCTGGGCATGTGAAAGGAGTTGGTTATTGGACTGATTGCGAGAACTCTCCAGCGTCACAATAAAATTGCCGCTGAACACAACCATCATAAAGAGAGAGATTGCCAGAAGTAACTGTTTAAAAAGAGACACGGGCGATTCCTATTTATCCATCGGGAAGCCTTCTTCCCGCATTTTGGTGAAAACTTGCTGCCAGCGAGAAAGCCTCTTGCTGTCCCCAACGCGTTTATTGTTTTGATTGCCGGGAAGCCAAAGGCCAGTGTTGTTAAAGGAGTAGACGGGTAATAAGTCCATGCGCTGCGTAGCAGGCGAAATGGTGCTGGTCAGGCTGTCGAGCACCAGAGGAATCGCCCCAGGGGTGGCGTACCAGGTGAGCACCATATGCGCGCGATTTAAACGCAGGGCTTTAACGTAGGTGATGCGAAGTTTGTCTTCTGACACGCCCAACTGGCGGAGGGTGAAATATTTGGCGATTGCGTAGTCTTCACAATCCGCCTCACCTTTGCGCAGCGACTCGATAGGGGTTGCCCAGTAATCGACGTTATGCCAGACATCAATATCTTCGGTATAGCGGATCTTCTCGTTAAAGAATTGGTTTACGGCGCGTAATTGCGTTTGCTCGTCAGCATTACGCAACTGGAGCAGAAGCTGTTGCCAGGCGCGGATCCGTTGCTGTGCTTCTGGTGTTGCCGGGCCATATAGCGCATCGGACTTTTGTTGAATATTGGCAAAATCCCAGGCCGCGCGTAGCGAATGGACTGACAGCAATAGCAGCAGCGCCCCGGGGATTTTCCATAGGCGTAGCAGGCGGTGGCGTAAGCAGCGGCGGATAATGTTCAATGGCTATGCTGGCAACTGCCCGGTGACGGGTTTTTCATCTTTTCGCAGGACCAGGGGGACAACCACTTTTTACGTAATTGCACGTTGGCCGGCGAGGCAAAAAAATCTGTCAGCGTACTGTCAACAAACGTCACAAACTGCGGATCGTTTTTCCTCATCATAATGGCATAGTGCATCTCATTGCCGATGCTCTCAGAAGAGACGCTGAACAGTTCAGGTTGCTCGCTATGATTAATCAGCGGCCAGGCCAGAATGTCATCGACAAAGAAAGCGGCGGATTCATTATGCGCCATTTTCTCAAATGCGCCGTTTATGGTGGTGGTGGTAATCGTTGAAATATTAAGGTGTTGCTCTCTGTTGGCTTTATTAAATTCCAGCAAATCTTTAGAGCTACCGGTCAGACTTACCGTGCGTCCTTTTAGATCGGCAATTGAATTTATATTATTTTTACGCAAAGAGATGATGCGCATTTTCGCGGTGTAGTAGTTGAGCGAAAATGAAACGCTGGAGGTCCGCTCCGGTGCGTTAGTATTTACACCACAGTCCATATCTATTTTCCGTGTGTTTAATGCGGAGAAGCGTTCTGCAAAATTCACGGGAATATAATGAATGGTTAAGCTGTTGAGCTTCAAATACTGGCGCAACTTATCGGCAATCATGTTACATACCGCGATGGTATAACCCGTGACTTTGCCATTGTGGTCAGTAAAAGAAAACGGTGGCAGCTGGCGATAACCCACGTTGAGCACGCTGCTGTTCTGAATATGATCGAGCGTCGCGGCGTTCTGCTGCGCCATCAGCGCGGGGGTGATACCGATGCCTGCCAGTAAAAACAGCCATTGCACTATGCGGTTCACCCTTGTCATCTCACGATTAATTATATTTTTCATAATCAAAACTGATCTTCTTTTTAGCAGACGTTAATGCTTTCAGGTTATCTGACATGGGAATGTTTAAATTAATGGCTTTCGGCGGAATCGGTGACTGAAACCATTTATTGTACAGCGCAGTAAATTCGTTGCTGGCCATCAGCGAGGAGAGAGTGTCATCAACAAATTCTTTAAATTCTTTATCGTGTAACGGGAGTAACAAGCCGGCCGGTAGCGGGGCGCTGAGCGCAATGTCGGAAAGTTTATAGTCTCCAGGATTAGGCGTTTGCGCGATCATCCCTTTGAGTAAAACCGTACTGGAGATCAGTGCAGAATACTCACCATTCTTCAGTTCATTGAAGGCGGTAATGTTGTTGGTATCGAGTTGAATATTAATATCCAGGTCATTGGCGGCATTCACTTTTTGCAGTTGCTCAACGTAAATCGTGCCGCTTTTTACCAGTACGCTATGTCCGGAAAGCTCTGCCAGATTGTCGTTGCTTTCATTTTTACGCATGACGAAGCGGGTACTTGAAAAATAAAACGGAAGCGAGAACTCGCTAATGCTGTGGCGACTTTTCGAATAAAAGGCCGGGATACACATGATGTCTGCCATGTGATTTTTAATCAGGACAAACTGCGATGCTGAGTTAGCTTTTACCCACTCGACCTTCAGGTTTTTAAGCTGAAGTTTTGTCTTGAGCGCGCTGACGATACTGTTGCAAATATCAATGGAATAGCCGGCAGGTACGTTGCCATTCTGCCATGAGAAAGGAAACGCATCATCCTGATAACCAAGGGTAATGCTTTTCTTGCTGGCGATTTGCTCCAGCGTGTGCAACGGCAGGGCTGAGCCTGCTAAGCATGGCGTTGCTGAAACTATTAACAGGACAAAAATCGTCAGCATGCGCTTTACCGGGCGAAAGAAGTCAGACATTGCACAGTCCTTCTTCAATGACCTCTTTGGCAAATGCGGAAAGCACTTCACGCTCGCGCAGCGGATAGCTAAAGAAATAGCCCTGAACATTCTGGCACTCAATGTCGCGCAGAATGTCACGCTGCTGCGCGGTTTCTACCCCTTCAGCGGTGACCGACATATTGTACTTATGGGCAAACTGAATCAGCATCACAATCAAATACTGACTGGCATTATCTTGCTGGAGCTTATCGACCAGCGTGCGCGCTATCTTGATGCGAGTGAAAGGATAGATCAGCAGATAATCCAGTGCCGCGTAGCCGGTGCCTAAATCATCCATCGCGATTTCAATGCCCAGAGAGCGAATCTCTTGCAGCACGGGTAAGGCAATCGACTTATCCAGCTTTTCGGATTCGGTAATTTCTATTTCAAGACGTTCGGCTGAAAGTTGACTGATGCGTAACGCATCTTTGATAACGTCAACCAGTCCTGGGCTGTGCAGTTGGTAGGCCGATATATTGACGGCTACCCTGATACGCTCCGGCCATTTGGCAGCGGCTTCACAGGACTGACGAATAATCCATTCGCCCAAACGGACAATCAGACCGGAGTTCTCGGCGATGTTGATAAAATAATCAGGGTAAATCAGACCCTTGGTGGGATGATTCCAGCGTATCAGCGATTCGTAGCCATATACGCTTTCATCTTCCAGATTGATGATTGGCTGGTAATGAAGCTCGAATTCCTTGTTATCAATACCATCGATGATTTCCTGATTAATAAACAGGCTGTGGGTATGCTTCATCACCATGCCGTCTTCGAAGAAATGGAAGCAACCCCGGCCATGATGTTTTGAGGCGTACATGGCAAGGTCGGCATTGATCATCAACGTCGAGGTATTATTGCCCTGATACGGCGCGGTGGTGATACCGATACTGCAGCTGATGGAAAAAGTATGCGTACTCCAGGTAAACGGGGTGCTCAGCGCACGAATAATCCGCTTCGCCAGCCGATTCGCTTCTTTGATGGCGTTATCGCTGACATGTTGCAGAATGGCGAATTCATCACCGCCCAGACGCGCTGCGATATCGTTAGGTCCCAGCAAGAGCTGCAGGCGCTGGGCAACGCTGATTAACAGCTCATCGCCCGCTTTATGACCAAAGGTGTCGTTTACTGGTTTGAAGTTGTCGAGGTCAATCAACAGCAGGTTAAATGGTTTTTCGTCCTGATGGATTTCACTGACGCGTTTATCTAACGCCTGGCCAAACGAAACGCGGTTGGGCAATCCGGTCAGTGAATCATGATGGGCCATATGCTCCATCTTTTGCGACATTTCATGCATTCGTTGCAGATAGCCGCGTTCTTTCATGGCGACGCGCAATTTTTCAATCGCCCCGGCCAGATGTCCAATCTCATCGTCCTGATCAAGATAGGGCGTTATACAGTCCGTCTCTTCATGGGCGATGCGGGTAAGGGAGTTAATCAGCAGCGGAACCGGACGGAATAAACGGCGCATAAACATCGTGACCAGTGCCAGCGTTACCAGCAAAATCAGAACAAAAATGATACTGCTTTTTTTCAGCATCGCATCGTAGGTGGCGTAGAGATCGCTTTTTTTTCCAATGCTGCTAATCAGGCTACCGAGGATCTCACCTGAAGGCGTCAAAATAGGAACGGCGCTGATAAAGCACTCTTCGCCATTAATTTGGGCGAAGCCAACATAGTAGTTACCCAGCACATCGCGCGGCAGACGACCGGGGAAAGAGATGATCCCTTCACCCTCTTCTGACTTGTTGTTGATGCCAACAAACCCTTTCTCCGGCGTATACAGAAACAACCAGGTGGGGCTATGGGTCTGTACTGAAGCCAGTGCCAGAACGTCAACCGGGTTATAACCGGTTTGCATAATAGAGTCGGTGTCACCAATCTGTCTGTCGGAGACAATGCGGGATATCTGCCCTGCGTCGCTGGTTTCGACCGAAACGGTGGTATACACGTTGCGGATGATGTAGGTCATAATCTGTGCATTCGCTTCAGCCCGCTGTACCCACTGCTGATAAGAAAAGTTATCTATCAGGCTCCAGTTGGTAAACGCGCCAGCACTAAACGCAATAACGATACCCGCCAGCAAGAATTGCGTTATTTTGCCAGTGATTGAATGTTGCCACCCTTTTATTGCTTTAAGGGAAAACAGAGACTTTGCCACGGATTATGTTAATTCCTGAAAAGATTATTCGATACTAAAATTAATTTCTGTTATTACTTGATGGAATATTATTGTTGCAAATAAGTAGATGAAAGATGTGAAACTTAATGACGTAACAAATAACTAACATTGAACCATGGTGAGTAATGACAAAAATAACGGTATGCGAATATAGATAACGCTGCTCTTTTCGTCAATAGGCAAAAGTGTACATAAAAATACATTTTCTGAATGCCCCTTTCAGGATATTAATGTTGACATTCATGGTGCTTGAGAAGATTTTTTATACGCACTGGTTGGAGGTGTTGGGAAACTGACAAAGGATTTTTTGTTTTTTACTAAACATCAATGAATTAGCAGTTTTTTTGACAGGCATTTTAGTGATTTCATCCCCACCGGATGTCCATTTTTGTCTATAAATGGGTATTTATTTCCTGATTTGATATGAATAACATGCTCTCTTCATTATAGAACCTTATTTTATTTTCTCAGTGCGCGGTCAATGTTGACAATTTTGCTATGGTTCATCGGCTGACCCAAAAGGATTTGTTTGTGACATTCGAGTCTGGATTAAAGTCCTATTGGTATAGTGCATAGCGGATAAATTGATTTGGACGCAATAATAAATTCAAACACGATAAAAAACATTCGGGAATGGTGCCTGCCACTTGTCTTACCTGGCCTTTTTTACCCGCTGGCACAATATCTTAACGGTTATAGCATTCTCAATAATACTATTTTAACAGTTTACGATCTCAAGCTAGCCGTATTTTCTGCCGCATTGGTCTTGTTCGGTTTTCGGGTGTTGCCGGGGTTTCTTCTGTTCCTGACGGTCATGTTTGTGGTCGGTCCGCAAAATGAACGGGTAGATGCGTTGTGCCTGATCATCGCGTCGACCTTAAGTTATGCCGCGTACCGCAAATTCACCGGCAGACGCAGCTGCGTTAGCTTTGGTCGCATCAAAATTAGCTTTAATCGTCTGCTCTGGCTTTGTGGCTACAACGTCCTGCTGTATCTGGTGTTCAGCAAACTCTTTGCAATGTTTGTCGCCCACGGACAACGCCCCGATGTGGATAACATTCCGGCGTTGAGTCTGGGCATGCTGGTACGTATTCAGGGGATCATCAACGGTTGCTTGACGGGGATCCCTTTATTTTACAAGATTTACCGCATCATTCGTCGACCGTCTTTCCTGCTGACCTTTCTGCGGGCCATTGCTGAACAGTGTAAAGGCAATATCGGCGTCTACGGCGTTATATCATGGTGCATCTTGCTGTTTTTTCTGATGTTCTTCTTAACATCACCGGATAATTTGGATGTTTTTTTCTCTATCTATAGCCTGATCCTGTTATTTCCGTTGATGTTGTGGGGAGCAATCAAGATTGGCCACTTGTTCACAATGCTGGTGTGGACGATCGTATTAATCATCTTAGGCAAACATAACGACAGCTATATCGCCAGCGATGTTAACTTCATGCTGCATCAGGCGCTGGTTTCGACGTTGATCTTTGTCTTTTCACTCACCATTGTGATCATGGGGGTACTGGCAAAATTTACCCGTCAGCGCTTTAACCAGGCGCTGCTGCTGGGGCTGACTGACCCGATGACAGGCATGGCAAATTTACGGGCGCTGAAGACGGAGCTATTTACCACTGAACGCGCGACTGTATGTCTGATACAGATCCCCGAGCTGGAGCTTTTTTCGCGTCGTTATGGTTTTCATTTCCGCGCCCGCTACCAGAAGATCCTTGCTGAGCATTTGCGCAGACATCTGGTGAAAAGCGAGAAAGTCTATTACCACGCGGGTTATGATCTGCTCATTCGGCTGGAAAATGGCACCTGGGAGCGGCTATGCGATCTGTATCAGGCCGCCAACAGTTTTCGTCTCTTTTACAACAACCATCGGTTGGGTTTTCGCAGTGGTTTGGGCTATTGCCTGATTAACGATCTAAGTGATGACATTTATCAGCTGGTGGGGAAACTGGGCATGGTGGCGGGTTTATCACTCACCAACGGCAGGCCGGAAAACCTTGAGGCGCAGCATAGCCGGATCCTTGGCAACCACATTGTTGATAAAACGGAAATTCGCACTGCGCTGCAAAATGCGCTGGATAACAATGCGTTTGTCCTGATGGCACAGCCAATAGTTAGTACCCACGGTGAAGCGCCGTATCATGAAATATTGATCCGTATGCTTAACGAACGGGGAGAATTTATTCCACCGAACAGTTTCCTGCCGGTTGCTCATGATGCGGGGCTGGCACCGGATATCGATCTCTGGGTTATCGAAAATACCCTCAAATTTATGCGTAACCACCCGCAGCATTGTTTTTCTATTAACCTGGCACCGGTGACGGTGTGTCGTTCAAATATTGTCATGAAGATCACCCAACTCCTGCACGACTACGCGGTGGAGCCACAGCGGATTATTTTTGAAATAACGGAAGCAGATACGTTATCAGACAAAGAACAAACCGTGGAAACGCTACGTTTAATACGTCAGCTGGGATGTCGGGTGGCAATTGATGACTTTGGCACCGGGTTTGCGAGTCATGCGCGCTTGATGAATATCGAAGCAGATATCCTGAAAATAGATGGCTCGTTTATTCGACGGATCACCGAAAGTGAAATTAGTTACTACATCGTTGAGTCATTCTGCCGCGTTGCTGAAATGAAAAAAATGCAGGTGGTCGCTGAATTTGTCGAGAACGCCACTATTCAGGCCTGTCTGGAAAAAATGAATGTGGGCTGGTTACAGGGATATCACATTGGCAAACCTACGCCGCTGTTCACGCTCGAATCACAGGGCGCTAGCTCCTGATGACCAAAAAAAGAGTAATTTCTTCTCAGGTAGAGAATAAAAATCATGAGTGACATTATTAAAGTAAAAAATCGAACGGCGAATACCACCAGTGAGGGACCGCGCGCTCGACTATTGTCCTGGCTGCACAACATCCATCCCGGTGTGGCGATGAAGCTCGGTATGATTTTGGTTGTTTGTATCGCAACGTTGCTGATTGGCGCCTCTTTTATATTATCGTCGTATCTTTCCAGAGAATTGCAGGTCAATGCGCTGGAGATGATTAAAACCAACACGCGGATATTCCACAACAGTATTTCTAACGAGTTTCAGCGTGTGACTCGTGATGCGGAACATTACAGCAATGTTTATATTAATAATTATCAAAACGTTGCCAATAAACCGCTGCGTTATATGGACTCTACTGAATTAAAAGCGGTGCTGAGCAACCCGAACACCAACGCGCACTTCACCGAATTAACCAGCGTATTTGCCAGTACGTTTATTCTGCAAGGCGAGCAATTTGTACGTGTCAGCAGTACGTTACTGGCGAGTTCAGGCAATACAGCAACAGCAACAGCGCTAGGGCATGATAATCCTGCGTTGCCGCTGCTTTTGAAAAATAAACCCTTTTCCGGTGTGGTCACACTGTTCGGTAAACAGTTTATTAGTCACTACGAACCGATTGCCGACAAATATGGTCAGGTCGTGGGGGCCGTCGCGGTGGGTTTCGACGTCAAACAGAGTTTGCAACCGATCATTCAGCGTTTGTTGAATGTGCATATTGGTAAAGATGGCTACGCCTATGTGCTGGATGCCGGATTTGAACCTGGTCGTATGTTGGTCCACCCCTCGTTGAGCAACCAGCAGGCAATTAATATTACCGATGCCAATGGTTTTAAGCTGTTTGCCGACATGCTCGAACACAAGAATGGCATCACTTACTACAACTGGGTGAGCGGTTATGGCGCATTGCCGAAGACCAAAGTTGCCGTTTATGAATACGTTGAAGGGATAAACTGGATAATCGCCACCACCAACTATGTTGATGATGTCGCCAAGAGCAGCAATCTGGTGCGTAACGGTCTGCTGCTGTTTACCGCGCTGCTGCTGCCCATCATTTTACTGCTGATTGCTGTGGCCAGCCGTTTCCTGATTTCCCGGCGCTTAAACCGTGTCCTGGGGATTGCACAAACCATTGCCGAAGGCGACTTAACGGTGGATGTTCAGGTCGATCACCACGATGAGATCGGCGAACTGCTGAGTGCGGTGGAGATGATGCGTCAGCGTCTGCACTCGTTGGTAGGCGGTATGGTTTCTCATGCAAATTCGGTACATCAGGCATCTTTGCATATTACCGAAGCGGTCGATGGGCAGGCATCAACCAGCGTGGAAACCTCATCTTCAGTGGCTGAAATTACCTCCACCATGGAAGAGCTGTCTGCCTCATCGACACAGATAGCCGAACACTCACGGGCGGTTGTGGATATTGCCAACCAGACGCTCGAGGATTGCAATAAAGGCTCCGAGTCGATGTCGCAATTGCTGATGCGTATGACGGATATTGATACCGACAATCAGCAAAATATGCGTGAAATCATGATGCTTGGTAATAAGTCGACGGAAATCAGTCGCGTGATGGTGATCATTAACAGCGTCGCGGATCAGACGAAACTTATCGCCTTTAACGCAGCGCTCGAAGCTGCCAGCGCCGGGGAAGCCGGTAAGCGTTTCTCGGTTGTGGCGGCTGAAATCCGCCGTCTGGCGGATTCGGTGACGGAATCGACGGTTGAAATTGAAAATAAGATCAGCGAGATCCAAAACGCGATTAATCGTCTGGTGCTGAACGCGGAAAAAGGCGGCGAGAGCATTAAAGCGGGCGCAATAGCCTGTAAAGTCAGCGCCGAACATCTGAACGATATCGTTGTTACGGCCGAGCAAACCTCGACGGCGGCGCTGCAAATATCGCTTTCAACACAGCAACAGAAAACGGCGAGTAATCAGGTGGTCATGGCGCTACGTGAGATCGTTGTTGCCAGTAACTATACCTCGCAATCTATCAAAGACATTCTGGTTGTCAGTCAGGATATGACACAACTGTCGAAAGCGCTGAAAGAGGCTTCGTCCTCATTCACACTGACGGAAACAGATGCATGAATAGCAGCAACATTCGGGTGCTGATCCTCGACCTGGGCAGCGCATCGCGTAATGAGCTGGTCAGGCAACTGGAGGATCACCCGCACATTAAGGTGGTGGGGCAAGCAGCCCATCGCAGGCAGGCGATCCGACTGTTGCAACAGCTGATGCCTGACCTGCTGATTCTGACGCTGGATATCTCGAGCGCCGATAACGTCGAAATCGTGGAAACGATCATGGCAACCAGCGCAATCCCGATCCTTGTCATGAGATTTTGTCCAGAGAATCAATGGGATGATGACTACATTTCCCGTGGTGCGTTGGCGGTGTTGCACCATAGCAGTGATTCACCACTCTCAACGGATGCTTTGCATCGTAAAGTAGAATTATTGGTCGGTGTGAAAGTCATTCGACATATCAAGGGATTACGCTATCCAGGCGAACCGGTAATCCCCACTGCACGACCGATGATAGACGTTGTAAAAACGCCACAGGACTGGCCTTTTGTGCTGGCGATTGCCTGCTCGACGGGCGGGCCGCAGGCGCTCAGTAAACTGTTACAGAAGCTGCCCGGTACGTTCCCGTGCCCGGTACTTATTGCCCAACATATTGCCGATGGCTTCGCGAAAAATATGGTGCATTGGCTGGATAGCGTGACCGATCTGAAGGTGCGACTGGCGCAGGAGGACGATCGGGTGGAAGCGGGGTATGTGTATATATTGCCGCCGGAGCAGCACCTGATCGTCAAAAGCAACCAGCGTTTAGCGGCGATCCCACGACAGGAAAGCGACGTTTACCATCCCAGTTGCAACCTGTTGCTGGAGTCAGTGGCTGAGGTGTTTCGCGAAAAAGCCGTCGGACTGATTATGACCGGCATGGGCAGCGATGGCTGCCGCGGCATTGAGCTTATTGTCCGCCGTGGCGGAACAACGCTGGCGCAGGACGAAGAAAGTTCGGTGGTATTCGGTATGAATAAGAACGCGATCGACAAGCAACTGATACACCGCACGATCCCTCTGGATGGTCTTGCTGCAGTACTGCTTTCGATGGCTTGCCACGGGCATGTTGAGAGTAAATTGCCATGATCCCTAATCTTCCTGACTATGCGCGCCTGATCAAAGAACGGGTCGGTTTGCACTTCGATAACGCCATGGAAGCATTGCTGAAAACGGCGCTGGGTCGGCGAATGGCCGAGCGAAAAATCAATGATTACTATGAATACTATGAACAACTGCGTAGCTCGCAGAATGAGTTTGATAGTTTCATCACGCTGATTACGATTAACGAAACCTATTTTTTCCGTGAAAGCGATACGCTGGATTTAATCTGCGATAAATGGATCCCGCGTCTGTTGCAACAGCGCAGCGGCCCGGTGCGAATTCTGAGTGCCGGATGCTCTTCCGGAGAGGAAGCCTACTCGTTGGCGATCAAGCTGCATGAGAAATACCTCGGCGGAATGGCCCAGCGCATTGAAATTTACGGCTGTGATATTGACCCGGCAATCCTGGCAAAAGCCCGCAACGCCTGCTATTCAAGCTACTCGTTTCGTGGCGTCGACCCGAGTATTCAGCAACGCTATTTTACCCGCTCGGGAAACCTCTACCGACTGCATGATGAGATCCGTGAGAAGGTCTCCTTCCATCGCACCAACATTATAAAAGAACAGTTACTGCCGGAAGTGGACATCATTTTGCTGCGCAATGTGTCCATCTATTTTGATACGCCAACGCGTCGCGAGCTGCACGGTAATTTGCTGAAGATGTTGCAACCACAGGGAGCCTTATTTTTTGGCAATGCGGAAACGCTGGCTAACAATTTCGACATTCTGAAGCTGGAGCAGGAAGAGGGGATTTTCTATTTTTGCCATCATCGTGAAGCGGCAAGGGTTGTGCCTGTCCCCAGAGTTGCGGTGCGCATTCCGCAGTCGAGAGCGGTGGTTGAACAGGTTCCTCTGGTGCCCACGGCGCAGCAGAGTAATGACTGGCTGAAGAAAGCACGCGCCAGCCTCGATGAAAAATGTTTTTCTGAAGCTGAAAAGTGTATCGCCTGTGTATTACGTGACGATCCCCGTAATCAGGATGCGCTTTTGATCCAGGGCGTTATTGCCCTCGAACAGCGTGAGTTTTCTCAAACAGCCGGAAACGCACAGCAGATCCTCGCCCAAGATGAGTGGTCGGCAGAGGCCAAAATGCTGCTCGGACTGGCGATGATGTGGCAACACCAGACCCAGCAGGCCATCGCCTGGTTCAAACAGGTGGTTTATCAGGAACCCGGCTACTGGCCTGCGCACTATTATCTGGCTGAAATGTACCGGCAAAGCGAGTTATACCAGCCTGCTCAACGGACTTATCGTGTGGTGATGCAGTTACTGAACGACGAGATAAACAATCCTTCCTCGGTTTGTCGTCTGCGTTTGCCAATGGTATTTCCAGGCAATACGTTTCGTTTCTTGTGTGAACATCAACTGGCGCAATTCGCCCACCAAAGTGGCTAATAAGAGCGATTATGGCTATCGATCTGAAAAAATTCGTTCTGCGCTTTATTGATGAAGGGAGAGGTCATTTGCAGACGATCAGCGAAGGGGCGTTTCTCCTCTCCGCTGATGAACATACCGACGCCTGGATAGGTGAGATGTTTCGCGCTGCGCATACCCTGAAAGGGGGCGCGCGGATGCTGAAGCTGCAAAGTATTGCCGATGTCACGCATCATCTTGAAGATGTATTGAGTGAACTGCGTGATAACAAACTGACGCCGGACAGGGCGCTGGGCAATCTGATTCATGAGTCTGTGGAGTATCTTTCTGGTCAGCTTACCCAGCTTTCTGTCAGCGAAGGGGATAATCAGTTGCCACCGGCGGATGCCGGGCTGTGCGAACGCCTTGCCCGCGCCAGTCGGGGAGAGGATATCACGCTGGCTGTCGAAACTGCCGGGGCAACAGAAAAACCGGTAGTCCCTGCGCCCGCGACGCCAGCCAGCATGGATGCCGGTATTAAGCAGGCGGATTTCGTTCGGGTAAAGCTGAACAAGCTCGATGGACTGATCGACATTCTGGGGGAGGTGCTCGCCGGACATGATCGCCTGGAACAGCAGATACAAAACCTGAGTCAACTGGTACCACGGTTACCGGGATTAAGCGCTGAACAGCTTCGCCAGCAGATCCATGACTTTAGCGCCCAGCTAAAAGAAAGCGTTCAGCTCCAGCATTTGCAGATGTTTGAACTATACGATGTGGCGGCGCGGATCCGTATGCTGCCACTTTCAACATTGTTTGAACCCATTTCGCTGCAGGTCAGCGAACTGGCTTCCACACTGAACAAGCAGGTGGTGTGCCGCTTTGTTGGCGGAGAAGTGGAAATCGACCGCCAGCTCATTGATCGGCTTTCGGAGTCGCTGACGCATCTACTGCGTAATGCCGTCGATCACGGGATTGGTGAGATCGACGAACGTCTGGCGCTCGGTAAATCCACTCGCGGCACGATTACCATCACTACTCAGCAGGACGGCAGCGGGATACTACTGCGTATCGAAGATGATGGCCGTGGTCTGAACTATGAGGCCATCAGCGCGAAGGCGGTCAGTAAAGGTCTTGTTCCCGCTTCAATGGTCGGGCAGCTCTCCGAGCAAGAATGTAATGAGCTGATTTTTCATCCCGGCTTTTCGACCAGCAAGATAGTCTCCGAGCTTTCTGGTCGCGGTGTTGGTCTTGATGTGGTGCGCAAAACGGTGGTGACCGACCTGCAAGGCGATTTGCAGGTTTATAGCCGTCCGGGAGTCGGAACCAGCTTTAACCTGCGGTTGCCTGTTTCGTTAACCATGATGCGGATTTTGCAATTTGAAGAGCAGGGGCACCTTTTTGGACTGGCTGCGCAGTATGTGGTTGAGGTGGTGGAATGCACGCCACAGGGGATCAGCGATATCGCCGGACGTCCTGCAATTATCTTGCATAACGAGTTTATCCCGGTGGTTTGCGTAGGTAGCTTACTGGGCATTCATGAACGCCAGAGCAGCTTTTCAACGCCCGGACAGCGATTAATCGTGGTGCAGAACCAGTACAGCAAAATGGCGCTGCAAGTGGATAAGCTCCTCGATGAACGCAAGATGATGATCAAACCGTTACCGAAGCATATGCAACAGCAGTCGCTGGTCTCCGGGATGGTACAAACACCGGATAACCAACTGGTCAGCATCCTGCACGTTCCCGCGCTGATGGCGATGGCGCAACAATCACGGCAAACCAGTACACCAGCGCCCGCCACGAGCGTAACGCATGATGCCTGGCATGTGTTGGTGGTCGATGACTCACTGAATACCCGTGAGATAGAAAAGAACGTGCTGGAAGCGCACGGCTATCAGGTGACTCTGGCAGAAGACGGGCTGTCGGGGCTGCAAAAAGCGAAACTGACCCAGTTTGATGCCGTACTGACGGATGTCGAAATGCCGTTTATGGATGGTTTCACCTTCACCAAATCGTTGCGTGGGGAGAAAAACTACCAGCATACGCCAATCATCATCGTGACGTCCCGCGCGAAGGAAGAGGACCGGCGACGGGGGATTCAGGTGGGTGCGGATGCCTACATCGCCAAGGGCGATTTCGAGCAGGACAGTTTGATAAAAACATTAAAAATGCTTTTGTGCTGATGGCGCAAAATCGAGAGAGAAAATGCGAATTTTATTAGTTGATGATGATCTTTTTGCGGCTGAACTGGCATCCATATTTTTGCAAATGGACGGCTACGATGTGGTGATTGTGGAAAGCGCGATTTCCGCCCTGGCGTGCCTGGACTCGGATAACAACATCGACCTGGTGATTAGCGATCTGCATATGCCAGAGATCAGTGGTTTGGATTTGCTGGCGCTGTTACGCGCTCAGGATTGGGCTAAGCCTTTTATTTTACTGAGTGCCAATGAAGTAACGGGCAGCGACGCTCTGTACGACCGTTGGGTGAAAAAAGATGAAAACCTCGCGGAAAATCTGGGGGCTGCTGTCAATGCGCTACTGCAACCATCTGCGATTAACTGAATAAGCCTACGTGTTTGATGAAACAAGAAAATAAGCATATAGCGATGGCGGCAGCGCAGGAAAAAATAGCGCGTTTGCGGCAGGGGTTTCTACGCCGAATTCCCGACATGCTGGCACAAGCGGAAAGATTACTCGTTCAACTGGTCGCAGAGCCTAGCGAAGCCTGTCGCAAACAGCTACATATCCTGCTGCACAGTATTCACGGTTCGGCAGGGTCCTTTGGCTTTAGCCCGCTGGCGAATGCCTCAGCAGAAGGTGAGCGTTTACTAACAGAACCGGAAACAGAGCAAAGCACATTGCATTACGATGAGCTGCGGCGAATCATCAGGTGGTTGTACACCCTGACACAGGAGCAGCTCAATCTTGAACATCGTATCAGCGATACGGAGTTCACATTACCGATCACCGCGCAGCGCCCGGAAGAGGGATATGTTCGGCGGGCCAGTAAGCCTATCTACCTGTGTGATGATGATATTGACCAGGTCGAGCTTCTCGCGACCCAACTGCGCTGTTTTGGTTTTACCTGCCATGCGTTCGCGAACACGCAGGATTTCACTCAGGCCGTATTGTCGCAACCGCCTGCCGTGGTGATTATGGATGTTAGCTTTCCGGACAACGCCTACGGTGGACCGCTGGCAATGTCGGATTTGAAACAAAAAGTGGGCAAACCTTTCCCTGTGCTGTTCCTCTCGTGTCATAGCGATTTCAATGCCCGCGTCAACGCCATCAAATCTGGCTGCGATGGCTACTACGTAAAACCTGCGTCTATAACCGATTTAGTCCAGGAACTTCATCGCCTGACTCAACCGTCGCTGAAAAAGCCTTACCAGGTATTGTTGATCGATGACGAACCGGCGGTGGCTGAATACAACGCGGAGATGCTGCGCTTGGCGGGCATGGAAGTGCATGTGCTGGAAAAACCTCACTATCTACTGCATGTACTCAATGCGCAGCCGATCGATTTGGTGTTGATGGATTATCACATGCCGGAGTTCAGCGGTGAGGAACTGACAAAACTGATTCGCCAAATACCGCAGCATATTGGCCTGCCTATCGCCTATCTCTCCAGCGAGACCAACAAGCATGCGCAGTTGGGAGCAATGAGCATCGGCGCGGAGGATTTTATCCTCAAACAGAGCGACCCTGAGGAGCTGATCCGCGCCGTATCGATTCGCGCGGAAAGAATGCGCGTCCTGCGTGCCCGCATGTCGCAGGACAGTCTGAGCGGGTTATATAACCACTCAACGACCACCCATTTTCTCAAAAGCGCGATTGCCGAGTCGAACTACAGCGGCAACCCGTTTTGTATGGTGATGGTGGACCTGGATCGCTTTAAAAGTATTAACGATACCTACGGTCATGCGGTCGGTGACCAGGTAATTGTCGGTATTTCGCAGTTGTTCTCCCATCGCTTACGCAGCACCGATATCGTTGGCCGTTATGGTGGTGAAGAGTTTGTCATCATTATGCCCAACACCAGCAGTGACAAGGCCGCGCGCGTGGTCGAACGATTGCGTAGGGATTACGAGCAGGTCACATTTTCCGTTAACGACGCCAGTTTTCACAGTACCTTCAGCGCGGGTATTGCCCAGTGGCAGTTTGGCGATCGGATTGAAACGCTACGCGAACGCGCCGATCAGGCGCTGTATGCCGCGAAACAAAATGGCCGTAACACTTTCTGCATTGCCGAGTAAAAGGAGTCAATATGAGCCAACAGCTGGAGCAGATTCTTGCGCTGAACCATGGTGAAAAGCCGGAGTGTGAAAACGTTGATGAACCCCAGCGTACGCTGGTGTTATTTCAACTGGCGGGTAAAAATTTTGCCTTCTATGGGGCGCAAATTAAAGAGATCCTTGCAGAGCGCCCGATCTCCTGGGTTCCCTGTTGCGCGCCAATGCTTGAAGGGGTCATCAACTATCGTGGACGGGTGGAATCGGTAATGAGACTGGACAGCCTGATCGATAAACCTACCGTCAATTCGGCAGGTAAGCGCACTATTTTGATTGGATGCGCCGAGAAAATGCAAAGTGGGATCCTGATAGATAAACTGATTGATGTGTTGGAAGTCGCCGAAAGCCAGATTCATTTGCCAGGAGATTCGTTGCCCCCGGCGTTACAAAGCATCGCTGTGGGGGTGGTTAACGTGATGGAAACCTGGTACACGCTGCTCGATCTGAATCTGGTCTTTGAGCGTTATCAGGAGACCAGCGGTTATGACGGCTCCCACTAATCTGGCGGCGGTACGTATTACTTTGGGAGCGCTAACGTTGTATATACCGGCAAACCAGGTTGGTGTGTGTTCGTTAGTGACTCAGGTTGTGCCTGAAATCCCCCGATTTAGCCAATGGCTGGGGATTGCTGATGAGCCGCAGGAGGGATGGCATTTGCATTTACGCGTCCCGGACAGTGGCGTTGAAACTGGCTGGTACCTGTGGGGACAACTTGAGAATGTGATGCTCTCCGGCGACATTATTTTTGCCGTACCTCCGCTTCTGGCGCGTAACTGTCATCTGCCTGCGCTTCGTGCCCTGGTGGGACGTGAGGCGTTTAGCCCGCTATTAAGCTGGCGCTGACACGCTGCGGGAGCTTTAACGGTCCCGCAGCATGAGAAGGCTGGGAGTGCTAAATCCCGTTACTGGATATAAGCATCAACAGCCCGACTGACCAGCTTAGTCATAAAGTTGTCAATCTTATCAATGGTCTGCTTGTCCTGAAGATCGTAGGTTTTTGCTACGTCATCCAGGTTTTCATAACCGACCCAAACTCGCCCGATCTTATCCTGCCATACGGAGACACGTAACGGCAGATCCAGCGCGACACCCTGTTTATCCTGCATCAGTTTTGTGCCGACTTTAGGGTTACCAAATACCAGGACTTTCGTTGGCCTCAGGTTCATTCCCGCGCCCTCGGCATTTTTCTCGTGATCAATTTCAGTGAATACCGGAACGCCTTCGCTTTTCAGAATGGCTTTCAGACGGGAGACCGTCTCATCGACAGAGAATTTACTTTCCTGGTTTTTGATCTTCTCTGAATTTAACCCAGAACCCAGCCCGATTTTATAGGCTTCAGCGATATCACGAGCCACCTGAGTCATGTCTACGCCTTCTTTGTTGGTCAGCATTGTCACGCAAACCAGTTCATCACCGGCGGTAAAGCGGCTCAGATAGGCACTAAAGCCACCTGTGGTTCCTTTGATTTCCAGAAAACCAGGATGGCGGGTAAATTCCCAGCCGGCCATGGCAGGCACGACTTTGCCATTTTTCAGTTTTGCCGGGCTATAGATAATGTCGCGCAGCTTTTTGTCTTTAACCAGCGTGCTGCCGGCAAGACCGATATCCCACTTACTGATGTCTTCCGCTGACGACCACAGACCACCGTAGGCGAACAGATTATCAGTGGCGATCGCGCTGACAGGCGCCAGTTTGTCACCCGCTGCGACGTAACCTGTTGCAGGCTCAACAGGGTTGATCCAGTCAATTTCTGACTTAAATTTCGAATGCTGATTATGTTGCTTATCAGGCGTCGGGCGATCAAGGAATGCTTTCGTTGGCATGTCTTTTGCGAACATGGTGCTTTGCAGACCTAACGGCGCAATTTGGTATTTGTTGACGAAGTCTACGTAACTCATTCCGCTGACTTTCTCGATAGCCATTCCTAACAGGATAAAGTCAGTTGCGCTGGAGTTGATGTCCGTGCCATTTTTAAATTCGAGCGGTTTATCTTTAACAAGATCCACCAGCTGCGCAGGTGTATATTTTTGCTCTTGTTTATAGCCGAAAGATCTGAAATCAGGGATCCCGGATGAGTGCTGCATTAATTCCAGAATCGTAATGTTATGCCAGTTTTCCGGCAGGCCAGGCAAATAAACACTCACAGGAGTATTAAGATCCAATTTACCTTGCTCTACCAGTTGCATTACTGCGACTGCAGTAAAAGCCTGCGTGATAGGGCCAATTCCCCACATGGTTTTGGTGGAAGCAAGCTCATCATTGGCAGCCGTTGCCAGACCGTATCCCGCTGAGCGCGGAATATAAGGCGCCTGAACAATCGCCATGGATAAACCCGGCAGATTATTTTTCGCCATTACCTCGGCAATGATCTGATCGATATATTTGCCGTTGACCTTTAATTGTGGATCACCACGGTTAACTAAGTAAGTTGTCTCATTTGTACTGGCAGCGGCCAATACCTGAGTAGCTGAAACAGACATGGAAAGTAAAATACATGCCGAAATAACCTTTAACTTAAGATTCATGGAAAAGTTCCGCGCTTAATGAAATTTATTTTGATGGCTAATGGATGAGCGATGTTGTACATACAATTACCCTCGGTAACCGTACTCATAGCTATTACTTAGCTGCTGCCTTTACCTTTTCAACCGTGGTGTCGGTGTCCCATAAATCATTGGCAATGATGCGGTAGTTGGTTAGAGCGGCGAGATAACCGTCACCTTCCGGAATGCGCGGACCCGCTGTCGCATCTTTAACGACGACAACTTCAAAACCTTGCTCAATCAATTCACGCATATGGGATTCAATACACAGATTGGCAGCCATACCGGCGAGAATGACCTGTGAGACACCGCGTTTTCTTAATTGCAGTACCAGGTCGTTGGTTTCTGGTCCGAAAATCTTATGCGGTGAGGCAATGACCGTTTCGCCATCATAAATATATGGCTTAAACTGCGGTAAAAAGTCTGCGCCGGAATTTTCAAAATTCTCCATCGTCAGTGGACCTTTACGACTGAACATTCCAGTGCCGTGCATAAATGTTTCTCCCGGAGCGGTAGATTGCCATTTATGGTCGTGCGGAAAGTAATAATGTGGAGAAATAAAAACAGGCATTTGTGCTTCTTTTGCCATTTTGAACAACGTCTCGAGATTTTCTACAGTATTATTTTCAATAATGCTGTCTTTAAAAACCTCCCAGCCAATACCCTGAGGGCTTAAAAAATCGATCTGTGGATCGACTACCACCAACGCAGCTTCCTTATTATTAAGTGTTATACCTTTGCGTGGTAAGCCATAGGCCTCTGGTTCAGAATAGATTTCTGACATGCTCATCTTGCTCATAAAATTTACCTGTATTTTTATCTAATGTGATAGTGACTATCTGATTATTAAATAGCGCTGGTAAATATGGCATGGTTTCAGAACGGGGCATTTGTTCAGGACGCTGGGAATATTGTCATTACGTATTCTAATAACGATAGTGGGCATATCACTGCCCACTCCGTTAGAGGTCGTATTGCTGGCGTCGCCGTTCTAAACGACGGTCGCGCAGGGTGGAATAAATAAAGGTCATCACAAACAGTAGTGAAAATAGTACGACGATGGTGGGGGCCGGTGCACTGTCGATGAAAAAAGACAGGTACACGCCCATAAACGAGGTAACGACCGACATAATCACCGCCAGCCACAAGGCGTGGGAAAATTTCCGCGTCATTAAAATCGCAATGGCGCCAGGCGCAATCAGTAAGGAGATCGACAAAATAATCCCTACTGATTTTAGCGTGGCGACAATCGTCAGGGCGATCATGCACAGCAGGCCGTAATGTAGCAGTGCAGTGTTAAGCCCACTGGCCTTTGCCTGATGCGGGTCGAACGCATGCAGCAGCAGATCTTTCCACTTAAGCCCAATAATAAGCGCTATCCCAAGCGTAATAACCGCGGTTTGTATGATGTCGCTGAACGATACGCCCAGCATGTCGCCGAACAGAATATGATCGAGATGGACCTCTGACTGGATAGAGACGTACAGCACCAGCCCTGCGCCAAACATGCCGGAAAAGACGATTCCCATCAGGGTATCGCGTTTGATGCGGCTGTTATCGTCGAGATAACCCGTCGCCACCGCACAGAACAGCCCGGCGATAAATGCGCCAATTGCCAGTGGGATGCCCGCAATCCACGCCAGTACAATTCCCGGGAAAACCGCGTGGCTCATTGCATCGCCCATCAGCGCCCAGCCTTTGAGTACTAAAAATACAGACAGCAGCGCGCAGGGCACGGCGACAATGGTGGAGATGACCAGCGCATTGACCATAAAACCAAACTGAAAGGGTTCCAGCAGCGTTGTTAAGATCATACTGACTCCTTGTTCACCAGACGGGCGCGGCGGCGATTCGCCAGCAGACCGTGTTTTGGCGCGAAGACAAATGCCAGCAGGAACAGCAGCGTTTGCAGAACGACAATAATTCCGCCGGTTGCACCGTCCAGCCAGTAGCTCAGCCAGGCGCCGAAAAAGCTGGTCAGGCTGCCAATAGCTACGGCGATAGTGAGCAGGCGTGGAAAACGATCGGTCAGCAGCCAGGCCGTTGCACCGGGCGTAACCACCAGGCAAATCACCAGAAATGCGCCGACGGTTTGCAGCGCGGCGACCGTGGAAACGGAGAGCAGCGTAAAAAATAACAGCTTCAACCGGCCCGGATTCAGACCGATAGAGCGCGCGTGGTTTTCATCAAAAAAAACCACCATCAGATCTTTCCACTTCAAAAACAGGATGGTTAGCGAAATAACCCCGATGATGGCCAGTTGCAGAATATCTTCTGGCGCAATCGCCAGCACGTTGCCGAGAATAATGGTCTGAATATTCACCGACATCGGATTGAGCGACACCATAAACAGCCCGATACCGAAAAAAGACGAAAAAATCAGTCCGATAATCGCATCTTCCTTCAGGCGCGAACGTTGATTAAGAAACAGCATACTGCCCGCCGCCAGTCCGCCGGAAAGGAATGCGCCAAGCGCGAAGGGAAGCCCTAACATATAAGCGCCTGCCACGCCCGGCACGATAGAGTGCGACAGCGCATCGCCAATCAGCGACCAGCCTTTGAGCATCAGATAGCAGGAGAGAAACGCACACAGGCCGCCGACCATTGCCGAGACCCACATGGCGTTGAGCATGTACTGGTAGCCAAACGGCTCCGTTAGCCAGTTCATGGTTATTCCCCCTCGTTTGCCGTGCGTCGCGAAATAAACGGGCGTTCATCATCGGTAATTACGTGCTGTTCACCGCCGCTCAGCGCAACGTGACGCAGTACACCGCTGAATGCCAGTTCGAGATTCTCGGGGGTAAAGGTGGTTTCGGTGGGTCCACTTGCCAGCACCGTGCCCTTAATCATCACCGTGTAATCACAAAACTCGGTGACGGATCCCAAATTATGGGTAGAGACCAGCATGGTTCGACCCTCATCACGCAGTTCACGCAGCAGGTCGATGATCCGGGCCTCGGTTTTTACATCCACGCCGGTAAAGGGTTCATCCAGTAAAATAACCTGTCCGTCCTGTGCAATGGCCCTTGCCAGAAAAACACGCTTTTTCTGCCCACCGGACAGTTCACCTATCTGACGATGGCGATAATCCAGCATATCAACTCGCGCCAGCGCCGCATCTACGCAGGCGTGGTCAATTTGTTTTGGTCGACGCAGCCAGCCCATATGGCCAAAGCGTCCCATCATCACCACATCTTCCACCAGTACCGGAAACGACCAGTCCACCTCTTCTGACTGGGGGACATAGGCGATCAGATTCTGTTTGAGCGCCTTATTTACCGGCTGTTGCAGAATTGAGATTTCCCCCTGCGCCAGGCGGACAAAACCCATCAGCGCTTTAAAAAGCGTTGATTTTCCCGAACCGTTTACGCCGACCAGCGCGGCAATTGAGCCGCCCGGAACCTGAAAAGTGGCGTCCCGCAATGCGGTATGACCGTTGCGATACGTCACCGTAACCTGATTTACGGTAATCGCAGAGTGACTCATGGTTGGCTCTCCAGACCCTTGTTGATGCCGTTAACAATGGTTTGCGTGGTGACGCGCAGTAAATCCAGATAGGTCGGTACCGGACCATCGGCTGCACTGAGCGAATCGACATACAGCACGCCGCCGTAATGTGCGCCAGACTCACGGGCAACCTGACGCGCTGGTTTGTCGGACACGGTGCTTTCGCTAAATACCGTTGGGATATGATGCTCTCTGATGGCATCGATAACCTTGCGTACCTGCTTGGGCGTACCCTGCTGATCGGCATTGATCGGCCACAGATACAGCTCCTTGAGATTGTTATCACGAGCTAAATAAGAGAATGCGCCTTCGCTGGTGACCAGCCAGCGTTTATCAGCAGGGAGCTTTGCCAGTTCTGTATGTAGTGGCGCCAGGGTCTGCTGGATTTTCGCTTTATAATTCTGCGCATTATTCTGGTAGGTTGCGGCATTGTCCGGATCATATTTGATCAGCGCATCGCGAATGTTATCCACGTAGATCAGCGCGTTCTCCGCTGACATCCAGGCATGCGGGTTTGGTTTACCGTTGTACGGCCCTTCGCTGATGCCCATTGGCTGCACGCCGTTTGAGACCATCACTTCTGGTACGCCGGACAAATTTTGGTAGAAGCGGGAAAACCATAGTTCGAGGTTTAGACCGTTAGAGAGAATAAGCTGTGCGCCTTGCGCCCGTTTAATATCGCCTGGGGTTGGTTGATATTCGTGAATTTCAGCACCCGGTTTGGTGATAGAACTAACGTCCGCCGCGTCACCTGCTACATTGCTTGCCATATCGGCAATCACCGTAAAGGTGGTCACCACTTTGAATTTTTCTTTCGCCCAGGCGGGTGACAGCGTCAGCGCTGTTAACACGCTGGCAAGGAGAAATGACTTCAGATGGGGCAGATGCGGCATAGTATCCCTCGCAACAAAGTGGTTAATTTATCATCGAATATAGCCTTTGCTATGTTATATAGCACATGGCATAAACAAATGAAAATAATTCTTATTTGCGTAGGGTGCTAAGGAATAGACGGGGGATAATGTATTTTACGCCGGCACGATTGCCGGCGTGTTGGGGATGAATAACCCGGTGATTATGACTTTTGGAACTCAGTAACGGTTTCCCATGCTACCTGTTGTAACGCTTTGGCGGTGGCAGGGGTCATGTCCGTATCAACAGGAAGCGCGCCGCCGACAGGAGACTGGTTGTACAGGGTGGCGAAGAATACGCAAGCGGCGAGATATGTACCAGAAATAGAAGGGTGTACACCATCATGATAATACAAGTTAATTTCCGGATGGGTCTTGCGCGCTTTCTCGAAAGCGAGACCTACCGGAGCCACATATCCCCCCGTTTTTTGCGCAATGGAGATATAAGCATCCGCCAGCTTTTGGCCATCTTCGGGTTTAGCTTTCTTCGGCCAGGTCATGAAATAGACAACTTTTGCACCTGCTTTATGCGCCATCTCAGCCATTTGGGTTGCAGAGTCAACGAAATTTTTCCGGGTACTTTCTTTCTTTGAAATTGTTTCTGTGGAGTTCCCCTGTAATACCACTACATCCCATTTCTGTAACGTGTTCTGGTAGCGCATATTCTCAATTTGCCAGCCTAAATGACCGCTGGAAATCGTGATCCCCCGATATTTATAGCCTTTGGCATGATCAGGCAGTAAAGACTGCGTCAAATCCCGTAATCGGGTATTGATATTATTGTTATAGAACGTGAACGAGTTTCCATAAAGCGCGACGATTTTATTCTCGCCATCCATTTTAGCATGTGCGGAAGGCGCTAATAACGTATCCGCGTGAGCGCAGATACTGCTCAGTGCCAGGACCGTTGCTGCAGCAAGTAAAGTTATCTTTTTCATCGGTTATCTCTTAGAAGTCGTAACGGAGTCCAACGATGAGCGCATCATCATTGGTTTTTTTGTTCTTACTGGCGAATTCTTTATCGTAAGTAAATGATAACCACGTATCCTCAGCCAATGTTAATTGCGCTTCAGCACGCCAGTCTTCTTTTTCAGCAATATCTTTACCATCTTCATTTAAAAAACTATATCCGGTGAGAACCTTGACGGTGCCAAAATTGTAGGAAATGAGTGAATCCATCCCTTTATAATTATTATCACTTTTGTTATCGCGAGAAATAGAAGTACGCAATGCGGTTACCGCGACTTCATAGGCTTTATAACTGAGTTGTAATCCTCCCATAATTTGATCGTTTTGATTACGCCCATCGGTGGTCACTACGCCATCCTGTCGTTTGTAACGACTGGCCGCGAGTGCTGGTGTAATTCTAAAATCACCAAATTTGAAAGACTTGCGATAGCTGGCCATCGCGCCGTAATCCAGGGCTTCGTTATCGCTGTTGCCATTCCCAGAAACCCACGCCAGCTGAATCTCATTGCCAGCAAATTTGGCGTTCCACTGTACGGTGCCGTCCTGGCGGTTGAACTGGTATGAATCATCAATGGTTGTAATGCCATAGCTATAGATATTAGGGGTGAAATTTTTGTACTTATCGGTCATTTTCATTACCTGATACAACGGATTTTTGGTTCTCCCGGTGATCAGTTCACCCCATGTTTTATTTGACAGACCGACATAAGAATAACGGGCCTCCATATCGCTTTCACCGGTATTGTTATCATTTTTTTCGGTACGTACCTGCCATTCCAGGCGACCCACGATTTTGGTATCTGGCAGAAGATCCAGATCTCGGGTGAGGTAAATACCTACACGGCCACCCAGATCGCTTCGGCTTTCACTGCCAGCAAATGAATTCTGACCACTTGCTATTTTTCCCTCAACGCGGCCATAGATATCCAGAGTATTGCCATCCTTATTATAGACGTTTAAGGCGAACGCCGAGGAACTCATACCCATAAGTAATATTAGTGAATAATTTTTTAGCTTCATGTCATCCCTCAAACCAGCATTAGTTTCCTGACCATAAATAAAGTTCACAGCGAGGTAATTGTTTGTGGAAAAGGAGTGTCAGCGGTATGGGAATTATTTTTTCTCGTAATGAAATGTGATTATTCACGCATAAATATCACTAATTTCACTATTGTATTAATGGTTTTTATATTTAATGCGCATTTCTGCTGAAATATTACGCCTGCTTGGAATGTAATTCACAAATTACTGTGAAGTACATCTCATTTCTACTTGGTGGAAAAAACGAAAATGGGAATATTGTATTCTCATGGCCGTTTTTTGGGTGGGAATACTATTTTCCCCTATAATCTGGAAAACAGATCCTGCAAAATTGATTAATCACATTTTCGATTATGATGCATTCATTGGCCGGAGAGGCGCTGTATGTTCGGTAAGCAAACAACGGTATTTGATTCTGATCTTTATTCTTCATTGTTCACCCAAGGTCGGATGCGGGAAATATGGTCTGACGACAATCTGCTGCGGTGTTGGTTGCGATTTGAGGCAACCGTCGCTCGAGTGCAAGGTGAGCAGGGGATTATCCCTGAGCAAGCCGCCGTCGAAATTGAAAAAACGTGTAGGGAAATACGGATAGATTGGCCGGCCCTTGCACAGGAAACACAGACGGTTGGTATGGCG
Source organism: Citrobacter sp. Cpo071 (assembly GCF_030332765.1). Classification (NCBI taxonomy): domain Bacteria; kingdom Pseudomonadati; phylum Pseudomonadota; class Gammaproteobacteria; order Enterobacterales; family Enterobacteriaceae; genus Citrobacter; species Citrobacter sp. Cpo071. Next base: position 45,226 of record NZ_JAOWHE010000080.1, on the reverse strand, counting down.
ATAAAACCGCTGATCGATCAGATCTCTGCTTGCGGTACACCTTTAGTAAGTCAGTTTTTGCACTGGGGATGTACTACCCAGGATCTGCTGGACTCTGGCATGGCGATGAGACTGCAACAAACGTTGCAGCTGCTGCGCGAGCAATTGCTCGATGTTGGCGAGGCAATGAAAGCGATGGCAATACGTCATACCCGAACGGTGATGGTTGCACGCACCAATTCAGTGGATGCTTCTGCGACAACGTGGGGGCTGCATGTTTGCAGTTATCTGGCAGAGATTAACCGCCATCTGATAAGACTTCAGCAGCTGTACCCGCGAGCTGTAACCGGGCTCTTTGGCGGCGCGGTAGGTAATTTGGCCTCCGTAGGAGAGCAGGGAATGGAAACACGTGAACGACTGATGTTGGCACTGGGTCTGAACGTACCCTGCGGTATTAATAATGCCAGCCAGGATGCGGTTGTTGAAGTTGTGCAGTTTTTTGCCCTTGTTCACGGCACGCTATGTCGTCTGGCCAACGATGTCGAAACAATGGGACGCACGCCGATTGCTGAAGTGCTTGAGGGAGAAGGTGGTGGAGGGTCGAGCACGATGCCGCACAAGGTTAATCCGCGCGCCAGTAATATGATGCAAACGCTGGCAAGGATGGGATGGATGTATGCGTCTGGCGCCCCAGCAATGCTGGATCAACAGGATGTGCGAGCCGCCTCAATGAGGGTATTAAACTGGACAATCCTCCCGGAGGCCTCAAATGCTTTATCGACCAGCCTGACACGCGCAAAGAATCTGCTTTCGCATCTCATTATTAATGAAGAGAAGATGCGTGCTAATTTCGATTGCTCAAAGCACTTTATTATGTCGGAATCACTGACGATGAGACTTGCCGCCAAAATCGGCAGAGAGTCCGCCTATAACTTAGTGAAAAACCTGCTAAAGCATGCAACTGGAGAGCACAGCTTCATGGAGATCGTGCAGGCTAGCCCGGAAATCCGCGCATCATTGTCTGTAGAGGAAATTACCACCGCCTGCGAGCCGCTGTCATATATCGGGGCTAACGACGCGCTAATCGCTGAAACTTTAGCTGAGTTCGAGCGCGTGAAAACGGTAGAGATTGCCTGATTTGTCTTGCTGCCGGGAGGGATAACTCTCCTGGCGGCTGGCGGTGCTAAGTGTTGTGTGCTGATGCAGAAAACGTTTCGAAAAAGACAAATAACTCTTCAAGTTGTGCAAAATTCCCCTCGTTATCTCCTTTCTCATAAGCCAGATGCAATATGAGTTCGATAAAAAAGAAGCCGAGTATACGGCTTTGAAAAATGGACTGTACGTCGCTGGGAAGAACAAACTGCAGATCGCAAAATTTACCGTAAGGGTTCGCTTCTGAGTTGGTAACCAGTACCACGACGGCGTTCTTTTTTCTGAACCACTTTGCAATATTGAGGGCAACCCGATTAAATCGATAGTAGGAGAACACAATCAGGACATCCTCTTCCTCAATATTGATGAGACATTTGGGGAGTTCGCTGATGTCCGTCGGTAAAAGGGTGATGTCACTGCGAAAGTACTTTAACAGTGTACAAAAATGCGTTGCCATTGCATGAGATGATGACGGACCGACGACATAAATATGACGTTGATTGTTCAGTACCAGATCGATAAACGCATTAAGGCTTTCAATGTCGATATTATTTTTAAATTGATTAAATAATTCTGATACTTTATGGGTGAAATCAGTAACGATACTTTCAGTGGTAATGCTGGGATTGTTACGTAGTTTGATGTTTTTCTCAAAAGGTGCGGATATTTTATTTTTTGACAGCGTAATGTCTAATGCTTTGCGAAAAGCGGCGTAACCCGTAAACCCAATCTTATTTAAAAATCGGCCAATGGTTGCTTTGCTTACCATCGCATTTTGCGAGAGGTCAACAATGCCATGATAGGGAAGTTCATTGAAGTGTTTATTAATGTACTCATTGAGTCGGCACTCAGATTCAGTTAGATCACCCATATTAAGAGTAAGTAAGTTATACTCATCCAGACTTAACGTGTTTTTTTTGTACATGGATAACACCCGATGACTATTGTATATCAACGTTGTTATAGGGTAATACACTTTCGACGTCAATCATAGAATGAATATGTTGGAAACCCGCATCCAGCCTTTTCTGAGGTCTGCGACTACATTCAGATGTAGTTGCGATCTTACTCACAAAAAGAGGTGGGAAAACACCTTTCCCGTATTTTACAACCACACAACCCATTACAATTAAATCTCAATATTTGAGCATGTAATACGATAAATTTACGTACATATTATAGCTGCTTATATATGGGAGTGATTTTTTACTATCCTATATAAGCTATGATGATATGACAGGTAACCCTACCCGATTTGTATGGCATAGGAATTGTTATTATGACAGCGTTTATTATAGCAATAGTGATAACAGTTATTGCTGCATGGTTAATTGTGAAAAATTATCAGCCGCAAACTGTTTTATTACTCGCTGGACTGGCATTATTGACCATTACCGTACTGTTTTATCCTGAAAACAGCATTCTCTACGATAAAGCAAAATCCACGGGGTCAACCTGGTTGGATATCTTTAGCTTTGCAAAAGAATCGCTCACCACACAAATTGCAGGTATTGGTCTTATCATCATGGCTGCGGGTGGATTTGCCAGCTATATGGATCACATTAAAGCGTCGAATGCGATGGTCAATATGTGCATTCGACCGCTGCAGGTGATTAAAGCGCCTTACCTGATCCTTGCGCTGGGGTATATCTGCGCACAGCTTCTGCATGTGGCAATTTCAAGTGCGGCGGGACTGGCGATGTTGCTGCTGGTGACATTCTTCCCGGTTCTGGTTCGTCTGGGGGTCAGTAAAGCCTCTGCGGCCGCGATGATTGGTCTGTGCGCGTTTATGGATCTAGGGCCCGCGGTAGGTACTGCGAATCTGGCGGCTAAACATGCTGGCATGGAAAGCGCGATCTACTTTGCGCATTACCAGATGCCGGTTGCGGTGGTGGTGATGCTGGCCGTTGCGGTGGTGATTTACTTTACCGCGAAGTATTTCGACAAAAAAGATGGCTTCGTACCGGGGGCGCAAAGCGTGGCGCAAGCGGAAGAAGAAGGCCGAAAGGTACCCGCTATTTACGCGCTGTTACCCGTCCTGCCTGTCGTTCTGGTGCTGGTCTTTAGCCCTTTGGTTATCAAGTCCATCAAAATAGACGTGGTCACGGCGATGATCCTTGGCGCTGTCGTCGCATTTTTCTTTGAACTGGTGGCTACCCGAGATTTCAAAAGCTGCTGCAAAGGGATACAGGTCTTTTTCAAAGGGATGGGCAGCATGTTTACCAGCATCGTTTCCTTGCTGGTGTGTGCGGATATCTATGCCCAGGGGCTGCAGAAAATTGGTGCGGTGGACTACCTGTTACAGTCAGTGCAAAACGCAGGACTGGGCTTTACCAGCATGACCCTGGTGATGACCGCACTGGTGGGTGTAACCGCCGTCCTGACGGGCTCTGGCGTTGCCGCCTTTTTCTCTTTCTCCGGCCTGGCCCCCTCCATTGCAGCAAAATTTGGTGAGAGTGCAGTCAATATGATCCTGCCTATGCAGTTAATGGCGGGAATGGGGCGCTCAATGTCCCCAGTGGCTGGAATCATTATTGCGGTGAGTAAAGCAGGAGAATGTTCACCGTTTATGATCGTCAGAAGAACGCTGCTTCCAGCGCTGGCCGGTATCGCGGCGATGCTGGTTGCCAACTATGTCCTGATTTGAATCCCTGGAGCCTGCTAATGCAGGCTCTTATTTTTTATCTGGTTGTAATTTATGGATGGCAACGTGACAAACGATGTTTTATACGTCCCGTTTACGGGGAAGTTACTGCTTGAATCTCCGTTATTAAACAAGGGAAGCAGCTTCACGCAGCAAGAAAGGTATGACTTTAACCTGAGTGGGCTACTGCCTTGTGCCATTGAGAATATTGATGAACAAGCCGAACGGGCGTATCAACAATATCTTGAGGCTGAATCCCACAACGCTCGACATATTTACTTGCGTAATATCCAGGATACTAACGAAACGTTATTTTATTACCTGTTGAAAAAGCATCTTCCAGAGATGCTGCCCATCGTTTATACCCCGGTAGTCGGGGCCGCCTGTGAAAAATTCTCGTGGATATATCGTCGTGCACGCGGTGTCTTTATCTCCTGGCCCGATCGCGATCGTATTGACGATATTTTGCATGATATTCCGCGGCACGATATCAAGGTCATCGTCGTCACCGATGGTGAGCGCATTCTGGGGCTAGGTGACCAGGGCGTTGGCGGTATGGGGATTCCTATCGGGAAACTGTCGCTCTATACCGTCTGTGGCGGGGTAAATCCGGCGAATACGCTACCTATTTTACTGGATGTCGGCACGAATAATGCGCGACTGCTGGACGATCCGCGCTATATCGGCTGGCGTCATCCGCGCATAACTGGTGAAGACTATTTCGCATTTATTGGAATGTTTATTGCCGCCGTAAAACGGCGCTGGCCTAACGTTCTGCTGCAGTTTGAAGATTTTGCCCAGCATACTGCGGTGCCGCTGCTGGACCGTTATCGCGATGAGATGTGCTGTTTTAACGATGACATTCAGGGCACGGCGTCGGTAGCTCTGGCGACTCTGGTTGCGGCCTGCCGAGGCAGCGGTCGTGACTTCCGTCAGCAATCAATCGTAATTGTGGGGGCGGGTGCTGCAGGATGTGGGATCGCCCGGCATATTATTGCCTGCCGCATCAGTGAAGGAATGAGCGAGGACGAAGCCAGACGGAGCATTTTTATGGTGGATCGCGACGGTCTGGTGATGACCAGCAATAATGCCTTAGCTGATTTCCAGCAGCCGCTGGCGCAGTCTCCCGAGGCCGTATCTTACTGGCAGTTTGAGGGGCTGGCACCGTCGCTACTGGAGGTTATCCACAATGCCAAACCCACGGTGATGCTGGGTGTGTCGGGTCAGGCTGGATTGTTCTCGCAGGAGGTCATTAGCACGATGTACCAATACTGCGGCCGCCCGATCGTTATGCCGTTGTCGAATCCCACTTCGAGAATGGAAGCGCGACCAGAAGATATCATTCGCTGGACCGAGGGACAGGCCATCATCGCGACCGGTAGTCCCTGCGGTGTGATTGAATTTAATGGACGCTCCATTCCGGTGGCGCAGTGTAATAACGTGTATGTTTTCCCGGCCATCGGTCTGGGGGCTATCGCCAGTGGTGCGACACGCGTAACAGAGGCTATGCTGATGGCGGCAAGCCGTGCGCTGGCCGATGCTTCCCCGTTGGTGCGTAACGGGGAAGGTGCTCTGTTGCCGGAGATTGAGACAATCTGTGAGGTGACCCGCAGCATTGCCTTTGAGGTCGGTAAGGCAGCGCAGCTGTCGGGCGTGGCAGAGAAGATGAGCGACGACGCGCTGTTGCAAAGCATAAAAGATAACTTTTGGTTACCACACTACCGTCCTTATAAACGCAGGGCAATTTAGCCGTTGTGACGAGTAAGTGGTACTCGGGTCTTGGTTGCCTTCATGATTAAGGTGTATTATTTATGCAACTTAATTGTGGAGGCATCATGTCCGGCAAACGCATTGCACGTGAAAAAATGACGATCCAGAGAATGATTTCGCTCTACGAGAGCCAGTGCCCGCAGGCTTCAGACGAGCCGGGGCATTACGATGCGTTATTTGCCTATGCGCAAAAGCGCCTCGACAAGTGCGTATTTGGTGAGGAAAAACCGGCCTGTAAACAGTGTCCTGTGCACTGTTATCAACCTGCTAAACGCGAAGAGATGAAGCAAATTATGCGTTGGGCTGGGCCGAGAATGCTCTGGCGTCACCCGATTCTGACCGTACGTCACCTGATTGATGACAAACGTCCAGTGCCGGAGTTACCCGAGAAGTACCAGCGGAAAAAATAAGGTCGCTGTGCGCCGGATGGCGGCTGCGCCTTATCTGGCCTACGAGAATAAGTGCATCTGTCGCGTAGGCCCGATGCGCATTGCGCCATCGGGCAACTTAGCCATGTGGTGATGAATGGCGACTACGCTTTGGTGGCAATCAGAATAGCTGAGGCTTTGATCAGCGCAACAACACGGCTTCCCTGACTCAGTTTCATCTCTTGCTGACTTTCGTTGGTGACGACGGCAACAATCTCGAAGCCTGCGTCAGTTTTGATATGTACCGTGGCGTTGACTGCGCCTTCTGTGACCTGGGAAACACTGCCAGCAAACTGGTTGCGGGCAGAGAACTTCAGACCACAGTCTTCAGTTGCCAGCGTCACCCATGGCGCTTTAATCAGGGCAATTGCTTCTTTCCCTTTCGCCAGACCCAGCGCCTGCTGGCTGCTATGGGTTACAATCGCGACCAGTTTTGCGCCGCCAGCCAGCGTCAGTTCAACTTCATCATTCACTGCGCCCGTAGCGACTGCGCTCACCGTACCGGTTAATTGATTACGTGCTGATACCGCCATACTGCCTCCTTTCGTTGAGATATCACCCAGTATAGCCACACTGGCTAAACCAGTGCATCCTTATCAATGCCTAATCGCTTCATGCGTGAGAGTAACGTTGTACGTTTCAACCCCAGCCTTTGTGCCGCGCCTTTGGGACCGGCAACCACCCCGTTGGTTTCTTTCAGTACGCGCATAATCAACTGGTATTCATCTTCACCGTCCTGCGCGACTTCGGTTGCCACCGGAGGCGTGGACGGCGTCAAAGGGGCAATATCCGGAAGGGACAGTTGCAGTACGTTGCCCCGGGTAAGCAGAACCGCACGTTCTACCACGTTTTCCAGCTCACGCACGTTACCCGGCCATTCCATACAGCTCAGCGTGCGCAGAGCCTCGGCAGGAATACTGTCGATATTGCGTCCCATCCGACGAGCAATTTTGAAGGTGAAGGCTTTTACCAGCAGCGGAATATCTTCCGGGCGCTCACGCAGCGGCGGCAGATGGATCGGGAAGACGTTCAGCCGGTAATACAGATCGTTACGAAATTCGCGATCGGCAACCATCTTCTTCAGATCGCGGTTGGTAGCGGCGATCAAGCGCACGTCGGTCTGGATCAGCTTATTACTGCCCAGACGTTCAAATTCCTGCTCTTGCAGAACCCGCAGTAGCTTAGGCTGAAGCTCCAGCGGCATATCGCCAACTTCATCGAGGAACAGCGAACTTTTATCTGCCAGCTCGAAACGACCAATCCGCTGCGTGCTGGCACCGGTAAACGCGCCACGCTCGTGACCAAACAGATCGCTTTCCAGTAATCCGGCAGGCATTGCCGCGCAGTTCATCTTCACCATCCGACGGGCGTTACGTCCGCTCAGGTTGTGAATGGCTCGTGCGATCAGCTCTTTACCCGTTCCGGTCTCACCCAGAATCAAGACGGTGCTGTCGCTTTGCGCCACCATTTCGACCTGCTTGAGTACGCTGTACATCGCTTCGCTGCGACCAATGATTTCGCCGAACTCACTCTCTACGTTGTTGAGTTGTTCAGTCAACGCCAGGTTTTCATCGACCAGACGTTCCTTCAGGCGGTGGATCTCCTGATAGGCGAGGGCGTTATCCACGGCAATTGCCACACGCTCGGCAATCTGGCGCAATAGCTTGAGGTTGGCGGTAGTGAAAACTTTCTCTTCGCACTGTGCCAGTTTGAGTACGCCGAGCATAGTATTGCCGGACATCAGCGGTAGCAGACACAGGGTTTGTAGCTGGTTGCCCCAGGTTTCGAACAGCATCCGTTCGTAAGGGGCAAGGATGTCACGTTCGCTCAGGTTGATCAGCAGCATCTCTTTGCTTTTGAAGACCCGTTCAGAGAGCGTTCCCGCTTCGTCCACTTCACTCTGTTCGTGTGCCGGATGATGTTCATCCAGATAGTGAGTGGAATAGATACTGAGTTTATTTTTGCGATCGCTGCGTAACACGATGCTGATGGCATCGATGTCGAAGTAGTGGTGGATCTCTTTGGCGACTTCGCTGACCAGCTCATCAATATCCAGTCGGGAGAGCACGGCATTGGTGATGGCGACCAGGATGCGAAAGTTGTCACGCTCACGACACAGCAGATCGTAATCGACGTTGTTGCTGACTCTGCTTTGAATTTGTTCAGCAACGACGCCGACTATCTGAGTGAAGGTCTGTAGACGGTTATATTCTTTTTCACTCCACGGACGGTCTTCGTTACGGATGAATTCGCAACCGCCAAAGATGCGCCCATCTGCCGCCAGTGGCAGCAGGCAGTAGTGGCCAAATTCAGAATACAGTCCACCTGAAGCCAATTGTGGCCATGTTTCCGTAAACTCATGATAGTTGCAGTGCAACGCATCAGGGCGAGACAAAATACGGCGTACCGGACCATGTGCCAGCACCGTTTCGTCTTCATAATCGATGGGTTTACCATTTTCACGCGTTGCAAAATAACGCGCACGTTGCGTTTGTGCCTGCCATAAGACAATAGCCGCGCAGTCGGCCAGCGCTGAACGCTTGACCAGCTGCGAAAGCGCCTCGCTAAGAGACGGGAGATCGGGCTGCTGTAATAATGTACGAGTAATATCGAACAGGCCTTGCTGTCCGAGGTCACTCATCGGTGTATACGACATATTGCTTTTCCAGGGAAAGCACCGCAGAACGGTGCGAAAACGGTAAATGAATTATAGGTATAAGTCGTAAATTATTGCCGGATGGCCTGCCACTGAACTGGCCAGGATATACAATCCGTTGGCCCGATCAGCAAAGCGGTATCAGGCATAATGCAGCATTAACGCCGGATGTTGACGCTAATGCGTCTTATACGGCCTACAGCATGCTGCCAACCGGCTGCTAGCATATACGAGGTAATGGTTCGGCGTGTGGTAAATCGAGGGTTCGTTTCACGCCGTAGAGTCCGGCAAGACGAACACCTTTGCGTTCGACCACTTCACCAATCATTGCGGCATCGCACCCTAACGGATGCGCGCGCAGCGCGGCAAGCACGGTTTCAGCGGCCTGGCGTTCAACGGCAATCACCAGTTTGCCTTCGTTAGCAAAGTTGAGCGCATCCAGACCCAGCAGCTCGCAAACGCCACGCACCGCTGGCTTCACGGGCAGAGCAGCTTCCGACAGCTCAATACCAAATCCGCATGCAGCGGCAAATTCATGCGTGACCGCATTCACGCCGCCACGGGTGGCGTCACGAAGCGCCTTCACGCCAGGAATATCACGCAGCGTCTGGATAAGAGGTGTTAACACCGCGCAGTCGCTGACCAGTTCGCCATCCAGACCCAATTGCTCGCGTAGGTTAAGGATAGTTGCGCCGTGATCGCCAAGAGAGCCACTGACCAGCAGCACATCACCCACGCTGAGAGTCTGTGCACCCCAGTGAATGTTGGCGGGAATTGCCCCCATTCCGGCAGTGTTAATGAACAGCTTGTCTGCTGCACCACGCTGCACGACTTTGGTATCGCCAGTCACGATGGCGATGCCTGCTTCGCGCGCGGTTGCTGCCATGCTGTTAACAACGGTTTTCAGTGTCTCCATCGGCAGACCCTCTTCGAGGATAAAACCGCAGGAGAGGTAGCGTGGAATAGCCCCGCTGACCGCTACGTCGTTAGCCGTACCGCAGATGGCCAGCTTGCCGATATTGCCGCCGGGGAAGAACAACGGATCGATAACGTAGCTGTCAGTTGAAAACGCCAGACGATCGCCTTCTGCCACCAGTTGTGCCAATTCCAGACGCGCTTGATCTTCTTGTTCCGCCAGCCACGGATTCGCGAAAGCCTCCATAAACAGACTGTTGATCAACTGCTGCATAGCCTGACCGCCGCTACCGTGGGCGAGTTGTACGCTGCTCATGCTTCACACTCCTGCTGACGATACTGATACCAGGCGGCACATGCGCCTTCTGAGGAGACCATCAGGGCGCCAAACGCGGTCTCCGGGTTACACGTTTTGCCAAACAACGGGCACTGATGTGGTTTACATCTGCCTGTCAGCACTTCCCCACAACGCGCGCGCGGATCGTCATACACCTGCTGCGGCGCTGGCTGGAAATGTGCTTCGGCATCAAAGCGCTGATAGTCCGGCGTCAGGTGAACGCCAGAGGATTCGATAACGCCCAGACCGCGCCATTCGCTGTCACCATTGACGCAGAACACCTCGGCAATGGCCTGTTGCGCTAACGCGTTACCGGCATCCGGTACCACGCGGCGGTACTGGTTTTCTACCTGGCTTTGGGCTGCAATTTTCTGCTCAATTAACATCACTACGCCTTGCAGGAGATCGAGCGGTTCAAAACCGGCGACCACCAGCGGGCGATGGAAATCTGAAGCAATGAAATTATAGGCGTCGGTGCCAATCACCATGCTGACGTGGCCCGGCGCTAAAAAGGCGTCGATACCGTTGTCCGGCTGTTCCAGAAGGCTGCGCAGCGTAGGGATAAGCGTGATGTGCTGGCAGAAAAAGTAAAAGTTCTGCACGTCACGCTGCTTTGCCTGTTGCAGGGTGATAGCGGTCGTTGGCATTGTGGTTTCAAAACCCAGGCCAAAGAACACCACTTTACGCGTTGGGTTTTCCTGCGCCAGCTTCAGTGCATCCATCGGTGAATAGACAATACGGATATCCGCACCGCGCGCCTTGGCTTGCAGCAGGGAGCCTTGCTTACCCGGGACGCGCATAGCGTCGCCAAAGGTGCAGAAAATCACTTCTGGATGGCTGGCAATTTCTACACAGCTGTCGATTCTGCCCATCGGCAGAACGCAAACCGGGCAACCCGGACCATGAATAAACTCCACGTTTTCCGGTAGCAACTGGTCGAGCCCGAATTTGAAGATAGCGTGGGTATGACCACCACAAACTTCCATGATCCGCAGCGGGCGTTCAGCCGTGTAGGAGAGGTGGGCGGCACGTTCGCACAGGTGCTCTATCAACTGCATCACCTGTTCTGGTGCGCGGTATTCGTCAACAAAACGCATTTATTTTTCCTCGCCGTACAGCAACGCGCCGACATCCGGCTCAACGTCAAACATGTTTTGCAGCGCGTCGAGCGTATCGCGCGCTTCAGCTTCATTAATGATGCTCATGGCAAAACCGACGTGGACCAGTACCCACTGGCCGATGCGCGGTTGACCATGTTCATCACAGCTACCGACCAGCGTCAGGTCGACGTCGCGCTGAATACCGCAGACGTCGACTTTGGCCTGGTTGCCATCAATGGTGCGGATTTGACCCGGAACACCTATGCACATCGCTGCGTCTCCAGCCAGGAGAGCCATTGATCCATCCCTTCACCACTGGTGGCGGAAATTAGGATAATCTCAATCCCCGGGTTCACTTCCCGGGCGCTGGCGATGCATTTTTCAACGTCAAAATTGAGGTACGGCAATAGATCCACTTTGTTGAGCAGCATCAGCGATGCGGCGGCAAACATATGCGGGTATTTCAGCGGTTTGTCTTCACCTTCGGTTACTGAAAGCACGGCCACTTTATGGCGCTCGCCGAGGTCGAAGCTGGCCGGGCAGACCAGGTTGCCGACGTTTTCAATGAACAGAATACCGTTATCGTCAAGCGGCAAACGCGGCGCGGCGTCAGCAATCATTTGTGCGTCAAGGTGGCAACCTTTACCGGTGTTGACCTGAATGGCGGGTGTGCCTGTGGCGCGAATACGGGCGGCATCGTTCACCGTTTGCTGGTCACCTTCAATAACGGCGCACGGCACGCTATCTTTCAGCTTCATCAGCGTTTCGGTCAGCAGGGTAGTTTTACCAGAGCCCGGGCTTGAAACAAGGTTCAGCACCAGATGCTGACGGGCCGCAAAGCGGGCACGGTTGCGCTCGGCGAGGCGGTTGTTTTTGTCCAGTACGTCAATTTCCACTTCCAGCATACGGCGTTGGCTCATACCTGGTGCGTGGGTTCCGGCCTCACCGTGACCGTAGTGCAAATCGCCTTCTTCAGTCTGGCTCGGGGTGAAATTTGAGGTCTTCACACCGGTAATATTCAGCGCCGGACGAGCCGCCGGGGCAAATGGCGCGCTGCGAAACGCCGAGTGGGGATTATGCTCATCACCCTCTATATATAGGTTGCCTTCAGCGCAACCACATGTCGTACACATCGCTCACTCCTGATCTTTTTACTTGCGATACATCTGTTGCCGGATGGCTGCGTTGCCTTATCCGGCCTACAAACGAGCTGTTTCTGTAGGCTGGATAAGACGCTTAAGCGTCGCCATCAGGCGCTGGAGTTTCATCTATTTCAATACGTCGAATCTGTAAGCCGTCATCGGCCACAATTCTCAGCATATCGCTGTTGCATTGCGGGCATCGGCGCACGCGTTGCGTCAGTAACGTGACGTATTGCTGACAAGATTCGCACCAACATTCGGCTTCTTGTTCTTCGAGGTGGAGTTTACAACCTTCTGCAAGGGTCCCGCGGCATACCAGATCAAAACAAAAGGAGAGAGCGCTGGTTTCTACGCAAGAAAATGCGCCAATTTTGAGCCAGACCCCAGTTACTCGCTTAGCACCGTGTTGCGTGGCCTGTTGTTCAATCAATTCCAGTGCCCGTTGGCAGAGGGTTATTTCGTGCATACCGCCTCCTGTGAAGTTGCCGTATTAAAAGCAATAAGCATGCCAGGTTGAATTTTTTCATTCGTGACAATGACGACGATGACGAAATGACATGTCGTCACCCGCCTTTGATTTTTTATCTATATGAAAATTAAGTGATTTAATTTTGGCATGAAATGTGCTTAAGGCTGTTCATCTCTGCTAAACGGGTAACCTGACATGACTATTTGGGAAATAAGCGAAAAAGCCGATTACATCGCTGAACGGCATCGTCGCCTACAGGACCAGTGGCGTATTTACTGCAACTCGCTGGTTCAGGGGATCACCCTGTCAAAAGCGCGTTTGCATCATGCGATGAGCTGCGCACCGGACAAGGATCTCTGCTTCGTCCTTTTTGAACACTTCACTATCTACGTCACGCTGGCGGACGGCTTTAACAGCCATACCATCGAATACTACGTCGAAACGAAAGACGGTGATGATAAGCAGCTGATTGCACAGGCAGAATTGACTATCGACGGTAAGGTCGATGAGCGTATTAGCAACCGCGATCGCGAGCAGGTGCTGGAGCACTATCTCGAAAAAATCGCCACCGTCTACGACAGCCTGTACACCGCGGTTGAGAACAATATGCCGGTGAATTTAAGCCAGCTGGTTGAGGGACATAGCCCGGCTTAAGCCTCGGGTGCTGCCCACTTTGTCATGGTGCGGTCTACATACTGCGTCACGACGTTTTAGGGAATGGGCATGTCGAAAAATGTCGAAATGACATTTGGTAGACATGTTTTCGTCAAAAATGACTATCACCTGAGGAATGCCTGGTGAATCGTTTTGTAATTGCTGACTCCACTCTTTGTATTGGCTGCCACACCTGTGAAGCCGCCTGCTCAGAGACACATCGCCAGCATGGCCTGCAGTCAATGCCGCGCCTGAAAGTGATGTTAAATGAAAAAGAATCCGCGCCGCAGCTTTGCCACCAGTGTGAAGATGCGCCTTGCGCCACCGTGTGTCCGGTTAATGCCATTAACCGCGTTGATGGCGCCGTACAGCTGAACGAAAGCCTGTGCGTAAGCTGCAAACTGTGCGGGATCGCTTGTCCGTTTGGCGCGATAGAGTTTTCCGGTAGCCGTCCGCTACACATTCCGGCAAACGCCAATACGCCAAAAGCGCCTCCGGCTCCGCCAGCGCCTGCTCGCGTGAGTTCGCTGTTGGACTGGGTTCCTGGCGTTCGTGCCATCGCGGTGAAATGCGATCTGTGTAGTTTTGACGAGCAAGGTCCTGCCTGCGTGCGCATGTGTCCGACCAAAGCCCTGCATCTGGTGAGCAACATGGATATCGCCCGCGCCAGCAAACGTAAGCGAGAGCTGACTTTCAATACCGATTTCGGCGATCTCACCTTGTTTCAGCAGGCTCAGAGTGGGGATGCAAAATGAGCGCAATTTCACTGATTAACAGCGGCGTAGCCTGGTTTACAGCGGCTGCGGTTCTGGCATTTCTGTTTTCATTTCATAAATCGCTGAGCGGCTGGATTGCTGGGGTTGGCGGTGCAGTCGGCAGCCTGTGTACGGCAGCCGCGGGTTTTACCGTTCTGACTAATGCGCTGGCAGTGAGCGGCGTGATGCCGTTTATTGGTCACAGTCTGCAAATTACTCCGCTTAATGCTATCTGGCTGATTACACTGGGCCTGTGCGGCCTGTTTGTCAGCCTGTACAACATTGACTGGCATCGTCATCCGCAGGTGAAAGCTAACGGCCTGCTGGTGAATCTGCTGATGGCCGCGGCGGTATGTGCGGTGGTTGCCAGCAACCTCGGTACGCTGGTGGTGATGGCGGAAATCATGGCGCTGTGTGCCGTGTTCCTTACCGGATGCAGTAAAGAAGGCAAACTGTGGTTTGCACTGGGGCGTATTGGTACGCTGCTGCTGGCGGTCGCCTGCTACCTGGTGTGGCAACGTTACGGCACACTGGAGCTGCGTCTGCTAGACCTGCGCACCCAGGAGCTGCCGCTCGGGTCTGACATCTGGCTGCTGGGCGTGGCAGGTTTTGGCCTGCTGGCCGGGATTATTCCGCTGCACGGTTGGGTGCCACAGGCACACGCCAATGCCAGCGCACCGGCTGCGGCGCTGTTCTCTACCGTCGTCATGAAGGTTGGTCTGCTGGGTATTCTCTCCCTGTCGCTGCTGGGCGGTAACGCGCCGCTGTGGTGGGGGATTACGCTGCTGGTGCTGGGCATGATCACCGCGTTTGTTGGTGGTCTGTATGCGCTGATGGAACACAATATCCAGCGCCTGCTGGCGTACCACACGCTGGAAAACATCGGCATTATTCTGCTGGGTCTGGGCGCTGGCGTGACCGGAATTTCCCTGAATCAACCGGCGCTGATCGCGCTGGGTTTGACCGGCGGTCTGTACCACCTGGTAAACCACAGCCTGTTCAAAAGCGTTCTGTTCCTGGGGGCTGGCAGCATCTGGTTCCGTACCGGTCATCGTGATATCGAAAAACTGGGCGGTATCGGTAAACGTATGCCGGTTATCTCGCTGGCGATGCTGGTTGGTCTGATGGCGATGGCCGCACTGCCGCCGCTGAACGGTTTTGCCGGTGAGTGGGTTATCTACCAATCCTTCTTTAAGCTTGGCAACAGCGGCGCGTTTGTCGGTAGCCTGTTAGGACCGTTGCTGGCGGTAGGGCTGGCAATTACCGGCGCGCTGGCGGTGATGTGTATGGCGAAAGTCTATGGCGTTACGTTCCTTGGCGCACCGCGCACGAAGGAAGCTGAAAATGCCTGCTGCGCGCCAATCCTGATGGGAGTGAGCGTCGTCGCGCTGGCTATCTGCTGCGTGATTGGCGGCGTTGCTGCGCCGTGGCTGCTGCCGATGATCTCCTCTGCCGTTCCGCTGCCGTTGGAAACCGCGAACACCACCGTTTCTCAGCCAATGATCACGCTGCTGCTGATCGCGTGTCCGCTGCTGCCGTTCATCATCATGGCCATTTTCAAAGGCAACCGTCTGCCGTCGCGTTCACGCGGTGCTGCATGGGTGTGTGGTTACGATCACGAGCAGTCAATGGTGATTACCGCGCACGGTTTTGCTATGCCGGTGAAAGAAGCCTTTGCCCCGGTACTCAAACTGCGTAAATGGCTGAACCCGGTATCACTGGTTCCGGGCTGGCAGAATGCGGCTGCACCGGTGCTGTTCCGTCGCCTGGCGCTGATTGAGCTGGCGGTGCTGGTGGTGATTGTGGTTTCACGAGGAGCCTGAGAATGAGTGTTTTATATCCGTTAATTCAGGCGCTGGTGCTGTTTGCCGTTGCGCCGCTGCTGTCCGGTGTTACCCGCGTGGCGCGTGCGCGTTTGCACAATCGCCGCGGTCCGGGCGTTTTGCAGGAATACCGCGACATTATCAAACTGCTGGGCCGTCAGAGCATTGCGCCTGCGGATTCCAGCTGGGTTTTCCGCCTGACGCCGTTTGTGATGGTGGGCGTGATGCTGACTATCGCCACTGCGTTGCCGGTAGTGACCGTTGGCTCGCCGCTGCCACAACTGGGCGATCTGATCACCTTAATTTACCTGTTCGCCATCGCCCGTTTCTTCTTCTCTATCGCGGGACTGGATACCGGTAGCCCGTTTACCGCCATTGGCGCCAGCCGTGAAGCGATGCTCGGCGTGCTGGTTGAACCTATCCTGCTGCTGGGGCTTTGGGTAGCGGCACAGGTTGCGGGTTCAACCCATATCAGCAATATCGCCGATACCATTTACCACTGGCCTGCTGCGCGCAGCATCCCGCTGATTCTGGCACTGTGCGCCTGTGCTTTCGCCACCTTTATCGAAATGGGCAAACTGCCGTTCGATCTGGCGGAAGCAGAGCAGGAGCTGCAGGAAGGTCCATTGACTGAATACAGCGGCAGCGGTTTTGCCGTGCTGAAGTGGGGCATTAGCCTCAAACAGCTGGTCGTTCTGCAAATGTTCGTTGGCGTGTTCCTGCCGTGGGGACAGATGGAAACCTTCACCGCCGGTGGACTGCTGCTGGCGCTGGTGATTGCCGTCGTCAAGCTGGTCCTCGGCGTGCTGGTCATCGCCCTGTTCGAAAACAGCATGGCGCGTCTGCGTTTTTGCGCCACTTCACGCGTGACCTGGGCCGGTTTTGGGTTTGCGTTTTTAGCGTTCGTCTCCTTGCTGGTGGCGTGATTTAAGAGAGTTTGAGCATGTCTGAAGAAAAATTAGGTCAACAATATCTCGCTGCGCTGCACCAGGCCTTTCCGGGCGTGGTGCTGGATGAAGCCTGGCAGACCAAAGATCAGCTGACGATCACCGTCAAGGTGAACTACCTGCCGGAAGTGGTGGAGTTCCTGTACTACAAACAGGGCGGCTGGTTATCCGTGCTGTTTGGTAACGACGAACGTCAGCTGTGCGGTCATTACGCCGTTTATTACGTGATGTCGATGGAGCAGGGCACCAAGTGCTGGATAACCGTCCGCGTTGAAGTCGATGCCAATAAACTGGAGTTCCCGTCCGTCACGCCGCGCGTTCCAGCAGCGGTCTGGGGCGAGCGTGAAGTGCGCGACATGTACGGTTTGATTCCGGTTGGTTTACCGGATGAGCGCCGTCTGGTGTTACCGGATGACTGGCCGGACGAACTCTATCCGCTGCGTAAAGACAGCATGGATTATCGTCAGCGCCCGGCACCGACTACCGATGCTGAAACCTACGAGTTCATCAACGAACTGGGCGACAAGAAAAATAACGTGGTGCCGATTGGCCCGTTGCACGTCACCTCCGATGAACCCGGTCACTTCCGCCTGTTCGTTGACGGCGAGAACATTATCGACGCCGATTACCGTCTGTTCTATGTCCACCGCGGCATGGAGAAACTGGCGGAAACCCGCATGGGTTACAACGAAGTGACGTTCCTGTCAGATCGCGTGTGCGGCATCTGCGGCTTTGCGCATAGCACCGCTTATACCACCTCCGTTGAGAATGCGATGGGCATCGTGGTGCCGGAACGTGCGCAGATGATCCGCGCTATTCTGCTGGAAGTTGAGCGTCTGCACTCGCACCTGCTCAACCTCGGCCTGGCCTGTCACTTCACCGGTTTTGACTCCGGCTTTATGCAGTTCTTCCGCGTACGTGAAACGTCGATGAAGATGGCTGAGATCCTCACCGGGGCACGTAAAACCTACGGTCTGAACCTGATCGGCGGTATCCGTCGTGATCTGCTGAAAGAAGATATGATCCAGACCCGTCAACTGGTGCAGCAGATGCGTCGTGACGTGCAGGAACTGGTCGATATGCTGCTCAGCACGCCGAACATGGAACAGCGTACCGTTGGTATTGGTCGTCTTGAGCCGGAAATTGCCCGTGACTTCAGTAACGTCGGCCCGATGGTTCGCGCCAGCGGCCACGCGCGTGACACCCGCGCCGATCACCCGTTTGTCGGCTATGGTCTGCTGCCGATGGAAGTTCACAGCGAGCAGGGCTGCGACGTTATTTCTCGCCTGAAAGTCCGTATTAATGAAGTCTACACCGCGCTGAATATGATCGACTTTGGTCTGGATAACCTGCCGGGCGGCCCGCTGATGGTGGAAGGCTTTACCTATATTCCTCACCGTTTCGCACTGGGCTTTGCTGAAGCGCCGCGTGGAGATGACATCCACTGGAGCATGACCGGCGACAACCAGAAACTGTATCGCTGGCGCTGCCGTGCGGCGACTTACGCCAACTGGCCGACGCTGCGCTATATGCTGCGTGGCAACACCGTTTCCGATGCCCCGCTGATTATCGGTAGCCTCGACCCTTGCTACTCCTGTACTGACCGTATGACCGTGGTTGATGTGCGTAAGAAGAAGAGCAAAGTCGTGCCGTACAAAGAACTTGAGCGCTACAGCATCGAGCGTAAAAACTCGCCGCTGAAATAAGGAATCGCCATGTTTACCTTTATCAAAAAAGTCATCAAAACCGGGGCACCGACGTCGTCGTATCCGCTGGAGCCGATTGCGGTCGATAAAAACTTCCGTGGCAAACCGGAACATAATCCGCAGCAGTGCATCGGCTGTGCGGCCTGTGTGAACGCGTGCCCGTCGAACGCGCTGACGGTAGAAACCGATCTGGTCACCAATGAGCTGGCGTGGCAGTTCAACCTTGGGCGCTGCATTTTCTGCGCCCGCTGCGAAGAAGTCTGCCCGACAGCGGCAATCAAGCTGTCGCAGGAGTATGAGCTGGCGGTGTGGAAGAAAGATGATTTCCTGCAGCAGTCTCGTTTTGCGCTGTGCAATTGCCGCGTATGTAACCGTCCGTTTGCGGTGCAAAAAGAGATTGATTACGCCATTGCGCTGCTTAAGCACAACGGTGATACCCGCGCGGAAAACCACCGTGAAAGCTTTGAGACCTGCCCGGACTGTAAGCGCCAGAAATGCCTGGTGCCGTCTGACCGTATTGAACTGACTCGCCATATGAAAGAGGCCAGCTGATGAGCAATTTATTAGGCCCACGTGACGCCAACGGTATTCCGGTACCGATGACGGTGGATGAATCCATTGCCAGCATGAAAGCGTCGCTGCTGAAAAGCATCAAGCGTTCAGCGTACGTTTACCGCGTGGACTGCGGCGGCTGCAACGGTTGCGAAATCGAAATCTTTGCTACGCTTTCTCCGCTGTTTGATGCCGAACGTTTTGGCATCAAAGTCGTACCGTCACCGCGCCATGCGGATATTCTGCTGTTTACCGGCGCGGTAACCCGTGCCATGCGCTCTCCGGCGCTGCGTGCCTGGCAGTCTGCGCCAGATCCGAAAATTTGTATCTCTTACGGTGCCTGCGGTAACAGCGGCGGTATCTTCCACGACTTATATTGCGTATGGGGCGGCACGGACAAAATCGTACCGGTGGACGTGTATATTCCAGGTTGTCCGCCGACGCCTGCGGCAACGCTGTATGGTTTTGCCATGGCGCTGGGTCTGCTGGAGCAAAAAATTCACGCGCGTGCGCCGGGTGAACTGGACGAACAGCCGGCGGAAATTCTGCATCCGGACATGGTTCAGCCGCTGCGCGTGAAGGTGGATCGCGAGGCTCGCCGTCTGGCGGGATACCGCTATGGTCGCCAGATTGCTGATGACTATATGACGCAGTTAGGGCAGGGCGAGCATCAGGTGGCGCGCTGGCTGGAAGCGGAAAACGATCCGCGTCTGACCGAGATCGTCACGCATCTTAACCATGTTGTCGAAGAGGCGCGTATCCGATGAGTGAAACGGTGGTGTTCAGTCAACTGAGCCGTAAGTTTATTGATGAGAACGATGCGACGCCCGCTGAGGCGCAGCAGGTTGTCTATTACAGCCTGGCGATTGGTCACCACCTTGGGATCATCGATTGCCTGGAAGCGGCGTTAACTTGTCCATGGGACGAATATTTGGCATGGATTGCTACCCTTGCTGAGGGAAGCGAAGCCCGCCGGAAAATGGAAGGCGTGCCGAAATACGGCGAGATCGTTATCGATTTCAACCATGTACAAATGCTGGCGCGCGCGTTCGATGATGCGCGTGCCGTGCAGACCCCGCAGCAGCAGGAGTGGAGCAAGCTGATGCTTAGCATGCTGCACGACATACACCAGGAAAGCGCCATCTATCTGATGGTGAGGAGACACCGTGACTGACGTTTTATTATGTGTGGGTAACAGCATGATGGGCGATGACGGCGCGGGCCCGCTGCTGGCTGAAATGTGTGCTGCAAATCCTCAAGGCAACTGGGTTGTCATCGACGGCGGTAGCGCGCCGGAGAACGATATTGTCGCCATCCGTGAACTGCGTCCGCAACGTTTGTTGATTGTTGATGCCACCGATATGGGGCTGAACCCCGGTGAAATCCGCATTATCGATCCTGATGACATTGCCGAGATGTTCATGATGACCACCCACAACATGCCGCTGAACTACCTGGTAGATCAGCTGAAAGACGATGTTGGTGAGGTGATTTTCCTCGGCATTCAACCGGACATCGTCGGTTTTTACTACCCGATGACACAGCCGATCAAAGATGCGGTTGATACCGTCTATCAGCGATTAGCCGGTTGGGAAGGACACGGTGGATTCTCCGAGCTGGAAGCACCAGAAGAGTAAACCGTATCAGTGCCGGATGTGAACGACATCCGGCCTGTTTTCCCAGTGTATCCTCGTCATTCAATTGCCTGCTCAATAATTAATTTCCCCTGCATCACTGATACATTCACTGCCGTACCGGTAGGGAATCCCGCTTGTTCCAGCCAGTCGCCGTTCAGCGTGAGTGAGGCGTGACGACTGATTCGTCGCGTATAACCCGTTTTTGGATCTTCATGGCGTTTTCTGACATAGCTGACTTTCAAGCGACGTACCGGTTTGGTGATTGCCACCGCTGTTTTGCCCTTTTTATCAAACATGCACGCTTCCTTGTGGTGAACGGCCAGGATTAAAAACTACTGAATAAAATGCCAGTAAAAAAGGGGGAGGGCAAACCTGAAACTGGAAGGACGATTCCAAATCCGGAATGTAATAAATGAAATGAAAATATGTACTTCTGCCGGAAGGCTGTAACCCCCTCCGGCAGATCCGTCATGCCAGATCGGCACCGTTACTGGCGATGACTTTTTTGTACCACCAGAATGATTTCTTGCGTGTACGTGCCAGCGTGCCGTTGCCCGCGTCATCGCGGTCCACATATACAAAACCGTAGCGTTTGCTCATCTCACCGGTTGAGGCAGAAACCAGATCGATACAGCCCCAGGTGGTGTAACCCATCAGCGGCACGCCATCTTCAATCGCGTCTGCCATGGCGCGAATATGTTCGCGTAAATAGCTGATGCGATAGTCGTCATTGATCTCACCGTTAGCATCGATTTCATCTTTCGCTCCCAGCCCGTTTTCCACCAGAAACAGCGGCTTCTGGTAGCGGTCATACATCATATTCATGGTGATGCGCAGGCCGAGCGGATCGATTCCCCAGCCCCATTCACTGGCGGCAATGTACGGATTACGCAGCGACTTCACCACGTTGGCGGCGCTGGTATTGCCCGTGTTCATTTCAGCGGAGGCGCAGCGCGATGCGTAATAGCTGAACGAGACGAAATCGACGGTGTTTTTCAGGATGTCGTCGTCTTCCGGGGCTTTTTCGATTACCACGCCTTTTTCGCGAAACACGCGGGCAGAGTAAGCCGGGTAGGCCCCGCGCGCCTGCACATCAATAAAGAACAGGTTTTCACGGTCTTTTTCCAGTGCGGTCCACACATCTTCCGGCTTACACGAGTAAGGATAAAAATTACCGCCAGCCAGCATACAACCGACCTGGTTTTGCGGATTAATTTCATGGGCTATTTTAGTCGCCAGGGCGCTGGCTATCAGTTCGTGGTGAGCGGACTGATATTTCACCTGATCCTGATTTTCACCTTCTTCAAATACCAGCCCGGCGCCTGAAAAGGGGCTGTGCAGCATAATGTTGATTTCGTTGAACGTCAGCCAGTACTTCACCAGACCGTCAAAGGCCTCGAAGCAGGTACGGGCGTAGCGGGTAAAGAACTCCACCATTTTGCGGTTACGCCAGGAGCCGTACTCGGTGACCAGATGCATAGGCACATCGAAGTGACACAGCGTGACTAATGGCTCAATACCGTATTTTTTACACTCGGCAAACACGGCCCGATAAAACGCGATTCCGTCTTCATTCGGCGTCAGCTCGTCGCCGTTAGGGTAGAGGCGGCTCCAGGCAATGGAAGTACGAAAAACCGTAAACCCCATTTCCGCCATCAGCGCGATATCTTCTTTATAGCGATGATAAAAGTCGATCGCCTGATGGCTGGGATAAAATTCGTCATCCCGCAGCGTAAAGCGCTTTTCCTGACCCAGTTTGACGGGCATGCGGTGTGTGCCGTGGGGGATCATATCGACGGTAGTCAGCCCTTTGCCGCCTTCCCGGTATGCCCCTTCAGACTGGTTGGCGGCCAGTGCGCCGCCCCATAAAAATCCTTGCGGAAAAACAGACATAATTAACCTCAGTTCATACCAGTCAAATGCTGGCTCCATTGATATTGCCCGGTTGTGCGGCCTGGTTTTTTCTGGCCTGCGCGGCTGCATCTTCGACAGGAATATCTTCAAAGCCGAGAATCAGCGTTAGTACAAAAGAAAGCACTACCGCCAGTGCCATCACGCCAAATACCCAAACGATGGTCATCGGATTGGCCGGATCGAAAAACTGGACGCTGGTGAACAGACCTGGAGCCGCCATGGAGTGGCTTGCAAGCCCGGCCATTCCAGCAACAGCACCGCAGATAAAACCGCTGATAAGGCTCGCAATCAGCGGACGTTTCAAGCGGATTGCCACGCCATATAGCGCGGGTTCGGAAATGCCCGCCATGATGGCTGAGGCGGCGGCCGCTAACGCCGTCTGGCGCAGCTCCGGGTTTTTGGTTTTCCATGCCACTGCCAGCGATGAACCACCTAACGACAAATTGGCGCCAATTTCCGATGGCATCACCATGCCTTCTTTTCCGGTTTCGGCAATGGTCTGAATAATGGTTGGCGTAAAGACACGGTGCATACCGGTCATTACCAGCAGCGGCCACAGCGCGCCCATAATGGCCACTGACAGCCAGCCGAGATAGCCGTGGATGGTATAGACCAGCGCTGAAATCGCGCTACCGATCCAGATACCGATCGGGCCAATGATGACGATGGCGAGCGGGGCGGCGATCAGCACGATCAGCATCGGTTTGAGGAAGTTTTTGGTCACCGCCGGAGTTATACGATCGACCCAACGTTCGATGTATGACAAGCACCAGGTCATGACCAGCGCCGGGATCACCGTGTAGGTGTATTTCACCGCCGTCACTGGGATCAGGGCAAACTCAACGTGCTCACCCTGCGCGGCCTTCGCCATCAGGTCGATAAAGCTGGGATGCACCAGTACGCCCGCGATGGCGATAGCCAGCGACATGTTGGTTTTGAATTTGATAGCGGCCGACGCGGCGACCATCAGCGGCAGGAAGAAGAATGCACCGTCGCCAATGACGGTCAGAATGGTGAGCGTGGACGATCCTTTCACCAGCACGCCGGTCATTTCCAGAACCATCGCCAGCAGCTTGAGCATTGATCCGCCGATAATCGCCGGGATCAACGGCGACATTGTGCCGATCAGCGCATCAAGGATCCCAGCGCCAATCCGCTTCAGCGTCAGTCGGGGTTTGATTTGCGGCTCAGCAGGCTGCATGTTGGCAGGCAACAGGCTGACCACTTCACGATACGCCTGCGAAACGGTGTTGCCGATAATCACTTGGCACTGGTTCTCGTTGCGCACCACGCCGAGCACGCCAGTGAGGGTTTTCAGCGTCGCGCTGTCGACCTGCGAGTCATCTTTGATAACGAAACGCAAACGGGTCATACAGTGGGTCACTGCTGTGATGTTGTCGACGCCTCCCAGAGCCGTCACAACGGAGCGCGCCAGCGCTGCATAATTCTTGGACATCGGATTTAATCCTGTTTTATCAGTAGAGTACGTTATTTTTTATCCGTTTACGTGGGTCGCTTTTCTGGGTTGATGAAACGCAGATAGGAAACCGGTTCCACAAAATCATGTTTAAATTACATTAACTGATCAAGATTTAATTTTGAACAATTTTTGTAATTGTGACTCCGATCACCAGATGTCAGCGTCTGCGATTTAGCAGCAAGGACAGCGGCAAAACGGTGCAGTACACTGCGTCACATCGAGATAAAATGGATGAGTAATATGACCACGATGCTGGAGGTGGCGAAGCGTGCCGGAGTGTCGAAAGCGACGGTTTCCCGGGTGCTTTCCGGAAACGGCTATGTCAGCCAGGAAACCAAAGACCGGGTGTTTCAGGCTATTGAAGAGAGTGGTTACCGCCCAAATTTGCTGGCGCGCAGTCTCGCGGCGAAAACCACGCAGACACTGGGTCTGGTGGTAACAAACACCCTTTATCACGGCGTCTATTTCAGCGAACTGCTGTTTCATACCGCGCGGATGGCGGAAGATAAAGGGCGCCAGCTGTTACTGGCTGACGGTAAGCATAGCGCTGAGGAAGAGCGCCAGGCGATCCAGTACCTGCTCGACCTGCGCTGTGACGCGATTATGATTTATCCGCGTTTTCTCAGCGTGGATGAGATAGATGACATCATCGATGCCCACAGCCAGCCGATTATGGTGCTTAATCGACGCCTGCGGAAAAACAGTAGCCACAGCGTATGGTGCGATCAAAAGCAGACCAGCTTTAACGCCGTTACTCAGCTCATTGCCGCCGGGCATAAAGAGATTGGTTTTATTACCGGCTCGATGGATTCGCCAACCGGCGTGGAGCGACTTTCAGGCTATAAAGACGCGCTGGCACATCATGGGATCGCGCTAAATAATGATCTGATTGTTAAAGGGAAATGGACGCCAGCCTGCGGCGCAGCGGGTGTGGATACTTTGCTTTCGCGCAAGGTCAATTTTACCGCATTGGTGGCCAGCAATGACGATATGGCGATCGGCGCGATGAAGCAGTTGCACGAGCATGGTGTGAGCGTTCCCGCACAGATGTCGGTGATTGGCTTTGATGATATCGCCCTCGCGCCATACACTATTCCGGCGCTTTCCAGCGTTAAAATTCCGGTAACAGAAATGATTCAGGAAACGATTGGGCGCCTGATCTTTATGCTAGGTGACGGGGCGTTTACGCCGTCAAAGACCTTCACCGGTGAACTCATTGCGCGCGACTCAGTTGCGCCGCCCGTTTCGCGCTGACGGCTGTCATTTGTCATCGTCACTAGTGACGATGACACGCCCTTCTTGCGTTCTTCAGAATAAAATTCCTTTAATAACAGTATATTAAATTCTGGCACGATTTGTGTATGCTTCGGCAGATATTCTGTCATTGCTGGAGAAATTGATGAACCGTTTCATCATTGCAGACGCCAATAAATGCATTGGTTGCCGTACCTGTGAAGTGGCCTGCGTGGTATCCCATCAGGATAACCAGGATTGCGCATCGCTGACCCCTGAAACCTTTTTACCCCGCATTCACGTCATCAAAGGCGTTAATGTCTCCACGGCGACGCTGTGCCGCCAGTGCGAAGACGCGCCGTGCGCTAACGTCTGTCCGAACGGTGCGATCAGCCGTGATAAAGGTTTTGTTCATGTAATGCAGGAACGTTGCATTGGCTGTAAAACCTGCGTTGTGGCTTGTCCTTACGGCGCAATGGAAGTGGTCGTGCGTCCGGTCGTGCGTAACAGCGGCGCAGGTCTGAACGTCCGTGCAGAAAAAGCTGAAGCCAATAAGTGCGACCTGTGCTACCACCGTGAGGCCGGTCCTGCCTGTATGGAAGTGTGCCCGACTCACGCGCTGATATATGTGGATCGCAATAAGCTTGAGCAACTGAGCGCGGAAAAACGTCGTCGCGCCGCGCTGGATTCCACCGCATCTTTGCTGTTCTGATATCTGAAAATCCGCGTAAAATACGGTAGTACTTATGCCGGATGGCGGCTTTGCCTTATCCGGCCTACTGTTCGCATCCACGTAGGCCTGATAAGCGTAGCGCCATCAGGCAAACCGGGATAGATGACTGCGGGAACGACTTAATGACAATAAACAACCACTCCGGCGTACAGCTGCGTATTCGCGGCAAAGTACAGGGCGTCGGATTTCGCCCCTACGTCTGGCAACTGGCGCAGCGCTTACAACTGCATGGCGATGTGTGTAACGACGGTGACGGAGTGGTTGTGCGCTTACAGGAAGATCCGGCGGAGTTTATTGCGCAGTTGCATCAACACTGCCCACCGCTGGCGCGCATTGACAGCGTTGAGAGTGAACCATTCGCCTGGACGCAGCAGCCTGCCGATTTCTCGATTCGTCAAAGTGCTGGCGGTACGATGAATACGCAAATCGTTCCGGACGCCGCGACCTGTCCCGAATGCCTTGTAGAAATGAACACCCCCGGCGAACGTCGTTACCGATACCCCTTTATCAACTGCACCCACTGTGGTCCGCGTTTTACGATTATCCGCGCGATGCCCTACGATCGTCCGTTTACCGTAATGGCGTCATTCCCACTCTGCGCGCAATGTGACAAAGAGTATCGCGATCCGTACGACCGTCGCTTCCACGCCCAGCCAGTGGCTTGTCCGGCATGCGGCCCTCATCTGGAGTGGTTCTGTGCGGGGGAGCGGGCGGAGAAAGAAGAGGCGCTGCAGGCGGCGGTATCGCGGCTGAAAGCAGGCGGTATTGTGGCGGTTAAAGGCATTGGTGGGTTTCATCTGGTGTGCGATGCGCGAAATGATAACGCCGTAGCGCTACTCAGGCTGCGCAAACACCGTCCGGCGAAACCTCTGGCAGTGATGCTGCCCTCTGATGAGGGATTGCCTGAACCCGCTCGTCGTTTGCTGACTACCCCTGCTGCGCCGATCGTGCTGGTGCAGAAACGCTATGTCGCTGCATTGAGCGAGGGCATTGCGCCGGGGTTAACGGAGGTTGGCGTCATGCTGCCAGCGAATCCGTTACAGCATTTACTCTTACAAGAGATGAATTGTCCGCTGGTGATGACCTCTGGCAACCTCAGCGGCAGGCCTCCGGCCATTACCAACGCCCAGGCGCTGGAAGATTTACACGACATTGCCGACGGTTTCCTGCTGCATAATCGCGAAATTGTGCAGCGGATGGATGACTCCGTGGTGCGCGACAGTGGGGAAATGCTGCGTCGTTCCCGGGGTTATGTGCCGGATGCGGTCGCACTACCACCAGGATTTCGCGACGTGCCGCCGATGCTGTGCTTAGGTGCTGATCTGAAAAATACTTTCTGTCTGGTGCGCGGCGAGCAGGCGGTTATCAGCCAGCATTTGGGCGATCTTAGCGATGACGGTATTCAGCAACAGTGGCGTGATGCGCTACGCCTGATCCAGAACATTTATGACTTTACGCCGCAGCGTATCGTGCATGATGCACACCCTGGCTATGTTTCCAGCCAGTGGGCCAGTGAAATGGAGCTGCCAACTGAAACGGTGCTGCATCACCATGCGCATGCCGCTGCGTGTCTTGCGGAGCACGGCTGGCCGCTCAATGGCGGTGATGTGATTGCCCTGACGCTAGACGGTATCGGTATGGGGGAAAACGGCGCGCTGTGGGGTGGAGAGTGTTTGCGGGTTAACTATCGTGAATGCGAATACCTTGGCGGCTTACCGGCGGTAGCGCTGGCGGGCGGCGATCTGGCGGCAAAACAGCCGTGGCGTAATCTGCTCGCGCAGTGCCTGCGTTTTGTTCCTGACTGGCAGCGTTATCCGGAAACATCGGTGCTGCAACATCAAAACTGGAACGTGCTGGCGCGCGCTATTGAACGGGGAATTAACGCTCCGCTGGCGTCATCGTGCGGACGACTGTTTGATGCCGTTGCCGCCGCGTTGCAATGTGCACCGGAATCATTGAGTTATGAAGGTGAAGCGGCCTGTGCGCTTGAGGCGATGGCATCGCAATGTGATGGCGTTGATCACCCAGTCACGGTGCCGCTTGATGACAATCAGCTGGACTTAGCAGTTTTTTGGCAGCAATGGCTGAACTGGCAGGCCAAACCAGCAGAAAGGGCGTGGGCGTTTCACGACGCGCTGGCGCGTGGGTTTGCCACTCTGATGCGAATGCAGGCCGAAGCGCGCGGGATTAAGACGTTAGTATTTAGCGGTGGCGTGATGCATAACCGCTTATTGTCGGCCCGTCTGGCGTTTTATCTGCGTGATTTTACCTTACTGTTCCCGCAGCGTTTACCGGCGGGCGACGGCGGGTTGTCATTGGGGCAGGGCGTGATTGCCGCAGCGCGAGAGTTGGCGAAAAAATAAAAAAAGCCCCGGGACTGGCGGGGCAAGGAAAACATGTCGGGGCATACCGACAAGTGGCAACGCACATCCATGTGCGTGAGGTTAATAAATCAGTAGCAGCGTTGCCGGGCAAAGTCGTAGGCCGGATAAGACGCGAAGCGGCGCCATCCGGCATCACAGACTTACACGGGCAACGTTTTCAGCAGCGCAAAGGCCTCTTTCATGCGGTCTTCACTGACGACAAACGCACACAGCTGGCCTTCGTCGTTCATCCCTCTGGCAACCATTCCCTGCGCTTCGGCGGCGATGTGCCAGTTTAGATCGCGGCGCTGGGTTTCCCCGGCCAAATGCAGAGGCAGTTCTGGCGTTTTGACTTTTACCAGCATGGCTGGCAGTTTCAATGGCGCATTGCCGCCGAGCAGGTTTTTCGCCAGATACATGGCGCTCAGCTGAATCGGCTGCAGGAAAGGGAGCACCTGACCGTTAATCTCCGCACAGTCGCCGAGAGCATAAATGTCCGGGTGGCTGGTTTGCAGGTAGCTATCGACGCAGACGCCACGATTGATGTTCAATCCGGCACGACGCGCCAGTGCGGTCTCCGGGCGTAAGCCGGTGGCGGCGATCACCGCATCGACTTCTACGCTGCGGCTACGATCGAGCGTGGCACAAATACCTGACGCCGTTTTCTCCAGCCCCTGAAGCTGTGATTTCAACAGCAGGTGTACGCCCATATCGGTCAGACGATGCTGTAAGCGACTGCTGACTTCCGGCGGCATCAGCGAAGCCAGAATGCTGGCGGCGTTGTCGATAAGCGTTACCGCTTTACCGGCACGGCAGAAATCCATCGCCAGTTCACTGCCAATCAAGCCGCCGCCGACAATCAGTACCCGCTGGGCATCACGCAGCTGTGTTTCACAAGCGCGATACTCTTGTTGGCTGTTCAATGTGAGCATTAACTCACGTCCGGTAACCGGCGGTACAAAGGCTGACGCGCCTGTCGCCAGCACCAGTTTGTCGTACTGCCACTGCTGATCCTGGCTTTTCACTACGTGGGCATCAGCATCGATGTCGGTTACCCAGGTGTGCGGAAACAGACGCAAATTAAACTGTTCGGCAAACTCCCCCGCCGACTGGCGGGTGAGGTCGTCTGCACGCTGTGACTGACTGATAACATGGCTGAGATCGGGCTTGTTGTACTCATCCATGCTGTCCGCAGCAATCAGGGTCAGCGGGACATTTGCATCCTGCTTACGGATATTTTTGACTAACTGGCGGGCGGCGAAGCCCGAACCAATAATGACAATTCCGCGGCTCATTTTGCCTCCGTTGCCAGGACGTCGAAGACGTCTTTACCTAATGAACATTCCGGGCACAGGAAGTTGTCAGGCACGTCGCTCCACGGCGTTCCCGGCGCAACATCCTGCAGCGGTTCACCTTTTGCCGGGTCGTAAATCCACTGGCACACGCTGCACTGCATGCTAGGGCCAAGATCGGCGGCAGCCGCAGCGGCGCAAGCGCATTCTTCTTCTTTGGATGCGGCTTTTACGGTTGTTTCCGGCAGTGGAGCAAGCGCCCACTGACGCGCGATTTCACGGCCGTGCTGGCGGCATAGTTCCAGCGCATCCAGGTCCGGACGCCATTTCGCTTTCAGGCTCAGCGACATTTCGAAACCAGCATCCTGCAAACGCGTAGACAAACGGTCTACTGCGCCGCCGCTCCAGCCGTGTGAGCCAAAGGCGCTGGCGCGTTTGTTACGAAAACGCAGGCCGGTCATCTCTTCCACCAAACCGGCGATTTTTGGCATCATCACGTTGTTCATCGTCGAAGTACCGACCAGCACGCCTTTAGAGCGGAAGACGTTAGTCAGAACTTCGTTCTTATCGCTACGGGCGACGTTAAAGATTTTCACCGCCACGTTCGGGTCAACTTCGTTGATGCCCTGGGCTATGGCGTCCGCCATCATGCGGGTGTTGTTGGACATGGTGTCGTAGAAAATGGTGATGCGGTCTTCCTGATAATCCGCCGCCCATTTCAGATACATTTCCACGATTTGCGTCGGGTTGTCGCGCCATACCACGCCGTGGGAAGTAGCAATCATATCGACAGGCAGGTTGAAGCCGAGGATCTCAGTAATTTTCGGTGTAACCAGACGGCTGAACGGCGTCAGAATGTTGGCGTAGTAACGCTGGCACTGTTCGAACAGTTCGGTCTGGTCAACTTCGTCGTTAAACAGACGTTCGTCGCAGTAGTGCTGACCGAAGGCGTCGTTACTGAACAGCACCGCGTCGCCGGTCATGTAGGTCATCATGCTGTCAGGCCAGTGCAGCATTGGCGTTTCAACGAAGATCAGCTGTTTGCCGTTACCAATGTCCAGTGAATCACCGGTTTTCACCACGTTAAAGTTCCACTCCGGGTGATGGTGATGCCCGTTGATGGAGTCAATGGCGTTGGCTGTGCAGTAAATCGGCGTGTCCGGGATGTAGGACATCAGCTCAGTCAGCGCCCCTGCATGGTCTTCTTCCGCGTGGTTAATGATGATGTAGTCGATATCCGCGAGGTCAATTTCACTGCGCAGGTTCTGCACGAATTCACGGCTAAACTTGTGGTCTACTGTATCGATCAGGACATTTTTTTCTTCACGGATGAGATAGCTGTTGTAGCTGCTGCCGCGCAGCGTTTTGTATTCAGTCCCGTGGAAATCACGAACTTCCCAGTCACGTTGGCCAACCCAATGAATGTTATTTTTAACCAGAATAGACATAGCAACCTCAGTAATTAATTCAGCGTTTTTCTAAAAAAGATGTTTTGCTTATTGCAGGTTGCGTGCCAGCTTTTTATCTTTTTGATTTTAATGGTTTTATTGTTTCCTGCTTATTAAGTGGTAGTCAAAATGACTATTCATTTTATTGTCAATATGACAATATGAATTGTCAAAATGACAATGAGGTAGTCATGAGCTTTTCCGTAGACGTGCTGGCGGGCATCGCCATTGAATTACAAAGCGGTATTGGACATCAGGACCGTTTTCAACGTCTGATAACCACTTTGCGTCAGGTGCTGGAGTGCGACGCGTCGGCACTGCTGCGCTATGAGTCGCGACAGTTTATTCCGCTGGCGATCGATGGGCTGGCGCAGGATGTTCTCGGCAGACGCTTTACTCTGGAAGGGCATCCGCGTCTGGAGGCGATTGCCCGCGCCGGAGACGTGGTTCGTTTCCCTGCCGACAGCGATTTGCCAGACCCATATGATGGTCTGATTCCGGGGCAGGAGAGTCTGAAGGTGCATGCCTGTATTGGGCTGCCGTTGTTCGCCGGTCAAAATTTGATTGGTGCGTTAACCCTGGATGGCATGGAGCCCGATCAGTTCGATGTTTTCAGCGATGAGGAACTTAGGCTGATTGCCGCGCTGGCGGCGGGTGCGCTGAGCAATGCGCTGCTGATTGAACAACTGGAAAGCCAGAATATGCTGCCAGGTTTGTCAACCAACTTTGAGCAGGTGACGGAAACCCAGATGATTGGCCTGTCGCCCAATATGATGCAGTTGAAAAAAGAAATTGAGATTGTGGCGGGGTCCGATCTCAACGTGCTGATTAGCGGCGAAACAGGAACCGGGAAGGAGCTGGTGGCTAAAGCTATCCATGAAGGTTCGCCGCGCGCGGTGAATCCACTGGTGTATCTGAACTGCGCGGCGTTGCCGGAAACCGTAGCCGAAAGTGAGCTGTTTGGTCACGTAAAAGGTGCATTTACCGGGGCTATCAGCAATCGTAGCGGTAAGTTTGAAATGGCCGACAATGGGACGCTGTTTCTCGACGAGATAGGCGAACTCTCGCTGGCGCTACAGGCTAAGCTGCTGCGCGTATTGCAGTACGGCGATATTCAGCGCGTGGGTGACGATCGCAGCCTGCGCGTGGATGTGCGGGTGCTGGCGGCGACGAACCGTGATTTACGCGAAGAGGTGCTGGCCGGGAATTTCCGCGCGGATTTGTTCCACCGTCTGAGCGTTTTCCCCCTTTCTGTACCGCCTCTTCGTGAGCGCGGCGAAGATGTGGTGCTGCTGGCCGGCTATTTTTGCGAGCAATGCCGACTACGGCTGGGTCTTTCCCGCGTGGTGCTAAGCCCCGGAGCGCGTAGTCATCTGCTGAATTACGGCTGGCCCGGAAACGTGCGCGAGCTGGAACATGCCATTCACCGGGCGGTTGTTCTGGCCAGGGCTACCAGGGCAGGGGATGAAGTGGTGCTGGAGGCGCAGCATTTTGCCTTGCAGGATGAAGGTCCGGCTCCGCAGGCGGCGGAAGTTGTTGCGGAGATCCCGCAACATCACAATCTGCGTGAAGCAACAGAGTCGTTCCAGCGGGAGATGATCCGCCGGGCACTGGCGCAAAATAATCACAGTTGGGCGGCAAGTGCGCGGGCGCTGGAAACAGACGTTGCCAACCTGCACCGGCTGGCGAAACGTCTGGGTCTGAAGGATTAGATAATACCGGCCTGATAGAAATCCTGCAGGTTGATAGCACCGGTGAGTTTACCGTTTTCATCGACCACCGGTGCGGCAGTGATTTTACGCTTCATCAGGATCTCTTTGGCGTCAATCGCGCGGCTCTGCGCCTGCAGCGTAATTCCATTCTGAGTCATAGCTTCGCTAACCTGGGTGGTGAGCGCTCCGCCGCCAACCAGCCAGCGGCGCAGGTCACCGTCGGTAAAGACCCCTTTCACCAGTGACTGGTCGTCGCAGACCGCGACCAGGCCAAGACCCGTGCGGCTGAGTTCCAGCATCGCGTCCATAACGCTGGTGGTGAGCTTCACCTGAGGTATGGCATCGTCACGGCGCATCAGATGATGCACTTTATTTAACAGACGAGCGCCCAGCGCACCTGCCGGATGTGAGCGGGCAAAATCTTCTTCGTTAAAGCCGCGCGCCTGCATTACGGCGATCGCCAGCGCGTCGCCCATCATCAACGTATTTACGGTGCTGGACGTCGGTGCCAGGCGCATCGGACAGGCTTCGCGCTCAACGGAAATATCCAGCACGGCTTTGGCTGCCAGACCCAACGGTGAGGTCGGTTTTCCGGTCATTGCCAGCAGTGCGACGGATTTGTCTTCCAGGCGTGGGATGATGAGATCCAGCTCTTTCGCACCGCCGGAGTAGGAGATAAACAGCATGACATCACGGCTTTCGATCATCCCTAAGTCGCCGTGCAGCGCTTCCGCCGGATGCACAAAAAAGGCGGGCGTGCCGGTACTGGCGAGGGTCGCCGCAATTTTTTTGCCAATATGACCTGATTTACCAATACCGGAGACAATGACTTTGCCTTCACAGTGGATAATCGTATTGGCGGCGCGGACAAAATCATCGCCCAGGCGTTCTGGCAGTCGGCTGGCTTCCTGTAGTTCCAGCATTAACGTCTGACGGCCCGCGTTCAGTAGTGCATCACTCATTGGTTTCTCCGGTTATGATCACTTCAATCCCTTTTGCTTCCAGCGCCTGACGAAACGCAGGGTCGATGCCCGCATCGGTAATCAGCTTGTCGACGCTTTCCAGACTGCATACAACATTAGGGCTTTTGCGCCCAAATTTTGACGAGTCAGCCATCAGAATCACTTCGCGAGCGGCATTGCACATCGCTTTACTGACGCTAAACACCTCATTAAAGGTGGTCACGCCGGCATTAAGGTCAATGCCGTCGGTGCCCATGAAGAGTTTATCAAAGCTGAACTGCTCAAAGGCGTTTTCTGCCAGCTGACCGTGAAATGACGCAGATTTTTTGCGAAAGGTCCCGCCGGGCATCAGGATAGTTTGCTCGTTGTCCAGCTCCGAAAGGGCGTTAACAATGTGCAGACTGTTGGTCATGACGGTGATGTTGCTAAAGCGCGTGAGCATCGGCACCATCTGCAGTACGGTGCTACCCGCATCCAGAATAATAGAGTCGCCATCGTGTATAAAACGGACGGCGGCTTCGGCAATCTGCTCTTTTTTATGCGTATTGATTAGCGTTTTGTGATCGATTGGCGGGTCGGATTCGTCTTTATTTAATACCACACCGCCATAGGTACGAATGACGGTTCCGGCATTTTCCAGAATGACCAGGTCTTTGCGAATGGTCGTGCCGGTCGTGTCAAAGTAGTGGGCCAGTTCTTCAACCGAGCATTTGCCCTGCTTTTGCAGATGCTCCAGTATGGCAGCCTGACGCTGACGAGGTTTCATAGGCGTGATTACCCTGACTTAATAAGTTGCAAAATGATAATTTCGCAAGCTATTAGCATTCACAACGAAATTACCCATGTTTCAGTTTAAGCGCCAATGATAGTGCATTCTGTGATAACGGATCATGGGGAAAGATCACATCAGGCTGTAAATCATCAAGATGTTTGCCCATTATCGTGGCAATTTTGCCTGGTCGGGCGAATACCGTAAGACCTTTCATAAATAACGTGTCGGTCACCCGTTGCTGCTCATCCAGCGCAATGGCTACCACCACGCGCGGTTTAAAACGCCCACCGGAGCGACCAACACCAACCCGACCTTGCTGGCAGAGTTGATCAAACGCCCGGTTAAAGCGGGATATTTGCCAGCCACCAAGCGCCAGTTGCAGGCACCAGGCGATAGCGGCGACGGTAATCAGTGCGGAAACCATTATGTACTCCTTTGATTTTGCCGGATAAGCGCAGCCGCCATCCGGCAATTCAACATTAAAACATCACCTGACCGCCGGTCACGTTGATGGACTGCCCGGTGCAGTAAGAGGCTTTTGGACTGGCGTAAAACAGCAGCATGTTCAGTACGTCCTGATAATCGCAGCCGCGTTTAAGCGGAACCTTATCAATGTAGTACTGCTCCACCTCATCTGGCTTAAGGCCCAGCTTGGTCGCATATTGCGGTAATAACGACTGAAACATTGGTGATTTCAGTAGGTTGCCGAGCATCAGCGAATGTACGGTGATCCCGTACTCCGCCAGATCCAGCGCCAGCGACTGGGTTAAGCCCACGCCGCCAAATTTTGCCGCGCTGTAGCCTGAATTGTGTTTGCTGCCCACTTTCCCTGATTTTGAGTTGATCTGGATAATGCGTCCCTGCACGTCATCGCGGATCATCAGGCGTGAAAATTCACGAGCACAGAGGAAGTAGCCGACCAGATTGACCTGCAGCGAGCGGTCGAAATCCCCAAGCTGAAAGTCGCTGATAAAAGCGGCTTTAGCGATACCCGCGCTGTAAACCAGCAGATCGACACGACCGAATATTTCATCCACTCCGCGCGACAGCGCCAGCACGCTCTGTTCGCTGGTGGCATCTGCGCCAAAACCGTACGCGGTACCTTCGCCAAACTCGGCGTTAATTTCTTGCGCGACGTTGGCAGCTTTATCACTTTGAATATCCACCACCGCGACGCGATATCCTTCTGTCGCAAGCCCACGGCAAAGGAATGCCCCCAGGGTCTGGCCTCCACCAATGACAACGGCAACCTGATTCATTTTTATCTCCTTCAATCTTAAGCAACAAACTTCAAAATACAGCCCGGGGTGATACCGTCCGGGACGGGGCCCGCAACGTGTACAGTGCCGGGGAATTCCGCTTCGCTCTGCCCGTCAAAGCGCAGGGTGATATGCCCGAGTTCACGTAAGTTTTGTTCCGCCACGCTGCCAACGGCGGTGACCGGGTAGTGGTGCTGGCCCAGTTCAAACTGGATCCCTGCTTGTAAAGAGCCGTTCAGGTCCCCGTGGCAATGGATGAAACAAAACTCTTCGATATCCGCTGGCGCGCCTTCACGAAAGGTAATCAGCATCTGGTCGCACAGTGCATCTGGGGCGCTTTGGCCGATACGGGTAATGGTGGTTTGATAAATTACGGTCATTTTTGAGTGCCCCTTATTGGTAAATAAAGCCAGAAACAAACCAGGCGATGAGAACGGTAGGCGCGCCGGTCAGAAAACGGCTCACCAGTACGGATGGCACGCCGACGCGAACAGTGTCCTGACGCGCTTCGGCCAGCGACAACCCAACCGGAATAAAGTCACATGCAGCCTGGGCGTTAATGGCGAACAGGGCAGGTAGTGCAAGATGCGGAGGAATGTTCCCCAGACCAATCTGTACACCGATCAGCACGCCGATAACCTGGGCGATAACCGCACCGGGGCCGAGGAAAGGCGACAGCAGCGGGAAAGAGCAGATCAGCGCCAGAGTAACCAGTCCCAACGGATGGCTGGCCAGCGGCGCGAGTCCATGGGCAATCCAGTCTCCCAGACCCGAAGCCATAATGATGCCGATCAGTGCCGAGACGAACGCCATAAATGGCAGAATAGTTTTCAGTACGGTATCGATGGTGTCACGTCCGGACTGGAACAGAACCGCAACGGCTGAACCCATGCCCATTCCCACTTTTGCCAACAGGCCGTCGCTTTGTTCGGTAATCTTTTTACTGGTGTCGTAATCGCGACCGATAGTGCTGCTTGCAGGTTGCGGCGCAGCGGATGCCTCGCCGACAATCGTGATGTTTTCTTCTTTCACGCCAGAGACATAGATATCTTCGACAATGTACTGAGCCAGCGGGCCGGATTTACCCGTAGCGTGAATATTCACCGTCGGTATACGGCGTTTGGGATAGATCCCACAGCGCAGCGTGCCGCCGCAGTCGATGATCGCCACACCAATTTCGTTCTCCGGCGGCTCGCCTTCTTTGAAGCCATCAACTGCCTGCCAACCGGTCAGGCTTGCTATCCTGTCGACTATTGCGGGGCGAGTTCCTGCGGTGATATAGACAATTTTCTTGCCCGGAATGGCATCCAGTTCAAGGGGGCCACCCCAGCCACCGGTGCCTTTTTCAATACAAATACGTGTCATGATGTTGCTCCCGCCAGATGCACCTTCTGCTCAAGTTGAATGCCCATTTTTTTCTCGAAGATAGTGGTGGTGAAATCGGTCACCCAGCCGCGGAAGAAGTTAGTCACCAAACCGACCAGCAGGTAGCTCACCGCCAGTGGGCCAAGCGGAAGCCCCAGCGTGGTCAGGCCGCTGGCGATCCCCAGATAGACAAACAGTTCGCCGGGGTTGATGTGCGGGAATAAGCCGTTCATGGAATGGCAACTGTAAGAGGCGGCGGCGTAGTAGCTGGGCTTGTATTTTTCTGGCATAAAGCGACCCAGACTCAGCGTCATCGGGTTACAAAATACAAATGTGCCGATGCACGGCAGCAGCAAATAGCGGGACAGTGGATTTCCGGCGCAGCGCTGAGCAAAACGTTCAATACGTTGCTGGCCGATAAAGTTAATCAGCGCATTCATGATGACCAGCAGGCTAATCAGCAGGGGAAGAATACCGGTCACCATACCGGTAAACACTTCTCCGCCTTTCTGGAACAGCCCGATAAACCACTCAGCACCGAGTGTGATGGTGTCGATCATTATTCTCTCCTGTAGGGATTTTAGTTATCTTGCCAAACGGTGGCTAATTTTAATCAGATTGAAAGATATAAAAGTGTTATTTTGATCTCAAAATGAAAGATAAATATTTTAATTTGAAAGTTATTGCGTGAGAGCTCGCAAATGTGAAGGTCAGAGATGAAAGGGGATGTAAATTCTGTGAAGGAGAGCGACTACCGCTTCCTTGTATGCCGGAGGATGCTTTACCATACTTCTCCCAGGCTGAATTTGTTTAATGGATGTCTCATGTTCAAGCGTCGTTATGTAGCGTTACTCCCCCTTTTCGTACTGCTCGCTGCCTGTAGCAGCAAACCTAAACCTTCAGAGACTCAAACGACTACGGGTGCGCCATCCGGCGGCTTCCTGCTTGAGCCACAGCACAACGTCATGCAAACGGGCGGTGATTTTGCCAATAATCCGAACGCGCAGCAGTTCATCGAAAAAATGGTCAACAAGCACGGCTTTGACCGCCAGCAGTTGCAGGAGATCCTGTCGCAGGCCAAGCGTCTGGACTCGGTATTGCGTTTGATGGACCGCCAGGCACCGACGACTCAACCGCCAGCCGGTCCTAACGGCGCATGGCTGCGCTACCGCAAACAGTTCATCACGCCTGACAACGTGCAAAATGGTGTGGCCTTCTGGAATCAATATGAAGATGCGCTGAACCGCGCGTGGCAGGTCTATGGTGTTCCGCCGGAAATTATCGTTGGCATTATCGGCGTTGAAACGCGTTGGGGCCGCGTGATGGGTAAAACGCGGATTCTGGATGCGCTGGCGACGCTGTCGTTTAACTATCCTCGTCGTGCGGAATACTTCTCTGGTGAACTGGAAACCTTCCTGCTGATGGCGCGAGATGAAAGCGACGATCCGCTCGATTTGAAAGGTTCTTTTGCCGGCGCGATGGGCTACGGCCAGTTTATGCCGTCTTCCTATAAGCAATATGCCGTTGATTTTAATGGTGATGGCCACATTAACCTGTGGGATCCGGTTGATGCCATCGGTAGCGTGGCGAATTACTTCAAGGGCCACGGCTGGGTGAAAGGCGATACGGTCGCGGTGCCGGCAAATGGTCAGGCACCTGGGCTGGCGAACGGCTTTAAAACCCAGTACAGCATTTCTCAGCTTGCTGCGGCGGGGCTGACGCCACAGCAGTCGTTGGGTAATCATCAGCAGGCCAGCCTGCTGCGCCTGGATATTGGTACCGGCTATCAATACTGGTATGGGCTGCCGAACTTCTACACCATCACCCGCTACAACCACAGTACCCACTACGCGATGGCCGTGTGGCAGTTGGGTCAGGCGGTCGCGCTGGCGCGCGTGCAGTAATCGCTCCACCGGCCTACAGGAAGAAATCTCTTGTAGGCCGGATAAGATGCCCTGACATTGTCATCCGGCAGGTCTTATTAATGCAACGGAGCAATTTTTGGAATCCCCCTCGTAAAACGTTCTCTCCATCCCCACATCGGTTATGAAAGTGCTATCTTGTCCGGCATATTTTTTAACTGACAGAGGCTGAAATGACCGACAGTGAACTGATGCAGTTAAGTGAGCAGGTTGGCTTGGCGCTGAAAGCGCGTGGGGCGACCGTTACGACGGCGGAGTCCTGCACCGGCGGCTGGGTGGCCAAAGCGGTTACGGATATTGCCGGAAGCTCCGCCTGGTTTGAACGCGGGTTTGTGACCTACAGCAACGAAGCCAAAGCACAGATGATAGGCGTGCGCGAAGAGACGCTGGCCCAGCATGGGGCGGTGAGCGAGCCTGTAGTGGTGGAGATGGCGATTGGCGCGCTAAAAGCTGCCCGCGCGCATTTCGCGGTCTCGATCAGCGGTATTGCCGGGCCGGATGGCGGCAGTGAAGAAAAGCCCGTAGGTACCGTATGGTTCGCCTTTGCCAGCGTGAGCGGCGAGGGGATTACGCGTCGGGAATGCTTCAGCGGCGATCGCGACGCGGTACGTCGACAGGCGACCGTCTACGCGTTACAAACCCTGTGGCAACAATTTCTACAAAATACTTGATACTGTATGAGCATACAGTATAATTGCCTCAACAGAACATTATCTATCACGTTTCGCGGTTTAACCCGAAAGCGGCATGACAGGAGTAATTAATGGCTATCGACGAAAACAAACAGAAAGCGTTGGCTGCAGCGCTGGGTCAGATCGAAAAGCAATTCGGTAAAGGCTCCATCATGCGCCTGGGTGAAGACCGTTCCATGGATGTGGAAACTATCTCCACCGGTTCGCTTTCTCTGGATATCGCATTGGGCGCGGGCGGTTTGCCAATGGGCCGTATCGTCGAAATCTACGGGCCTGAATCCTCCGGTAAAACAACGCTGACCCTGCAGGTTATTGCCGCTGCGCAGCGTGAAGGTAAAACCTGTGCATTTATCGATGCGGAACACGCGCTGGATCCGGTCTATGCCCGTAAGCTTGGCGTTGATATCGACAACCTGCTGTGTTCTCAGCCGGATACCGGTGAACAAGCGCTGGAAATCTGTGATGCGCTGGCGCGCTCCGGTGCGGTTGACGTTATCGTTGTCGACTCCGTTGCCGCATTGACGCCGAAGGCAGAAATCGAAGGCGAGATTGGCGACTCTCACATGGGCCTTGCGGCGCGTATGATGAGCCAGGCGATGCGTAAGCTGGCCGGTAACCTGAAGCAGTCCAACACGCTGCTGATTTTCATCAACCAGATCCGTATGAAGATTGGCGTTATGTTTGGTAACCCGGAAACCACCACCGGTGGTAACGCCCTGAAATTCTATGCGTCTGTTCGTCTGGACATCCGTCGTATTGGCGCGGTGAAAGAAGGCGACAACGTGGTCGGCAGCGAAACCCGCGTTAAGGTTGTGAAAAACAAAATTGCAGCGCCGTTCAAACAGGCTGAATTCCAGATCCTTTACGGTGAAGGCATCAACTTCTACGGCGAACTGGTTGACCTGGGCGTGAAAGAGAAGCTGATTGAAAAAGCCGGTGCATGGTACAGCTACAACGGTGAGAAAATCGGTCAGGGTAAAGCGAATGCGACCAACTGGCTGAAAGAAAATCCGGCAACTGCGAAAGAAATTGAGAAGAAATTGCGTGAGTTACTGCTCAATAACCAGGATTCAACGCCTGATTTCTCCGTTGATGACAGCGGCGAAGACGTAAAAGAAACGAACGAAGATTTCTGATAATCTGTTTTGAATCGCATGTTGTGAATCACATATAGTAAAGGGCTGCATATCATGCAGCCCTTTTTCATTTCTGAAGGCTTACTATGACAGAAGCAACTTCCCGCCGTTCCGCTTATTCCCGACTGCTTGACCGCGCCGTACGCATTCTGGCGATGCGCGACCACAGCGAGCAGGAACTGCGGCGCAAGCTGGCCGCTCCGGTGATGGGGAAAAATGGACCAGAAGAAATTGATGCCACGCCGGAGGATTACGACAAGGTCATCGCCTGGTGTATTGAAAGTCGTTATCTGGATGATGATCGTTTCGTGCAGCAGTTTATCGCCAGCCGTAGCCGCAAAGGTTATGGACCAGCCCGAGTGCGCCAGGAATTAAACCAAAAAGGGATCGCGCGTGAAGCTATCGAGCGGGCCATGCGTGAGTGCGAAGTTGACTGGGCAGTGCTTGCACGCGAACAGGCCATTCGGAAGTACGGTGAACCTTTACCTGTCGATTTTTCAGATAAGATAAAGGTCCAGCGTTTTTTGCTCTATCGCGGCTATCTGATGGAAGATATTCAGGCAATATGGCGAAATTTTGACGATTGACCGCATACGGGATTTTACTTCCCAGTAAAGAAAACTTATCTTATTCCCACTTTTCGATTGCCAGAGGCGCAGTTTGCGTGCCGATGCTGGTAATGACATTTCGTTAGCTTGATTTCTTCAGGATAATTATGAGCAAGAGCACCGCTGAGATCCGTCAGGCGTTTCTCGATTTTTTCCATAGTAAAGGACACCAGGTAGTTGCCAGCAGCTCCCTGGTACCGAACAATGACCCTACTTTGTTGTTTACCAACGCCGGGATGAACCAGTTCAAGGATGTTTTCCTTGGCCTCGACAAGCGTAATTATTCCCGCGCAACCACCTCGCAGCGTTGTGTACGTGCGGGCGGTAAGCACAATGACCTGGAAAACGTCGGTTACACTGCACGTCACCACACTTTCTTCGAAATGCTGGGCAACTTCAGCTTCGGCGATTACTTCAAACACGACGCTATTCAATATGCATGGGAACTGCTGACCGGTGAAAACTGGTTTGCCCTGCCAAAAGAGCGTCTGTGGGTAACCGTCTATGAAACTGACGATGAAGCCTATGAAATCTGGGAAAAAGAAGTCGGTATTCCGCGCGAACGTATCATCCGTATCGGTGATAACAAAGGTGCGGCTTATGCTTCAGACAACTTCTGGCAGATGGGTGATACCGGTCCTTGCGGTCCATGTACCGAAATTTTCTACGACCACGGCGACCATATCTGGGGTGGACCTCCGGGAAGCGCAGAAGAAGATGGGGATCGCTACATTGAGATCTGGAACATCGTCTTCATGCAGTTCAACCGTCAGGCTGACGGCACCATGGAACCGCTGCCGAAACCGTCCGTGGATACCGGTATGGGTCTGGAGCGTATTGCGGCCGTGCTGCAACACGTTAACTCCAACTATGAAATCGACCTGTTCCGCTCATTGATCGAATCCGTGGCGAAAGTCACTGGCGCAACCGATCTGAGCAACAAGTCTCTGCGCGTTATCGCCGACCATATCCGTTCCTGTGCATTCCTGATTGCCGATGGTGTTGTGCCGTCGAATGAAAACCGTGGCTATGTGCTGCGCCGTATCATTCGTCGCGCGGTACGTCATGGCAACATGCTGGGCGCGAAGGATACCTTCTTCTACAAGCTGGTTGGTCCGTTGGTGGACGTCATGGGCTCTGCAGGTGAAGAACTGAAGCGTCAGCAGGTTATGGTTGAACAGGTTCTGAAAACCGAAGAAGAGCAGTTTGCGCGTACTCTGGAGCGTGGTCTGGCGCTGCTGGACGAAGAACTGGCAAAACTGTCTGGCGATACGCTGGATGGCGAAACTGCATTCCGTCTGTATGACACCTACGGTTTCCCGGTTGACCTGACGGCAGACGTTTGCCGCGAGCGTAACATTAAGGTTGATGAAGCGGGCTTTGAAGCTGCAATGGAAGAACAGCGCCGTCGTGCGCGTGAAGCTAGCGGTTTTGGCGCAGACTACAA
The DNA here is from genome assembly GCF_030332765.1 of Citrobacter sp. Cpo071. NCBI lineage: Bacteria > Pseudomonadati > Pseudomonadota > Gammaproteobacteria > Enterobacterales > Enterobacteriaceae > Citrobacter > Citrobacter sp. Cpo071. The sequence goes on along the minus strand of NZ_JAOWHE010000080.1, from coordinate 2,222 downwards.
TGCGATGATTCGCGTTGATGGCACCTCTGAATTTAAAGGCTACGAGCACCTGGAACTGAACGGCAAAGTGACCGCGCTGTTTGTTGATGGTAAAGCGGTAGACGCAATTAACGCAGGTCAGGATGCCGTTGTCGTACTGGATCAGACGCCGTTCTATGCGGAATCTGGTGGTCAGGTTGGCGACAAGGGTGAGCTGAAAGGCGCAGGCTTCGCGTTTGCCGTTAGCGACACGCAGAAATATGGCCAGGCCATTGGTCACATTGGCAAGCTGTCTGCGGGTTCTCTGAAAATTGGTGATGCGGTACAGGCTGATGTGGATGAAGCCCGTCGTGCGCGTATTCGTTTGAACCACTCCGCAACGCACCTGATGCACGCAGCGCTGCGCCAGGTTCTGGGCACACATGTGGCACAGAAAGGTTCGTTGGTTAACGATAAACTGCTGCGCTTCGACTTCTCTCATACCGAAGCAATGAAGCCTGCTGAAATCCGTGCCGTTGAAGATCTGGTGAACGCGCAAATCCGTCGCAACTTGCCGATTGAAACGAACATCATGGATCTCGAAGCGGCAAAAGCCAAAGGCGCAATGGCACTGTTTGGCGAGAAATATGACGACCATGTGCGCGTTCTGAGCATGGGTGATTTCTCTACCGAATTGTGTGGCGGTACTCACGCCAGCCGTACGGGTGATATCGGTCTGTTCCGCATTGTGTCCGAGTCAGGTACTGCGGCAGGCGTTCGTCGTATTGAAGCCGTAACCGGTGAAGGTGCTATCCAAACCGTGCATGCTGAGAGCGATCGCTTAAGCGATGTTGCGCAGCTGCTGAAAGGCGATAGCCAGAATATCGGTGACAAAGTTCGTTCCGTGCTGGAGCGTACTCGTCAACTGGAAAAAGAATTGCAGCAATTGAAGGAACAGGCTGCGGCGCAGGAGAGTGCAAATCTTTCCAGCAAAGCGGTTGATATCAACGGCGTGAAGCTGCTGGTCAGCGAACTCGCGGACGTTGAGCCGAAAATGTTGCGTACCATGGTTGATGATCTGAAAAATCAACTGGGGTCTACCGTTATCGTTCTGGCAACGGTAGTGGAAGGTAAGGTTTCTCTGATTGCGGGTGTGTCTAAGGACGTGACAGATCGCGTGAAAGCAGGGGAACTGGTTGGAATGGTCGCTCAGCAGGTCGGCGGTAAGGGTGGCGGTCGTCCGGACATGGCGCAAGCCGGTGGTACGGATGCAGCGGCTCTGCCTGCAGCGTTAGCCAGTGTGAAAGGCTGGGTCAGCGCAAAACTGTAATAATTATAAGCGTAAGTCGACGCTGCGGACTTCAATCCGCAGCGTTTGAATCAACGCTATCGACAACGATAAAGTCAGGTTGAAGTTGTGTATATCGGCTAAACTTAGGTTTAACAGAATGTGATGCCGTGACTGCTTACACTTAGGTGTTTGTCATCGCTTACTTTTTGGCGTTATATGATGGATAATGCCGGGATACAGAGAGACCCGACTCTTTTAATCTTTCAAGGAGCAAAGAATGCTGATTCTGACTCGTCGAGTTGGTGAGACCCTCATGATAGGCGATGAGGTCACCGTGACAGTTTTAGGGGTGAAGGGCAACCAGGTGCGCATTGGCGTAAACGCCCCGAAAGAAGTTTCTGTCCATCGTGAAGAGATCTACCAGCGTATCCAGGCTGAAAAATCCCAGCAGTCCAGTTACTAAGGTTTTCGCGTCTCACCTTTCTGGTGAGGCGCAACCTGATTGAGTTACTCTTTTTCTTCTCTTTTCTTCTTCGTCTTCCCCATTTTTTCGATTCCACTGCGCGTAATGCCTTTTCCTGCGAAGTTTCCGTTTGTTCACTCCTTCAGGAAATTGCCAATTTATCTGTTGATAAAACACTCTTTTTGCCGTTTTTGCAGACTAATTGCGCGTGAAATGTGCAAACGATAAAAGCTCTGGAAAAATTGTTTGACTTATAAGTCCCAGAAAGTAATATGTGCGCCACGCAGCGACGATGAGCAGAAACAAGTTCTTCGAAGCACTCGCAAGAGGCGTGTTGGTGAGGTGGCCGAGAGGCTGAAGGCGCTCCCCTGCTAAGGGAGTATGCGGTCAAAAGCTGCATCCGGGGTTCGAATCCCCGCCTCACCGCCATTTGCATCCGTAGCTCAGCTGGATAGAGTACTCGGCTACGAACCGAGCGGTCGGAGGTTCGAATCCTCCCGGATGCACCAT